>CAXTMM010000004.1:37189-38376 GCA_964245415.1 uncultured Acidobacteriaceae bacterium | reverse complement strand
CGCGAAGGCCGTGCTGGTCCCTGGTGAGGGATTTTTGTTCGACGATGAACTCGACTTCGGCGCACTCGGTCTCAACTTCTGAAGTGCCGATTACGACGCTTTCGACCTCGTCGGAGCACTTGGAGCGGCGCTTGATCCGGCCGTATCCCTGGGGATCGGCGGGCATAGCGGTCAGGATGGTCATGGCGGCGCGCTCGGTCAGGTGGAAGTCCCGCAGCTTGAGAATGGTTTCGGCGCGGAGCAGGGGAACGTCGCCGGAGAGGACAAGCAGGTTGTCGTAGCCGCTGACAGCGGGTGCGGCGGCCTGGATAGCGTGCCCGGTGCCGCGTTGTTCTTTCTGGTCAACGAAGTGGACGCCGGTGCTTTGGACGGCAGCGCGGACCTGGTCAGCCTGGTGGCCGACGATGACGTAAATGTCCTGGGCTGGGACGACCTTGAGTGCGGCGTCGATGACGTGGCGGAGGAGCGGTTTGCCTCCGATGGCATGGAGCACCTTGGGACGTTTGGATTTCAGGCGTGTGCCCTTGCCGGCGGCCATGATGGCGATTGCAAACGACATGCGTGCTTCCTTTTGGTGAACCTGTTGCGATCGCACCCATGCAAAAGGGTCGCTTGGGTGGGCCTCTGCCTGTGACCCACTTCTTACCCGCATCCCCGCCTTGAATGCCTGATCCCTGCCCCCTGATCCTCGAACTACTGCTGGCCTGGCCCGCCACCCATCATTTGTTTTTTGAGCTCGGGCGGGATAGGGATTGTGATGTCGATCGGCTGGGGTGGGCCTAGCTTCAGCTCGGCCAGGCCGCGCCCAAACTCAGCCTGGTTGCCGACGATGAGTATGTCGAGATTCGATGCCTTGACGCGACTTTTCGCCACGCGCTCGAGGTCAGCCACAGTTACTTTTTCAACTCCGGTGCGGAAGCGATCGAGAAAGTCAGCCGGGTAGCCGTAGAACTCAAGCCGTGCGGCGGCAGAGAGGACTTTTTCTTTCGTGTCGTAGTTGAAGACGAAGGAGTTGAGCAGCTGGTCCTTGGCCATGCGCAGCTCATCCTCGGTAAAGGGCCTGGTCTTGAGCTCGGCTATATCCTTGAGCATCTCTTCGGTCGCGGCCGTAGTACTCTCGCTCTTGGTCGAGGCAACGACGTGGAAGGTGCCGGGATGGTCGTAGGAGGAGCCGACCGAGCCTGTAA
>CAXTMM010000004.1:25500-37179 GCA_964245415.1 uncultured Acidobacteriaceae bacterium | reverse complement strand
TCATGACCGAGAGCGCGTAGTGGTCGGGGTGGTCGCGCCGGGTCCCCAGTCCGACAATGTAGACGACGCTCTGGTTGATGTCGGGCTTGTCGACGAGGAACAGGCCGGGCTTGGGCTGGTCGAAGCGCTCGTCAAGCTTGGGCGCTGCGGTGCCACGAGCGAGCGGCTCAAAGGCCTTGCGGAGAGTGGCTTCCATCGCGGCTGCGTCGAAGGCGCCGCTCACGCCGATGATCATCCGGTTCGGAACCACCGTCTGCGCGTGCCAGTGCTTGAGGTCCTCAAGGGTGATGCCCATTACGGAGCCGACCTCCGGCTGGCGAGCGTAGGGGCTGGTCTTGCCGTAGACCAGCCGGCCTGCCTCCCGGCCGGCGATCGCCGAAGCGCTGTCATTGCGGCGCACGATGCCGGCGACCTCCTGCTGCTGCGCGAGCGCGAGCTTGTCGGCCGAGAAAGCAGGATGCTCGAGCAGGTCGAGCATGAGCGCAAAGACCTCAGACTCGTCCTTCTTAAGGCAGGACCACGATATGGAGGTGGAGTCGATGTCGCCGCCGGTCTCGATCTTGGCGGCTTTCGCTTCCAGCAGATCGTCGAGGGCGTCGCCATTCTTGGTAGCCGTGCCGCTGGTGCGCCAGGCTTCCCCGTAGAGGTCGATGAGGCCGGCTTTGGCAGCAGGCACGTCGCGCTCGCCGCCGTGGATGTCGATGAAGCCGGTAATGAAAGGAAGCTCGTGGTCTTCTACCAGGAGCAGGACCGCGCCGTTTTTGAGCTCGATGCGGCGGGGCTGGACTGGGTGGAAGGGCGGCAGCGGGGGTACCGGGATTGACTCCCAGCCGGCGTGTTGTTTGGCTTGGCCGGCGTCTGCGGGAATGGTGACGTGGCCGGTGGTCTGGGCCGCGAGGCTGGTGGCGATGATCAGGGTCGCGGCTGCGACAAGAGTTAGCTTCACTGGGCGCCGCCTTGGCCTGCTGCGGCTGGCTCCGCAGATTCGGGTGCAGCGTTCACCTCGGCCCAGGTGCGGTTGGTAGACACAAAAATCTTGTTGGCAACGCGCCGAATGTCGGCTTTCTGCACTTTGTCGACCCGGTCGAGCTGACGGAAGAGCTCGCGCCAGTCGCCATAGCGGAGCTGGCTTTCGGCCAGCTCCGTGGCCAGGCCCTCGTTGTCGCCGAGGCCGCGGAGCAGGTCGGCGCGAGCGCGGGTCTTGAACATGGTCAGCTCGGCATCGCTCACGTCGCTGGTCTTCAGCTTGTCGATCTCCTTGTGGATGGCGGTACGAAGCTCGGCATTGGTATGGCCAGGATTGGGCGCGGCGAAGAAGGCGAACAGGCCCGGGTACTTGTCGCCCGGGAAGCCAGAAAAGCCTTCAGCCTCGGCGGCGATCTGCTGGTCGCGGACGAGCGAACGGTAGAGCCGCGAGGTGCGGCCATTCGAGAAGATGTCCTGGATGGCGTCGTAGACCGCATCGTCGGGATCAAGGTAGTCAGGCTTGTGGTAGCCCTCGAGATAGAGCGGCTGGGTGGTGTCTGTGATGGTGACGGTGCGCTCGGCGCGTTGCGGTGGCTCGACGGTGGCCATGCCCTCAGGCTTGGGCCCAGCAGGAATAGAGCCAAAATACTTCTCGAGCACCGGCATGGCGTCGGCTGCTTTCACGTCGCCGGCAACCGCGATGACCATGTTGGACGGAACATAGTACTTCCTGTGGAAGGCGTCCGCCTCCGTGGCGGAGATCTGCGAAAGCTCGCTCTGCCAGCCAACCCCGGGCCGCTGGTAAGCATGAGCAACGTAGGCGGCCGCAAGAAACTGCTCGACCAGCCGGCCAACAGGGCTTGAGTCGATGCGCATGCGGCGCTCTTCCATCACCACGCTGCGCTCACGGTAGAACTGGCGGGGCACGGGGTGGGCGATGCGGTCCGACTCCATGTAGGCCCAGAGCTCAAAGCGATTGGCGGGCATGCTCCAGAAGTACTGGGTGGAGTCAAGCGAGGTGGAGGCGTTGAGGCCGGCGACGCCGTTGACCTCTGCGAGTTCGGTAAACTCGTTCGGAATGACGTAGTCGTTGGCGGCTTTTTCCGCGGCGTCGAAGTCGGCCTTGAGCCGGGCCAGCTTGGCCGGGTCCTGGCCTGTGCGCTTGCGTTTTTCCTCGTCATAGGCGGCGTAGGCGACCTCAACCTTGGCGAGGGCGATCTTTTCAGCCGGATAGTCCTTGGTGCCTATATCTTCAGTTCCCTTGAAGGCGAGGTGCTCGAACATGTGGGCAAGGCCGGACTCGCCCGTCGGATCGTTGGCGTCGCCGGCGTCGACGATGGTCGAGTAGGAGAAGACGGGAGCGTCGGGGCGCTCGCAGAGGATCACGGTAAGGCCATTGGAAAGGACCTTGGTGGTGATCTTCTGTTCAAAGCCGGCCAGGTCCTGGGCGTAGGCCGCGGCAGCGGTAAGGCTGAACGAGAGTGCGAGCAGGCGAAGAGTCAAGCCTGATTTCATGAAGAGTCCTGTCTGATCTGTCGAAAGGCTCCTGCTGGAGCGGGGAGCATTCATTTTCTGACGCTAATCTCGGCTGAGCGCGAAGTCAAACCTTACGGAGACTACTTCTTTCGGTGGGCAGCAAGGGTGTTCCAGTCGCCAGCGTAGACCTCGAGCCTCTGGCTGGGCAAAATTTTTATGTAGCCGGCCTCGATTTGCTGCTGGTAGTTATCAAGGGAGAAGTCGAAGGGGTTCCCGGGGGTCGAGTCCACCATCTTGAGGTCGACGTTGTCCATGGTCATGCGGCCGAAGTGCATGCGGCCGCCGGTAAAGTGAATGTAGTTGGGCTGCTCGAAGTTCGGGGTAGGGGCGTGCTCGGGCGCTTCGGCTCCGATGACCTGCACGAGTTCCTGACCTTCGACGTGGACGCGCGTGAGTCGGCCATAGACGCGCGGGGGCGGGAAGAGCTCGTTAAGCGAGGTGAGGAAATCGTCGCCCTCGACGCGAAAGCTGGGCTTGTGACGGGGCTGGGCCATGTCGTCCAGGCGGATGCCGAGCAAAGCGAGAAACCTGCGGTTGAGCACGCCGCCCACGTGGAAGTCATCCATGTGCATGCGCAGCTCGCCGTCGGGCGTTGCGGAGAGCACGCCGCGACCTTCAAAGGGCAGGGTGAGCAGCTTGTGAACCTTGCCCTTGACCACGACCTGCTGGCCGTCGAAGCTGACGTCTACGTGGCGGATAGCACTGTCGGCCCGGCGGAGCAGGTAGCTGTTGATGAGCGCGGAAAGGTCGCGCGCAGAGAGCCGGGTAACGGCCTGATCAATCTGAACCGAGAAGGAGTTCTTGTCGTCCAGTGAGATGGTGTCGCCTGCAGTCGCCACCAGACGCCCCTCCATCCGCTCTACCTGCAGGACAACGTTGTCCATGGGGTGAAAGAGAGTGTGCTCGACCTCGACATGAACGGTGTAGGGGCTGGCTGAAGGCGGAGCTGCTGCGGTGATTGCTACGGCTGCGGTTCGGCCAGAGCGTGCAGAGGAGGCAGTCTGGTGCAGGGAGACGGCACAGGCGAGCAGCAGCATGGCTGCGAGCAGCGCAAGCACCATGCCTCGGGTCCGCGGCGCTGCCATCACATTCGATTGCGCCATCGTTGCTGTTCCTGTCTGCGTGCTCTCCTCGGGTGTAGCGTCTCCCGGCTTCCCGATTTTACCCGAGTCTGGAGCCGGTTAAGGGCGCGATGCGTAACGCTTGCTCAGGTCAGCCGGCTGGCCTTAGCGGGTCAGGCCAGAATTGCTTTGACTCGGAGCCGCCGGTTCTCATACAAGAGAGCGAGCTTCTTGATGCCAGAGTGTCGATTTGCCTTGCTTCCCAGTGCATCGCTTTCGCCGTCCTCGAGTCTTCTCCTCGCCCGTTCTAAGGCGAGTCCAAACTCACCTTCTGTAGGAATGCATGAAACTGCGAACCGGATCTGTCTTCTGCGTGCGTGCGCTGATTTTTGGAGCGGGCCTGGCGTTAATGGGCGTCATTTATGGTGCGGGGCTGCAAGCGCAGAGTGCGGCCCAGAGCGCCGGCGTAACAGAGCCGGCGAGCCGGATCGTCGCGCCGGTCTCGGATGCTGTGCTGACGACGTTGCAGGGCAATGTGCACCCGCTGGCGCTGGCTCGCTACGACCGCGGTGCGGCTTCGGAGGGGCTTGCGTCGGGGCGCATGATGATGCTGCTGCGGCGCTCGAGTGCGCAGGCGGCTGGACTTGACCGCGCGCTGGGCGACATGCGCAACCCCGCCTCGCCGCATTACCGGGAGTGGCTGACGCCGGCCTCGTATGGGGCGAAGTATGGAGTCTCCGATGCCGACCTGGCGGCGGTGACAGGCTGGCTGAAGGGTAAGGGCTTGGCCATCGAGCGGGTACCCGAGGCCCGCAATCTGATCGTCTTTTCGGGGACGGTGGGGATGGTCGAGCGGGCGTTTCATACCAGCATCCATCGCTACATGGTGGCGGGGGTGGAGCACTACGCGAATGCTTCGGACCCGCAGATTCCGTTGGCGCTGGCGCCGGTGGTGGCCGGGATCTCACCGATGAACGACTTCCGGGCAAGGCCGCAGCACGAGATCGGTGCCAGGGGTGCGTGGGACGCAGCGAGCCGGAGGATCAGGCCGCAGTTGACGCTCGAGACTGGAATGCCGGCCGACCCGACCTATTACCTGTATGTCGATCCGGCAGATGCGGCGACGATCTACAACACTCCGAATGCGGCCCTCAATGCGAAGTACGCAGGATCAAAGAGCCTGGATGGAACAGGGGTGACGATCGGCGTTCTGGGATACTCGCAACTGAACCTGAACGACGTGGCCAACTACCGTACGGCCTTGCTCAACGACACGAACGCGGCGCACCTGCCGCAGGTGGTCAATGATGGGAATGATCCCGGGCTGCTGCCGGGTGGCGATGCGATCGAGGCGCTGCTCGATACAGAGATTTCGGGCGGACTGGCTCCCGGAGCAGCGATCAACTACTACACGGCCGCTTCGACCAACCTGGCCGATGGGCTGACCCTGGCTGCGCTGCGGGCGATCGACGATAACCAGGTTGGAGTCCTGAGCGTGAGCTATGGCAACTGCGAGGCTGAGCTGAGAGCGTCAGGCAATGCTTTGTTTGCAGAGCTTTGGGGGCAGGCAGCCTCGCAGGGGATTACGGTTGTGGTCTCGAGCGGGGACAGCGGCTCGGCCGCATGCGACGACGACAATACCGAGCAGCTTGCCACGCAGGGGCTGGCGGTGAGTGGTCTGGCGTCAACACCTTACAACATAGCAGTGGGCGGCACGGATTTCGACGCTCTGGCCGCGAGCTTTGCGACCTATGTGAGTACCACCGCGGGTGGGACACCGCCATACTACGGTACGGCTCTGGGGTACATACCGGAGTTCGCCTGGAACGATTCGGTGATGAGCGATGGAAGTTTGGCGGAGAACTCAGCCTATCTGGATCCGACAAGCGGCGCGACCAACATTGCTGCCACTGGGGGTGGGGCGAGCTGCGCTGTCTACCCAGCCAACCCGGTCGCTGCTGCCGGCGTCTGCCCCGGCACGCTCACCGGTTATCCCAAGCCCCCCTTCCAGACCTCCATTACTGCTGAGGATGGATTGCGCGACCTGCCGGATGTCTCGCTCTTGTCGGCAAATGGCAAGTACCAGGCGCTATGGGTGCTGTGCTCAGACAGCACGACAGATGGTAACAGCGCTAATTACACGAACTGCCAGACCGAGAGCGGGGTGTTTGGCAGCGAATCGAACTTTGACGGAGTCGGCGGAACGTCGGCTGCCGCGCCTGCGTTTGCCGGCATGCTGGCGCTTGTATCACAGTCACTGGGCGGGGTGCGGCTGGGGCAGGCAAACGATGTGCTTTACAACCTGGCAAAAGGCAGCAGCGCATCGACTGTGTTTCACACCATCCAGGGAAACAACTCGGTGCCGTGCGTGGCAGGCAGCCTTGATTGTCTCGGAAACGGCTTCTTGAGCGGCTATAACGCTGGTCCCGGGTATAGCGAGGCGGCCGGGCTGGGCAGCGTAAACGCCACGGCGCTTGTGAATGCGTGGCCGAGCGCCGTGTTTACCAGCACATCCACAAGCCTCGAGATGGGTACCTCGGCCGGCGCGCTCGGTACGGGTGGCATCTCCGTGACGCACGGGACGCCGCTCTACTTTGCCGTCGGCGTTACCCCGGCCGGGGCGGCGGGCACTGTGAGCGTCACCAATACCAGCAAGGTCCCGAACAACGCTGCAAGCAGCACTGACACGGTGACGCTGGCGAGCGATGGTACGGGGAGTTTTACCGCGAATAACCTGCCCGGCGGGACCTACACGGTCTCGGCGTACTATGCCGGCGACGCAACCCATGCGGCCAGCACCTCAGCGCCTCCCCTCAGCGTCACCGTGGGTGCCGAGTCCAGCACCACCACCCTGAACATAGCGGTCTACGACCCCGCCACCGGCAAGCTCCAGCCCGGCAATACATTCCCTTATGGCTTCTACGCCTTTGCCAGCGCCCAGAGCTACGGCAACAATTCCACCCGCGACAGCCAGGGCAATATCGTTCCCGACGGCGTTGCCACCGGGTACACACAATTCGACTTCTCGAACGGCAACGGCGATCAAGTCTCGCTCAACAGCCTCGGAGTTGCACAGACGCGGATCGACTCCTTCTATCCGGCGAGCTACACCATGACGGCTCTTTACACCGGCGATGCAAGTCTCACAGGCAGTAACAGTTCCAGCCAGTCCTTCACCGTCACTCAGGGCCAGACGTCTCTTGCCCTGCAGCCCTCCGCGACAAGCATTGCAGCAGACGCCTCGGTCACCCTTGTTGCTACCTTGACCACCGATAGCGTCGACACGCCTCCAAATGCCAGCATGGAGCTCACAAGCAGCGGCAACTTTGTGTCCGCGACGACCACCACGGTGTATGGCACACTTGCCAACGGAACGGTCTACCAGCAGACCACCTTCACCGTTGCTGCCTCCGCGCTTGCAACCGGGACCAACAGCATAGCCGTAAGGTATCCAGGCGAGATGGACTATCTGCCGTCCTCGGCCACCACGACCGTGACCGTGCTCCCTCCCACGCCATCGTTCATCCTCTCTGCTCCGAGCATCGGCATCATGATCGCCTCGCCAGGGCAGAGTGGGACCGGAACGCTGACGCTTTCTCCTGCGAATGGGTTTACGGGAACGGTCGCGCTGAGCTGCTCAGTGACGGCGGCAAGCAATGGCGTGACTCCGACCTGCAGTCTCCCCTCCACAGTGGCGGTGACCGGCACAGGTGCGGTGACGGCTGTGCTTTCTGTTTCGACAACGGCGGGTTCGGCGGCGAACAGTTTGCCGCTGGAACGGTGGTTCGCACGAGGTGCAGGCATAGCGCTGGGCTGGGTGGTGCTGTTCACAGTGCCGCGCCGGCGGCGGGGCCGGCCGGCGCTGGCCGGGCTGCTTTCGCTGATAAGCGTGACGGGCGTGATCGGATGCGGTGGAGGTTCTTCGAGCTCGCCGCCTGCCTTGCCGGGTACCCCTGCCGGCACCTACACCGTCAAGGTAAGTGGAACGAGCGGCAGTCTTTCGGCGAGCACCCAGGTGACGGTTACTCTGCAATAGACCGGCGCACCGAGGATGTACGCATACAGTACAGCACGCTGGCCGATGCGTGCATCTACACCCGAGACGAGTGCTTTGGCTCGCTCGGCGAAACCTTGGACGGATCTAAAATCCAGTCCGATCTTTAGAGCGAATTCAATAGGAGAAAGAACGATGTCAGACTCAAATAGCGGTGGTGGATTCAGCTGGTTTCTCGCCGGACTGGGAATCGGTTCGTTGCTGGGTGTGCTGTATGCGCCGAAGTCGGGCCAGGAGACGCGCGAGGAGCTGGTGCAGGGCGCGATCGGGAGAAGAGAGTACATCAAGCAGCGCGCAGGCGAAGTAGGCGGCCAGGTGTCCGAGTATGTGGAGCGTGGCAAGGGCCAGGTTTCAGAGTATGTGGACAAAAGCAAAGATTATGTCGATGCCAGCAAGGGCAAGCTGACCGATGTTGTCAACCAGGGCCGCAACCTGGTGAACGAGCATACGACCAAGGCTCAGGCAGCTTACGAGGCGGGCAAGCAGGCCTATGTCGAGACGACTGCAGCGCCGGTTGCGCCCACCAGCAATCCTATCCCTGTCGAGTAGGCTTAGGCAGCATTGAACCTGCTGCTCCCGGCGCATCCATGGCCAGGAGCAGCAGGTTACGCCTGTCTAGCCAGCAAATGCAGAGACAGCAAAAAGAAAACGTACTGAGTAGACAGAGAGCAGACCATGCAGGTAATCGCAGTGCCGCAAACCCTTTTTCTCATCTTTACGATCGCGGTTGTGATCTGCGTGATTATCCAGGCTGGCGTGTTTCTGGGCCTGTATTTGATTGCTCGAACGGCAGTAGCGAAGGCCGAGAAACTCTCGACCGATCTGAGCGGCAAAGCGCTGCCGATCCTGGTACAGGTGCGGGGGATCGCTGAGGATCTGTCGCCGAAGCTGAAGGTCATTTCGGCAAACCTGGTGGAGATTTCGACTACGCTCAAAGATCAGACCCGCCACGTGAACACCACTGTTGGCGAGGTAGTGGATAAAACGCGCCACCAGGCCGACCGCGTGGACGAAATGGTCTCGGCTATCCTCGATGGGGTGACGCATGCCGGAGCGACGATCCAGGCTGGGGTCAACAAGCCGGTTCGGCAGGTGAGCGGGATTCTGCAGGGGCTTCGCGCTGGGCTGGAGTCGTGGTTCACAAAGAGCAAGCCAGCACGGCCGTATGCCAACGGAACGGCTGCGGAAGAATCTCGGGCGCATGTGGTTGTGGATACGCCAGATTTCTAGCCGGGCTCACTCGATCCATCCGCCACCGACGACCTCATCCTGCTGGTAGAAAACGGCTGACTGCCCTGGCGTCACGGCACGCTGCGGCGTGTCAAAAGTCACCTCGACACAATCCTGGTCGATCAGCGAGAGTGTAGCTGGTGCGGGCTCATGGCGGTGCCGGATCTTTGCCAGCACGCGTATACGGTCAGCCGATTGGGTCGGCTCGAGGCTAATCCAATTTAGCCGACGCGCGTGAAAGCGATCGCGCAGTAATTCCTGCTCGCTGCCGACGGTGACCGTGTGAGTTTCACGGTCGATCCGAAGAACGTAGAGCGGGTTGGGCGCGGCAAGGCCGAGACCTTTGCGCTGGCCGACGGTAAAGTTATGCACTCCTGAGTGCTCGCCCAGGACCTCGCCTGAGGTCGAAACAAGGGCGCCGGCAGTCTCGGGCATCTCACGCTCCTGCTCTTCAAGGTACGCATCAATAAAGCGCTTGTAGTCTCCACCCGGGATGAAGCAGATCTCCTGCGAGTCAGGCTTCTGCGCGAGCGCCAGGCCGGCCTCGGCCGCAATGGCGCGCACAGCAGGCTTCTGGTACTCGCCCAGCGGAAAGAGGGTACGCGAAAGCTGCTCCTGCGTTAGCCCGAAAAGAAAGTAGGTCTGGTCCTTCGAGTGGTCGGCGGGGCGGCTCAGGATCCAGCGTCCGCGGCTCGGGTCATATGCGTTGCGGGCGTAGTGGCCAGTTGCGATGCGGTCGGCGCCGATCTGGCGAGCGGTGATGAGCAACTGGTCGAACTTCAAATGGTTGTTGCAGAGCGAGCAGGGAATCGGCGTGCGGCCGGCGAGATACTCATCGACAAATGGCTGCACCACGTCACGCTCAAAGCGGGCCTGCTCGTTCACCAGGTAGTAGGGTATGCCGAGGCGCTCGGCGACACGGCGAGCGTCATACACATCATCGATAGAACAGCAGCGGCCGGTGACCTGCTCCGGCATGCCCTCTTTGCCGGCCAGCCTGCGCTGGTTCCACAGCTGCAAGGTGAGCCCGATCAGCTCGTACCCTTGGGCATGCAACATGGCGGCTACTGCAGAGGAGTCGACCCCGCCCGACATGGCGACGGCGACCGTGTTGTTGTGCTGCTGGGGCATGGTTCTAGTATCGCGCGGATGAGCGGACAAGGCGAGCCGTTCAGTGTGCCACGCGATGAAGCTGCTTTAAGCAGCTTGTGTGTCGAGCTTGTTCTCGGGCGATCGGGCTGGGGTGGACCTCGCGCGCAGCGTCGCGAAGACGCCAAGCAGGACCAGGCCACCGCCCAGCACCTGCAAGGGAGCGACGCGCTCATGCGCAAGGCCGACGCCGAGTGCCAGCGCGACAATCGGGTTGACGTAGGCGTAGCTGGAAAAGCGGTTGGCGGGCTCGTGCTCCAGCAGCCACGTGTACGCGGTGAAAGCGGCGATCGAGGCAGCGATGAGGTAGGCGAAGCAGAGCCAGATCGTCAAGTCCCATCGTTCGATAGCGGCAAGGGCTGGGCGAGCCTCGCCTGCGCCAAGGGCGAGCACGACCAGGAAGAGGCCGCCAGTAGTCATCTGCAACGCGGCGCGGACGGTTTGGCGCTGAGGTAAGACCAGCATCCGGCCCCAGACGCTGCCGGCGGCCCAGCAGATGGTGCCGGTGAGCAGCACGCAGCTGGCCCAAGTGATTTGCGCCGCACTCTGGCCTGGGATAGAGGCTCCATGCGCCGCCGAGTGAGCGCCGGCCCAGCTGACCAGCACAACGCCTGCGATGCCCAGAGCCGAGCCTGCTGCGCTTGCCATGGAGAGTCGCTTTCGGGTCAGTATCCACTCGGCCAGGAGCATCCAGACGGGCAGCGTTGCGACCAGCACCGCGGCCACGCCGGAGTAGAGGCGCTGCTCCGCCCAGAAGAAGCAGGCGTAGTTGACGGTGAACATGACCAGGCCGAGGAGGGCGGAGTTCTTCCACTCGCGCAGGGTGGGCCAGGGCTCGCGCTCGAGGCGGCTGATGGCCAGCAGCAAACCGCCGCTCAGCAGGAAGCGCAGAGCCGCGGCGGAGAAGGGCGGTGTCACCAGCACGACCGTACGCACCGCCAGGTAGGTGCCGCCCCAGAGCAGATAGACGGCGGCGTAGGCAAGCAGGCGGCGCATGGCTCCACTATAGCGAAGCTCCGCTTTCGCAGCCCACTCACGCAACCCAGGCCCCCAGCCAGGTTGCTCGCGTTCGGATCGTCAAGCCGCCCGCCCGCAACTTAGGTAGCCTGCCATGATTGCGGCCGCATCAATCCCAACTCGTCCTACAGCCCGGTGTGGCACGCGCAATCGCATCGCACTGAGGGTAGCTCCTCCATCGAGCGGTTTAAGCGCCCGACTGCATCGGCCACGCCTGATCCGCACTCCGCCATTGCCCCCTGGGGCACGTTTACAGCGTCAGAAAGGCCAATCCATGTTTACGCGAACAGAAAAGCTTTTGATCCCACTCCAGAAATCGAAGAATCCTGACCCTAACGGAGCCGCTGCCATCCAGGAACTGCTGGGCGGCAAGTTCGGCGAGATGTCGACCCTGAATAATTACCTGCATCAGTCCTTTGCGTTCAAGGAAAAGAAAAAACTCAAGCCTTTCTATGACCTTGTGGCGAGCATCACGGCCGAAGAGCTGGGCCACGTCGAACTCGTATCAACCGCCATCAACCTGCTGCTTGAGGACAGTGTGCCAGAGGGTGAGCCGACCGACTCACCTGCGCCGCTCGAATCAGCAAAGAACCTGCGCAACACCCACCACTCCATCGTCGGCGGCGGCGGCCATCAGGTCATGGACTCAATGGGCCACTTCTGGTC
>CAXTMM010000004.1:16481-25490 GCA_964245415.1 uncultured Acidobacteriaceae bacterium | reverse complement strand
ATGTCTTTTCGAGCGGCAACCTGGTTGCCGATCTGCTTCACAACTTCTTTCTGGAAACCGGAGCACGCATGCATAAGCATCGCTGCTACCAAATGAGCGAGAGCCAGGCGGCGCGGGACACGATCGGCTACCTGATGGTACGCGGCGGTGTACATCAGGCTGCATATGCGCTGGCGCTGCGCAAAATTACCGGCGTTGAAGTGACGAAGATGCTGCCCACGCCGAATATTGATGACTCGAAAATTCCTGAGGCGCGCAAGTGGCAGGAAATTGGTAGCCATCGCCGGCTGTACACCTTCTCTGAGACCGACTACGCGGATGTGGCCGGGGTGTGGTCGGGCGTAGCGGACTGGGCCGATGGCCAGGAGCTCGAGGTCATCCAGGGCGTTCCTGACTACGCCGCAGAGGGACCGGTGGTTGGCGAATCGCGTTCGCTCTTCTCGCCTGATTATGCGCCGGAGGAGATTTACGAGATCGCGGCGCAGTTGATGGTCAAGGGCGGCATCTCTCCGCTGCAGCCTGGGGACGGGCAGCACGCCCGGTACCAGGGCAGCTCCGCCGCGACGGTGGGCGCGGTCGCGCAGCCCAACCGGACTACACAGTCCAATGGAACAACGCAGCCCCTTGAGTCCATGCGCGAGGCTGTCTCGGTGAAAAGAATGAAGAAGAAATAGCTGCTCGGTAGTAGATGAGACTTGAGTATGGTTTCTTGAAGAGCGTGCTGTCAGGGGCTTCGGCGTTACTGCCGGAGCCTTTGCCGTGTGGGCGTCATTGCTTTAGCGGACGTGATTGCATACTTTTGAGGAGTGTCGGCGAATGGCGGGCGAGGTGAAGACAAGGTGGACAAGCGAGAGTTTCTTCAGAACTCAGGGGTGGTGCTGGCGAGCACGCTGCTCTCCCGCTTCGCCGGAGCGGAGCGGGCCATGAGCGCGCCGGCTGCAGCGCCAGCTGCAGCTACTCGCACCAATTGGGCGGGAAACTATACCTACTCGACCGAGAAGCTGGATGTGGCGACGAGCGTAGACGATGTGCGGCACAGCATTGCCAGCAATCCGGCTTTGCGCGCGCTCGGCACGCGGCACTCGTTCAACGGGATTGCGGATTCCACGGTCGCCCAGGTATCGCTGAAGCAGATGGACTCGATTGAGCTCGACCCGCAGGCGCGTACGGTTACCGTTTCAGCGGGCGTGACCTACGGGAAGCTCGCGCCCTACCTCGATAGCCGCGGCTTCGCCGTGCACAACCTGGCTTCGCTGCCGCATATCGGGGTGGTGGGCGGGTGCGCAACGGGAACCCATGGCTCGGGCAGCAGCAATGGAAATCTCGCGACCTCGGTGCGGGGAATGGAAGTGGTCACAGCGGACGGTACGCTGATGACCTTCACGCGCGAGCAGCTGGGCAGCGGGTTTGATGGCACCGTGGTAGGCCTGGGTGCCCTCGGCGTGGTTACCAGGATCACTTTAACGGTCGAGCCGAGCTACCTGGTGACCCAGCAGGTGTATGAAAATCTTTCTTTCTCGCAGCTGGAGAAGCACCTTGAGGTGATCTTTGCGAGCGGCTACAGCGTAAGCCTGTTCACTGACTGGCAAAAGCATCGTGCCACCCAGGTGTGGATCAAGCGGCGGGTGGACCCGAAGCGCCCTGCGACTACGCTCGAGACCAGCTTCTATGGCGCAACGCCGGCCACGCGGAAGATGCACCCGATTGTCGAACACGCGGCGGAAAACTGTACCGAGCAGATGGGCATCCCGGGACCCTGGTATGAGCGCCTGCCGCACTTCAAGATGAACTTCACGCCGTCGAGCGGGGCCGAAATGCAGACCGAATACTTCGTGCCGCGGGAGCGAGGCTATGAGGCGATTCTGGCAGTCGAAGAACTGCGGGACCAGATCACGCCGCACCTCTTTGTCACCGAGTTTCGCACGATCGCTGCGGATGACTTGTGGATGAGCCCGTGCCATCAGCGGCCCTCGATGGCGCTGCACTTTACATGGAAGCCGGAGTGGGAGGCGGTGCGGGCGATCCTGCCGCAGATTGAAGCAAAGCTGGCGCCGTTTGCCCCCAGGCCGCATTGGGCAAAGCTGTTCACAATGGATCCCGCGACGATCCGGGCACAGTATCCCAGGCTCGCAGACTACCAGGCGCTCGTGGCGCAGTACGATCCAAAAGGTAAGTTTCGGAATGCCTTTCTTGACCGCAATATTTACAGAGTTTGAGAGCCATTGTGCGTAAAATCCCCGCCAGACGATGCGCGGCAGGCGCAACCAATCCAGCGCCTGCTCGCTTCATTTACGAAGCAGTCGCGCCTGCATACACCGGGCTTAGGCTGCGCAGGCGGGATACGGCCGCAGGCACAAGTGCGAGGGCGAAGTCAACGTCGTCCTCGGTGGTGAGCCGGCTTAGGGAGAAGCGCAGACTGGCCCGGGCGCGATGATCGCTTAGGCCCATGGCAAGCAGGACGTGCGAAGGTTCGGTCGCGCCCGAGGCGCAGGCTGAGCCACCAGAGACGGCCAGACCTTTAAGATCGAGCGCAATGACCAGGGCTTCGCCTTCCAGGTGATCAAACCACAGGTTGGTGGTATTGGGAGTGCGGGATCCGGGGCTGGCCGGACCATTGACGCCGGACTCATCGACCGCTGCAAGCAGGCCGCTCTCAAGGCGATCACGCAGTGCGGTTACCTGGGCCGTGGTGCCATTGTGGATGGCTTCCTCGGCAATGGCTGCGGCAGCGCCGAAGCCAACCAGGCCCGGCACATTTTCCGTGCCCGCGCGGCGCTGGCGCTCATGCTGGCCACCGTAAAGGAGCGGCGCGATGCGAGTGCCGCGCCGCACGTAAAGCGCGCCTGTACCCTGGGGACCGTGCATCTTGTGCGCAGACAGCGAGAGCAGGTGGCAGCCGAGCGACTTGACGTCAAGAGGCATCTTGCCCGCAGCCTGCACGGCGTCGATGTGAAAGTAGACGCCGGCCTGCAAGGCGATGCGGCCAACCTCTTCGACCGGCTGGATCGCGCCGGTTTCGTTGTTGGCCAGCATGACGCTGATCAGTTTCGTATCCGCCCGAAGAGCACGGCGCACGTCGTCTGGGTCGACGACGCCTTCTGCTGATACGGGGAGGAACGTGACAGCAACGCCGCGCTCGCGTAGCTGCTCGGCGGCGTGCAGCACGGCGTGGTGTTCGATCGCGCTGGTGATCAGGTGGCCGCCGGCGTGGCCGTCGCTTGCGGCGCGGGCGAAGATGCCGAATAGCGCCAGGTTATCGCTCTCGGTGGCGCCACTGGTGAACACGATCTCGGCCTCACGCGAGTGGATCAGCGCTGCTACCTGCTCGCGGGCCCGCTCGACCGCGGCCCGGGCCTGCTGGCCATGCTGGTGGATGGAGGAGGCGTTGCCAAACTGCTCAAGGAAGTAGGGGCGCATGGCCTCAAAAACCTCCGGGAGCAGGGGCGTGGTGGCGTTGGCGTCCATGTAGACACGGCGCATGGATATCATTTTACGCTTGCGCGCCCCGGCTGACGGTTGAGCGGCTAAGTCTGCTAGGCTGGCTTCGCAGCATAACAAGGAACGGGAGAGAACAACGATGATCAAACGGATGATGATATTTGCGGCGCTGTGCGGCGTGCTCGTTGCGCCTGCAGGTATGCAGGCGCAGGCTTCAGGGGGCGCGATGGTTGCGCCTGCGACCATGTTCAACAACCTGCTGACTGCGCAGGAGAAAGAGTTTGTGGATGCGGCCGACGCTATGCCCTCTGACAAGTTCGACTATGCGCCAACGGCGGGCGAGTTCAAGGGCGTGCGCTCGTTTGGAAGCCAGGTCAAGCATGTAGCCGGGGCTAACTACTACTTCTTCGCTAAGTGGAATGTCCCTAACACGAAGAACCCGGATGATATCGCCAGGCTATCGGGCAAGACGGAGATCATGCAGGCGCTGCGCGACTCGTTTGCCTATGAGCATGCGGCGCTGAACACGATTACGGCGGCCAATGCATTTGAGCCCATGGGCACCGGCGGCGATACACGCGCCGGTATGGCAACGCACGCGCTTGCGCACATGATGGACCACTACGGGCAGATGGTTGAGTACCTGCGCATGAACGGGATTGTGCCGCCAGCCAGCCGTAAGCCGGGCATGTAAGCGCGACGATCGCCGCGGCTGAGACGAGTCAGTCTCTTCCCTGTGGGCGCGCTTGTTTGTATGAGTGCCGGGAGGCTTGCCGCCCAGCAGGCTTCTGCACCTGACGTGTCGGCAGAGAGATCAACGAGAGATCATCGTGACTTTTGTATTGAGAAAAGTCACACCTGGCCACAAGTCACGCGATCCACATTCGGCGAAACGGCTTTAAGTCTTACCGCTCGCTCACCGGCACGTAGGGCGCGGGGTAAGTTGGCCCAATGTACTCGGCCCGAGGCCGGATCAGCCGGTTGTCGGCGAGCTGCTCAATGACGTGGGCGGCCCAGCCGGCGATGCGGCTGATAGCGAAGATAGGCGTGAATAAGTCAAGAGCGATGCCAAGGGTGGTATAGGTCGATGCAGAGTAGAAATCGACATTCGCATTCAGCTTTTTTTCGTTCTTGATGTAAAGCTCGATGGCGCGGGACATCTGGTACCACTTGGGATTGCCGTCAGCTGTGCCAAGCTCCTCAGACATGCGGCGCAGGTGGGTCGCGCGCGGGTCTTCCGTGTGGTAAACGCGATGGCCGAAGCCGGAGATCTTCTTCTTCTCGGCAAGCAGCTTTTTCACGTACTCGATCGGATCTTCGCCGGCCTTGTCGATGGCGAAGAGCATGCGCATGACTGCCTCATTCGCGCCGCCGTGTAGCGGGCCCTTGAGCGCGCCGATCGCGCCGGTAATCGCCGAGTGCATGTCAGCCAGCGTTGCCGCGATGACCCGCGCGGCAAAGGTCGATGCATTAAATTCGTGGTCGGCGTGCAGGATCAGCGCGATGTCAAAGGTTTTCGTCGCTGTCTCCGACGGTTTTTCCCCGCGCAGCTGCCATAGAAAGTGTCCCGCATGGTTGAGCGTCTTGTCTGCTGGGATCACCTGCTGGCCATTGCGGATGCGCTCGAAAGCGGCCACGATCATGGGCACTTGGGCGGTCAGCGCGAAGGCTTTGCGTACATTCGCGTCGTGATCGAAGGCTTTTTCGTCCGCGTCGTACATGGAGAGCGCAGAGACGGCCGTGCGCAGCACTTCCATCGGCGCTGCCGTTTTGGGCAACGATTGAACTAGCTCGATGACTTCCCTTGGTAGATCTCGGGCTTCGGCAAGGCTGGCCGAGAACTGCTCGAGCTCGCCACTCGAAGGCAGCCTGCCGTGCCACAGCAGGTAGGTGACTTCCTCAAAGCTCGATTTCACGGCCAGCTCGTGAATATCAATGCCGCGATAGGCAAGCACGCCCGCTTCGCCGTCAATGTAGCAGACCCCGGAGTTTGCCGCTACGATGCCTTCCAGCCCCTTACCCGCTACCGCTGTCGACATAACTCTCCTCGGCGTGTGTTTGCCTGCTCGGTTGGACGTACGTGGGAAGTCAAGTGCTCTCAGCTGTTTTAGTTGCTGAACGCCATTCTAAGGACGGAGTGGCGGACTGCCGACCGGTAAAGACAAGTTATAGCGCAGCGGTGAAACCTTGTCACGACGCGGTTTGGACGGCGGCAAAGCGGGCGGCGCTGAAGGGTGCGAGATCGACCGAGGGTGGCTGGCCAAGGATGGATTGGGCGAGCACGCGGGCTGTGCCGGGAGCGAGCAGGATGCCGTTGCGAAAGTGTCCGGTGGCAATCCAGACCCCGGACGCGACGCAATCAATGACGGGCAGGTTGTCAGGGGTGGATGGCCGAAGGCCTGTCCAGCAATCGGTGACTGCTCCGGTGCGGATGGGAGGCCACAGGGCAGCTGCGGCGGCAAGCAGAGTGTCGGTGGCACCGGTGGTGATGGTGCGGTCAAAACCTGCTTGCTCGACGGTCGCGCCGACGACGATACGGTCTTCGCCGCGGGGAACAAGGTAAATCTCCGGGGTGCGCAGCACGCAGGTGAGAGCGGGTACGTTCGGGGGGAGAGTAATGGCGAGGATTTGGCCTTTGCGGGGGCTTACAGGAGGGGTAAAGGCGCCGGGGCCAAGCGGTAATCCAGACCAGGCGCCGCCGCAATGAACATAGTGCGAGGCGGTGAACCGGCCCCGGCTGGTCTCAAGCTGCACGTGGGGGCCCGGGCGCTCGATGCGTTCAACGCGTGTCTGCTCGTAAAGGTTCACCCCTGCAGCCTGGGCGGCGAGGGGCAGGGCGAGGCACAGGTCGCGCGGGTCCAGGCTTTGCTCGTCCAGCCTGAGAAATGTATAGGAGCCGGGGATCAGGTCGGGGATGAATGGGTGCGAGGTGCGTGTGTCTGAGGCGCCGGTGTGGACGCCCTGCAATGTGAGGCTGGTGCGCAGGGGCACATGCAGACCTGAGAGCGACTCCACCTTGCGGAGGAAGGCCGGGTAAAGGGCGAGGCTGAACCTGGAGAGCGCATGAAGTTGTGGCGGGTTCTCCGGGTCGTTGGCGGCGAGCATCCCGGCCGCGGCCCAGGAAGCTTCACGCATGGCAGTGCCCTGCTCGAGCACAGTAACCATGAGCCCGCGGCCTGCGAGCTCAAGGGCGGTCGAGAGACCGATGATACCCGCGCCAACAATCAGTACGTCCGAGGTGCGCACCTGGTTATCTTAACTGTGCATCTGGGTTGGTGGCTTGGACTCACGTCCCGCTTCCGAGTTTTCAGGTTGAGACCGCTCCATCCTTAACACCCGGCATTTTGGGGGGCGCTTGCTAGTGCTGCATGGATGCGTCTGTGGCCCATGGCTTGCCTTCAACGCCGTGGTGCCAGATGGAGACGATCTTGCGAGTGTCGCTGATCGTGTGGGCGGGGTCGCCCTCAACGAGCAGGAAGTCGGCCTGCTTGCCGGAAGCGATCACGCCAAAGCCGGACTTGCCGCCTACTGCCGTGGCGTAGGCAGCCTCCTTGAGAAGGGTCGCATTGCCGGCGGTCGCGCACTCAATCGCCTGGATTGGGGTGAGGCCGGCGGCGACCATCAGGGCCAGCTCGCGATGCTCAGCGTAGCCGGGCAAACGCATAGGCATGGCCCCCGAGTCTGTACCAAAGCCGATGTGTACACCTGCGTCGTAAAGCCGCTTCAGGTTCTTGCCGGCCATCCGCAAGTCGGCACGGTGGCGAGCGGTGTTCGGGTCGGCGGCGACCTTTTTACGGTAGGCGTCGGACTTGAGCAGGGTGAGCTCCTCAGGCGAGGTCGCGCGGACCAGGAACGGATCGCCGAGCAGCTCCGGGTGGTCGGCGAAGACGAAGAAGGACTCGTCGACGGTAAGGGTGGGGATGTACCAGGTATTGTGCTGCTTCATGAGCTGGATCAGGTCGGCATCAACGGGCCGGTCCCGGACGCTGTGGGCGAGTACGTCAACGCCTGCCGCGACCAGGGCCTTAGCGTCGGCCAGGTAGAACATGTGGGCGGCGACTGGAATATGTTGCTTGTGGGCCTCGTCGATGATGGCTGAGTAGATCGCGGGCTGCATCTTGGGCTTGGTGCCGTAAAGGTCGTCGACCCAGATCTTGATGAAGTTGGTGTGGCGGGCTGCGGCTGCGTCGACCGCCTTGCGAGCTTCGTCCGGATTTTTCGGCTGATCGAGCTGGTCGTCGGCGTGTTTGAGCGGGGGCGCGCCGCCATCGACGCCGATGCCGTGGTCGGCGACAAAGACAGTTGCCCCGTCCACCGTGCCGGCCTCCTGCTGCTCCTGTACGCGGTAGATGAGGTCGCGGTTGAGGCCGAGCGAAAGCATGTCAAGAACGCCGTAGTGCTCGTACTGGCGCAGCTCGGCGAGCACGTTCGGTAAGGTGTAATAGCTGGAACTGTTTTCGGTGCCGTCCACCAGCGCCAGGTGGCCGTGCGCGTTGATCAGGCCAGGGAGCATGGTGAGGCCTTGCCCGTCGACGACATGTGCCCCGGCCGGCATCTTTGATCCAAGCGCGCCGGGCCGAATAACCTGAATCAGCCCATCGGTAAATACCACCGTCATGTTCGTCTGGGGCGCGTGCCTGGTGCCATCGATCAGGCGGACGTTCTGGACGACCGTGGTCTGGCCGGCAGCCGGAAGGGCGCCCATCGAGGCCAGGATAAGAGAGCCGAGCAGGGGTAAGTGCAATAATCGCATTGGCTTTGAGACGCGGCTTGGGGCGTTTCTGCCGTATCCGGCGGGGCTGGATTCACGTGCGACTGCGGAAAGGCGGCTGGAGCTCCCGTTGACCTGGTGCTCGATTGAGCTAGTCATCGGCAGCTCCTTCGCGTTGTCCTTGATGACAATCGTGGGCGGTGCCGGTAAGCCAGGTTTACAGAGACGGGCGCGGGCGGCTATGTTGCTTGCATAAGGAGAACCCCTTGGCCCTGCTGCTGAAGTGTTTTGCCGCCTGCCTGCTTGCCTCGCCCGCCGTGCTTCTGGCTCAAGGCATAACCCAAACCATGGCCGCCACCCCGCCGATGGGTTGGAACAGCTGGAACCACTTTGCGGGGAAGGTGACCGATGCAGACGTGCGAGCCGCGGCCGACGCGCTGGTTGCCAATGGAATGCGCGACGCCGGCTATATCTACGTCAACATTGACGATACCTGGCAGGGCAAGCGCGGACCGCACGGGGTAATCCAGCCCAACGAAAAGTTTCCCGACATGAAGGCGCTGGCCGATTATGTTCACTCAAAAGGGCTGAAGCTGGGCATCTATTCGTCACCCGGGCCGCAAACCTGCGCCCACTTTCAAGGCAGCTACAAGCACGAGGAGCAGGACGCTAAGACCTATGCTGGCTGGGGCATCGATTACCTGAAATACGACATGTGCTCGTACGGCAACATCATTGAAAAGAAGGCCGGCAAGCACACGCCCGAGAATGCAGGAAAGCGCTACCCTATAGATCGCGCGGCCTACGAGAAGATGCACCAGGCGCTGCTGGCGACAGGGCGGCCAATCGTTTTCTCCATG
>CAXTMM010000004.1:6832-16471 GCA_964245415.1 uncultured Acidobacteriaceae bacterium | reverse complement strand
GCGGATGACCGAGAGCGGCTGCTCCCAGGCAGGCCGCGCGAAGTATGCCGGACCCGGGCACTGGAACGATCCGGACATGCTCGAGGTAGGCAATGGCGGCATGGCGACCGACGAGTACCGGACGCACATGACACTGTGGGCGATCCTTGCCGCGCCCTTGCTTGCGGGCAACGACCTGAGCAAGATGATGCCGGTGGACCTGGCCATCCTGACCAACAAGGACGTGATCGCGATCGACCAGGATGCGCTCGGCAGGCAGGGGGACCGGGTGTGGGCGGAGGGTTTCTCGGAGATCTGGTCGAAGCCGCTGACCGGCGGCGTTCAGGCTGTGGCCATCTTCAACCGGGCCGAGTCGGGCAAGCAGATACCCTTCAAGCTGAGCCAGGTGGGAGCAAGCGATACGGCCACGCTGCACGATGTGTGGGGCGCGGCGGATGTGACAGCGACCGGCGGCAGCTACGTAGCCGACGTTCCGGCCCATGGTGTTGTGCTGCTGCGCGTGGCTCAGTAACCTCTCCCGCGCCGGGACCCTTGTACTATCTTTGTACCCGCGGGAAGACGCGATCCTGCTCGGGCGCGTAGAATGTCTTAGCAGTGCGCGGCTTGCCCGGTTGGAGTTGGCGAGACCGCGTGCCCCTTTCCGCTATGAGTGCTACGCATCTGGAACCCGCCGCCCAAAGTTTTGCCTCCCAGCTTCTTCACGAACAGGTCTTCGCTCTCTATCGCCGCTGGGGCTATCTGCAGGCGAAGCTAGACCCGCTCGGACAGTATCTGTCCGAGGCGCCGCTGCCTGAAGGCCTGCCTGAGCTCGCCGGGATAGAAGACCAGGTCAAGCTCGAGGTGGAGGCTGCGCGCCGGGTGTATTGCGGTACGGTCGGCTCGGAGTTCATGCACATCCCGGACCGCCGCCGCCGCGAGTGGATTGCGGCGCGTTTGGAAGCGGACCCGGTGGCGATAGAGAAGAGCGGCCAGCGCCGGGTGCTGAACCAGCTGGTGCGGGCAGACCTCTTTGAGCAGGTGATCCAGTCCCGGTACCTGGGAACGAAGCGCTTTTCGCTCGAAGGCGTAACGGCGCTCATTCCGTTTCTGGACGAGCTGCTGAACCAGGCGAGCACCCTCGGCGCGACGAAGGCGATGATGGGCATGAGCCACCGTGGACGCCTGAGCGTGATGGTGAACACCTTCGGCAAGCAGCCTTCGCATATCTTCTCCAAGTTTGAAGATGTAGATCCGCGCAGCTACCTGGGTGGCGGCGATGTGAAGTACCACGTTGGCGCAACCGCCGAGTACACCACGCGCACCGGCGCGAAGCTCGCATTGCACCTGGTCTCGAACCCCTCGCACCTGGAGGCGGTTGATCCTGTCGCGATGGGCCGCGCGCGCGCCAAGCAGGTGCGCATCGGCGAGCATGGCATCGAGCAGGTGCTGCTGATCTCAATCCACGGCGATGCGGCATTTGCGGGCCAGGGCGTGACCGCAGAGACACTGAACCTGGGAGGTTTTCCGGGCTACTCGGTCGGCGGAACGGTTCACGTGATCGTGAACAACCTGATCGGCTTTACGGCCGAGCCGGATGAGGTGACCTCGACCCGCTTCTGCTCGGACGCGGCCAAGCGGCTGCCGGTGCCCGTCTTTCATGTGAACGCCGAAGATCCGGAAGCGGTAGTGCGGATGGCGGCGCTCGCGGCGGAGTACCGCTACCACTTTCAGTCCGATGTGGTAATCGACCTGATCGGATACCGTCGGCACGGGCACTCCGAGGTCGACGACCCGACGATTACCCAGCCGCTGCGGTATGCGCTGATCAAGCAGCATCCTGCGCTCTCGGAGCTCTATGCGCGGGAGCTTGGTGTCGATATTGCGGATCAGGTGCGCGAGGTCCAGGCCGAGTTTGTCGAGGCGCAGCGTGCGGCTACCGAGATCCAGAAGATCACTGCGCTTTCAAAATTGCCGGAGTACTGGTCGCCCTATAAGGGCGGTCCGTACAAGCCGGAGTATGAGGTCGAAACCGGGCTTGCGCGGGAAGAGGTCACAGCGGTTTCAGACAAGCTTGCGTCGTATCCTTCCAGCTTCCACGTCCATGCGAAACTCAAGAAGCTGCTCGAACAGCGAGCGGAGATGGGCGCCGGCTCACGGCCCTTCGACTACGGCATGGCGGAGGCGGTGGCCTTCGCTTCGCTGCTCAAGCGCGGCACACCCGTTCGGCTGAGCGGGCAGGACTCCGAGCGCGGGACGTTTAACCAGCGGCATTCGGTGCTGATCGATACAGTCGATGAGACGCCCTTTGTGCCGCTCTCGCATATCTCGGAAGACCAGGCGCAGTTCGAGGTCTATAACTCAGCGCTGAGCGAGGCCGGGGTTCTGGGATTTGAGTATGGTTACAGCCGCGATACTCCCGAATCACTGGTACTCTGGGAGGCGCAGTTCGGCGACTTTGCCAATGGTGCGCAGATCATCATCGACCAATTCATCGCGTCGGGCGAGGATAAGTGGGGGCTCTTGTCCCACGTTGTGCTGCTGCTGCCCCATGGGTATGAGGGGCAAGGGCCGGAGCATTCTTCTGCGCGCGTCGAGCGGTATCTGCAATTAGCAGCACGCGATAACATGCAGATCGCGCAGCCTTCGACGGCGGCGCAGTACTTTCACCTGCTGCGGCGGCAGATACTGCGGCCCTGGCGCAAGCCGCTTGTCGTGTTTACGCCCAAGAGCATGCTGCGCCATCCGCATGCTGCGTCGCCGATCGAGGATTTTTCGTTCCCGCATTTCCGGAATGTGCTGCCCGAGACGCAGATCAATGATGCCAGGCGCCTGCTGCTGTGCACCGGCAAGATCGGTCATGAACTGCGCGTCGAACGGGAGAAGCGTGGCGACACTTCAACCGGGATCATCTTTGTCGAGCAGCTGTATCCGTGGCCCGAGGCGGAACTCTGCGCGGCGATCGATGCGCATCCTGAGGCACACGAAGTGGTGTGGGTGCAGGAAGAGCCTGAGAATATGGGCGCGCTCTCGTTCGTCATGCCGCGGCTGCGCAGGATGGTGCATAACCGGCATGTGTTATCGATCAAGCGGTCGGCGGCGGCGAGCCCTGCGACCGGGAGCCCGAAGGCGCATGAGATGGAGCAGCGGACGCTGATTGATCTGGCGCTGAGCCATGGGCTGCATGAGAAGGCCGGGGTGGGGAAGTAGGTATTTGTGCCTCTCCAACGGTAAGCGCGTGCATCGAAGAAAATAGCGCACCTGGTGCGACCTGAGGAGATCGAGATGCTGCGATTCAATACTTTCCGTGCACGTCTGGTGGTTGCTGCTTTTACGTGTGGAGCGATGGTGTGGACGGGCGCGCCCCTGCTTGCCGCCCCTGCCTCGCAGGCCGACCAGGCGTTTGTGGCGAAGGTTTCGCAGGGCGGTTTGTACGAGGTAGAAGCTGGCAAGGTAGCCGCCATGCGCGGCACGATTCCATTCATCAAGGATTTCGGGCTGCTCGAGTCCCAGGACCATGAAGGCGTCAACAGCGGTTTAAAAAACATTGCGGACGCGAGTGGCGTCAAGATTAAGCCAGGATTCAATGCCGAGTTTACGCAGCGGTTGACCAAGTTGAAGGCTGTGCCCGCAGCGGAGTTCGATTCCTATTATCTAAGTGACATGAAGCAGATTCATAACAAGGATGAAGGGCTGTTTGTGAAGGAAGCCGAGGAAGGGTCTGCGGCTTATAAGACGTTTGCTCACCAGACCGCGGTGCTGGTGAAGGCGCATTTGGGGTGGTTGGACACAATGTAGTTTCAGGCTAGGTGCGCGATGCAGCGATACAGAGTCTAATGCATCTTTGCAGCGTTTGGACTACTAGGACTTTCCTCTGCGATTATGACACTCCCCCAAAACTCCGCTCCCTCTTCGTGTCTTTCGTACGATCCAGCCGTTGTCAAAATATCCAGCACACTTATTCGCCAGACGTTTCCAGGGCCGCCTAACTACGAGAGGGTGAGCAAGGGGGATAGCGCGGAAACATATTGGCTCATTCAGTTACGGCGCCCCGTTTGCGTGAATGAGGACAAAAGCGAGCCCGACCTTGGTCCGGCTCAGAAGGACATCCGTAAAATACAGCTCGTTATTGAGCCCGCGATCTACAAAGGTGACAAAGACCTTATTGTGAAGCAAGTCATCGCCACAGGTAAGCTCCCTAGAGCATCATCTGGCCATTACCATACTCCGGTCTTAATGGCAGTAAACGCTTTGTCGAAATAGGTGAAATAGCCGGACATAGCATGCGTCGCCTGAGATATGGGTTCTGCCAACAACTTAGCGTGGGTAACTTTGCAATGGTAACCCAGTAGATAAGTGTGTCATCCTAAGCGCAGCGAAGGATCTGCGGTTCGCTCCGTAACGCAAGGTCCGGCTCAAGCGCAGATGCTCCGCTGCATTCAGAATGACAGTCACTTCCTCAGTCTGCTAACTCGCGGACTGCACTTCGGCTGCAATCTTCTTTAGTTCTGGAAGTACTTGGCCTAAGGCTGCGGGTTCGGCGTTCTTCGTTCCAAGCGCAAAGTAGAGGGCGCGGTAGAGCGCAAATAAACGGTTGTAAGTTTCGTGGGCGTCGGGTTGAGGCGCGTAAGTTTTGTAGTCGAGGCAGAGTTTTGCCTGCGCTTCCTCAATCGAAACGAATGCGCCGGCGGCGACCAGCGCAAAGATTCCCGAGCCGAGCGAAGTGGGAATCCCGGCGGGGACGAGCACGGGTTTGCCGAGCGCGTCGGCATAAACCTGGTTAAGGACAGTATTGTTCTGCGGAATGCCGCCGGCGTTGATGACGCGCTCGACAGGGACGCCGTTTCCAGCCATGCGCTCGAGGATCATCCGCGTATGAAAGGCCGTGCCCTCGATCGCGGCGAAGAGCTCGTCCTGCGCGGTGTGGATCAGGTTCCAGCCCAGCGTGACGCCGCCCAGCTCGGAGTTGACCAGCACCGTGCGGTCGCCGTTGTCCCAGCTCAGGCGCAGCAGACCGGTTTGCCCAGCGCGGTACGCCTCCAGACCCTGGGCCAGGTCGCGAACTTTGGTGTTTGCGCGGCGAGCGATGGCTTCAAAGATGTCGCCCGTGGCGGAGAGGCCCGCTTCGACGCCGGTATAAGCCGGATGCACGCTCCCCGGGACGACGCCGCAGACTCCGGGGACCAGAGTCGTCTTCTTTTACATTGCGATGATGCAGGTCGACGTACCGACGACGTTTACCACATCGCCCTCGCGGCAGCCTGCGCCGATCGCGTCCCAATGGGCGTCAAAGGCGCCCACCGGGATGGGGATGCCCGCCTTGAGGCCCAATTTTTCGGCCCAGTCGGGAGCCAGGTGCCCGGCGATGCGGTCGGAGGTTTCATAGGCGCCGTCGAACTTGTCACGGATGCCTTCAAGCAGCGGGTCGAGCTTGGTGAAGAAAGTCTGCGGCGGCAGTCCGCCCCAGCGTGGGTTCCAGAGCCACTTGTGACCCATTGCGCAGATGGAACGCTTGACCGCTTTCGGGTCGGTGATGCCGGCGAGCGTCGCCGCGACCATGTCGCAGTGCTCGAACGCTGTCGCAAGATCACCGCGCCTCTCGGGGTTGTGCCGAATCCAGTGCAGCAGTTTCGCGAAGCCCCACTCATGCGAGTAGACCCCTCCGCACCAGTCGATCGCTTCGAGCTTTTCCGCGTGGGCGAGCGCGGTGATCTGCTGGGCTTCGAGCTTGGCCCGGTGATCGCACCAGAGATAATACTCGCCCAGCGGCTGCATGTTGTTGTCGACCATCACGACGCTTGAACCTGTCGTATCCAGAGCAACGGCAGCGATGGTTGTGCCCTCCACGCCGGTCTCAAACAGGACCTTCTGCGTGGCGGCGACAAGCGCATCCATCTGGTCGAAGTGTGACTGGGTGGCATAGTCGGGGTCTTCGCGCTTGCGGTGCAAAGGGTACTCGGCCGAGGCGGTGCCGAGGCGGCCACGCTCCGAGTCAAGAAGCGTGACGCGGGTGCTGAGTGTGCCGAAATCTACGCCTGCTACCGTGATGCCCATTTCGATGACTCCTCAACTACAAGGACCGCCTGCGCGGCTGGCGCCTCAGGACGGTATCCACCTCGCGAAGTGACCGCCTCCCGCGTAAGTGGGTCTTAGTCCTCAGCCGCGCCGTGCTGGTGCATCTCCCAGCCCAGGTAGGTGGTGGCTGCTTCATACACAGGCGCGGCGACAGTCGAGAAATTGGCAGCGACGTGATGCTCATAGGCGTTACGACAGATAAATCGCAGCAGCTTCTGCATCTTCGGGATGCGCACCACGCCGGCCCCGCCGAAGGTTTCAAGCGAATCATTGGTGAACTCGCCCTCGCCAACATAGCCGCGCATCTTGCCGGAGAGGTCGTCGGTTGAGAAGCGAAGATAGCTCATCGCCCCTGACTTGACCCGGCCGACGCAGGTGCCAAAGGTGTTCTCCTTGCCGACCGTGCCGGCGATGATGGCCTGGAAGTCCATGACGACCGACTCAAAGAAGTGCTTGGGCAGGTTGGCGCAGTGGAAGCAGACAGCCTTGTCGGGGTCGTCGCCGTAGTTGTTGTTCCAGTCGAGCAGGGCGCTCGGCGTCTCGGACGCAAGCGCGAGGCCATACATACTCAGCACCCCGGCAACGTCGGTCTCGCAGGCCGAGGAGAAAAGATTTTCGCTCATCATGCTCATCACCGTGCAAGGGACCACGCCGAAGAATTCCTCGAGCGAGGTCCAGCACTGGACCGCCGAGATGGTGCAGTAGGTCTCTTTCATCCAGCCGTCGATCACCGCACCAAGCTTGGCCATCTTGAGGAGAGCTTCTTCCGGAATGCCGGAGGTCGGCACATAGGACTTGATCG
Organism: uncultured Acidobacteriaceae bacterium; assembly: GCA_964245415.1. Taxonomy (GTDB): domain Bacteria; phylum Acidobacteriota; class Terriglobia; order Terriglobales; family Acidobacteriaceae; genus EB88. The sequence continues at coordinate 9,618 of CAXTMM010000004.1, read as the reverse complement.
CAGCAAGTTTTGCCTGCGCGGCGTCATCATGATCCGGAAGTCGATGGATGCGGCCGATGATCTCGGAGAGATCGAGAGTTTCGACCGAGATGCCGTGGTGCTCGAGGATTTTTTCCGAGTAGCGCACAGTGTTGAAGGCGGCAGGCCGTGCGCCGATCGCGCCGATCCGGAGATTCCTGAAGCCGTTGACGACACGGCAGGTGGCGGCAAAATGTTCGAGGTCGGCAGCGAAGGCAGCCGATTGAGGGGCGACAGTGTGCAGCGCGGTAAGCGAGTAGGGAATATTGTATTGCTGCAGATTGTTGCAGGCCGACATCTTGCCGCAGAAGCTGTCGCGCCGGTGCGAGATCTTCATGGTCTCGGTGCGATCGGGCGTGGCCTGCACCAGCACTGGAACCTTCAAGCCGGAAAGCCGGATCGCATCGACGATGGCGCGCTCCTCGCCGAAGTTCGGGAGTGTCACGAGGATGCCATCGATCACGTCGGCATTCGCTTTGAAGAGCGAAGCACAGTGGCGGGCGTCATCAGGGGTTTGCACCGCGCCGTGCTGGGTCTGCTCAGGCGAGAGGATGACGTACTTGTAGCCAAGCTTCTCGAGCACGGCAATGATATCGCCGTGACCCTCCTTGGCCAGGTGGTGCGGGAAAAATCCACGGCTGCCGACAATGACGCCAAACGTAAGCTGCTTGCTCATAATCTAGGAAAGACCTCTACTTAGAATGTCTTGCTGTTCTTGCGGCATCGGTTTGCCCATAGGTAGCGGTGGCGCCATGCTTGCGAAAGTAGTGTCGGTCGAGCAGGGACTGCGACACGCCGGCTGCATCGGGGTTGAGCATGACAGTGCGCAAGCCAATGCGTGCTACCGCTTCAAGCACCACGGCATTGTGCGCGGCATCGTGGGCTGATTTGCCCCAGGCGAAAGGAGCGTGCCCGGCGACAAGCACGCCGGGAATCGCATCCGGATCAAGGTTGCGAAAGCGGCGGACGATAGCGTGGCCGGTGTTAAGCACGTAGTCGCCGGCGATCTCCTCCGCGGTAAGCTCTTCTGTCACCGGAACGGGCCCGTAGAAGTAGTCAGCGTGCGTGGTGCCGTAAGCAGGGATCGACCGGCCTGCCTGGGCCCAGGCGGTTGCGTATTCGGAGTGGGTATGCACGACGCCGCCGATAGTTGGGAAGGCGCGGTAGAGCAGCAGGTGAGTGCCGAGGTCGGATGAGGGTTTGAGCGCGCCGTCTACAATTCTGCCATCCAGGTCGGTGACCACCATGTCGGCTGCGGTCATGATCTCGTAAGGCACCCCGCTGGGCTTGATGGCGACCAGGCCCGAAGCGCGATCCATCCCGCTGGCATTGCCCCAGGTGTAGAGCACCAGCCCCCGGCGAACGAGCTCAAGGTTGGCCTCGAGCACGTCGGCTTTAAGTTGTTCGAGCATGGGTGAGGGTCCTTATCAGCCGGGCAAGGGCGAAGCGTGCGCTTGGAAAGCGTTTACTCGCTCCCCAGAGGCTAAGCGTTCTACACTGGCCCAGTCAAGCCGTCATTTGCACCTTTTCACGCACCGGCGCCGGGAACCGATGATCAAGAAGACACGCCAGCAGAGTACAGAAAGAAAGCGCCTCGACATCCGCGATGTCGCCCGTCACGCCGGCGTTTCAATCGCGACTGTCTCTCGCACCATCAACGCGATCACGACCGTGGACAGGGAGCTTGAGGACAGGGTGCTGCGGTCGATCCGGGAGCTGAACTACTTCCCCAATACCCAGGCGCGATCGCTGGTCTCGGGGCGCAGCCGGCTGCTTGGGCTGCTTATCTCCGAGATCACCAATCCATTCTTCCCCGAGTTGATCCAGGGCTTTGAAGACAGCGCGATCGAGCATCACTACGAGCTGCTGATCGGCTCCACGAACTACGATCCGCGGCGGATGGAGGCCTGTATCCGGCGCATGGTCGAGCGCAATGTGGAAGGCGTAGCGGTGATGACCTTCGGGATCGAGGGCCCGCTGCTCGATGAACTGGTGGCGCGCAACATCCCAATGGTGTTTGTCGACTCGCCGGTGCGGGGGCTCCGCGCCGAAGCCCTGCTGGTCGACTACGATACCGGCATCCTGCAGGCGATTGAGCACCTGTGCGCCCTGGGTCACCGGGAGATCGCCTTCATCACCGGCCCCATGGTACAGCGCAGCTGCCAGTTGCGGCAGGAAGCGTACGTCAAGGCGATGCGAGCGTGTGCGCTGCCGGTACGCAAGCGGCTGATGCTCGAGGGCGACCACACGCTGGCAGGAGGCACGCAAGCGGCCGAGCGGCTGCTCGGGCTGGTCCCGCGGCCGACAGCGGTGCTCTGCTCGAATGACATGATGGCGATCGGAGTGCTGCGGCGCCTGGCCGCGCAGGGCGTGCATGTGCCTGGCGATATCTCGGTCGTAGGATTTGATGACATCCAGCTGGCCGGGTACGTGTATCCGGCATTGACCTCGGTGCGGATGGCCAGGAGCGACCTCGCGCGGGGAGCGTTCTCAGTGCTGCGCGGCTACATTGAGCAGCCAGAGGTCGCGGTCAAGCAGGAGGTGAGGATTCCTACGCGGCTGGTGGTAAGGGAATCAACCGGAAAGGTGACCGGCGCACCCGCCCGGAAGGCTGGGCGCGGGCGCAAGGCTCAAGTGTGAGTGTGGGTTGCTGCTAGAGTCTGGAACGCACGTCTTGCCTCTCAGTATTCGGGCGCGGAAGGTCAAGCTGCCGGCCGGGAGAAGCGTTTAAACGCGCCCTGCGCACCCGGGTCTGCGGTGATGGAAGC
>CAXTMM010000004.1:0-6822 GCA_964245415.1 uncultured Acidobacteriaceae bacterium | reverse complement strand
GGAAGCTGGTGCGGCGAGGCTCAGGGTTGGAGCTTTGGCGCGGGCTCGGCCATGGTGAGGTCGCGCTGCCAGCGGAAGGAAATGTCCATATCGAAGCTGCGGCGGCTGTCCCAGTCTTCCTGCTTGATGGGAAAGGCGAACAGGACCAGGCCGTGCTCTGCCTCACCCGGCTTGAGGGTAGTTTCGCGGATCAGCGAGGGCGTGGGTATGGCGCCGGTCATGGTGACGTGGGCTGCGGCCAGGGCAGGATAGGCGCGAAAGGCGCGCATCATGTCGTTCGTGGAAACGGCGCGGACCCGCTTCTGCTCGCCCGTAGGCAGGGTAAGGGTGCCCATCTGTTCAAAGGGAAAGAGCGGGATCCGGGCGATGTCGCGGACAGTGGCATTGACGAGGACCAGGACCTGATCCTGGGATTGGACGCCGCCACCCTTACCCTCTTCGGCGGTGCCGCCCTGGCGCAGCTCAGTGTGGATGGGCACGGCGGCCAGGCCGGTCATGACCCCCGCGGCGAGCGGGGGCTTTTGGGTGAGGAAGATGAAGGCCCAGACCGCGGCAAAGGCAAAGGCGATCGCTGCTATGAGCGCGAGGGTGCGGCGCCCTGAGCCTTGTGAGTCTTCCGGGTCGGGAAAGCGGCCGCTGGAGTTGGCCTCGGTTGGGAGGCTCGCTGGATCGCCGGCGCTGGGGGCTAAGCTGGAATCGGACAAAATGGGGCTCCTTGTGGCGCTGCCACGCGCGTAGATCAAAAGAGTAGCGCAAACCGGGAACACGGCTCAGCCGGCCGGGATCGATCAAGGGCGCGCGCGCAGGCCGGCGAGAAACGCGTCAGCCTCGCGGGTGTTGATAACGTCGGCCCGCGTGAGCCAGGCGCGGCGCAACTGCTTGATGCCGAAACGAAGATTGTCAAACTCCGAGGTATGGTGCGCGTCGGTGTTGATCACGATCTTGCACCCGAGCTCGCGAGCCAGGCGCAGGTGGGTGTCGCATAGATCCAGCCGGCGCGGGTTAGCGTTGTGCTCTATGGCCACGTTAAGCTCAGACGCGCGGCGCAGAACGGCGGTAATGTCGTAAGGCGCGGCCTCACGGCGCAGCAGCATGCGGCCAGTCCCATGACCGAGGATGCGCACGTAAGGATTTTCAATGGCTCGGAGCATGCGCTCGGTCTGCTGCTCGTAGGGGTAGGCGAAGAAGGAGTGCATGCTGGCGATGACGATGTCCAGCTGAGCGAGTACGTCATCGGAGAGGTCGATGGCGCCGTCGGCGAGAATGTCGGCCTCGATGCCGGAGAAGACGCGAATCCGGCCTTCCATCTCACGGTCCACCTCCTGCACGCGCCTCATATGCTCGAGCGCGCGAGCATCGTCGAGCCCGTTGATCATGGACAGGTTCTTGGAGTGGTCGGTAATGGCAAGATAGCTGTAGCCGCGGGCGATCGCTGCCTCGGCCATCTCGCGGATGGTGTTCGATCCGTCGGTTGCGACGGTGTGGGCGTGGACGTCGCCGCGAACATCGGCCACGGTGATCAACTCCGGCAGACGGTGGGCCTCGGCGGCTTCAAGCTCGCCGTTGTTCTCACGCAGCTCGGGCGCGATCCAGTCGAGACCCAGCGCCGCGTAGATCTCCTCTTCGCTGGCGCCGGCGACAAAGCTGCCGTCCTCGATGCGGGCCAGGGCGTACTCGCTGAGCGTGTAGCCCTTGCGCAGGGCGCGTTGGCGCAGGGTGACGTTGTGCATCTTCGAGCCTGTAAAGTATTGCTGGGCCGCACCCCATGACCCTTCAGGCAGCAGGCGCACGTCCACCTGCAGGCCCGAGCGCATGCGGAAGCTCACTTTGTTCTGCCCCTTGGCCAGCAGCGTGCCGGCGAGCGGGTAGGCGGCCGCGTAGTCGACTGCCGCGGCAACCGAGTCTTCCGCGCAGGCCGGTCCGGTGACCAGCAGGTCGAGGTCTCCGGCTGTCTCGCGGCCGCGGCGGAACGAGCCGGCCGGCTCGATATGCGTAAGCCCCGCAAAGCCGCTGAGATAGGCCGTGAGCTTGGCGGCGGCCTCTTCGACAGTGGAGAGCAGAAAGCGCCCGCTGTTCTTCTTGTAGTCCTCAATGCCCTGGCGGAGCTTTTCGATCTGCTTGTCGCCGAAGCGGGGCAGCCTTGCCACGCGCCCGTCTTCGAGGGCGGCTGCGAGCTCCTGCATCGACGAGACCTGAAGCGCCTCCCACATAAGCGCTACCGACTTGGGCCCCATGCCAGGCAGCTTGAGCAGCTCCAGCATGCTGGGCTTGTAGCGGACCAGCAGCTCTTCCCGCAGCGGAAAGGTCCCGGCATTTTCAATCTCCTGGATACTGGCGGCCATGCCCTTGCCGATGCCGGGGATCGCGAGCAGCTGCTTGAGGTCGGCGGAGATCGTCGAGAGCTGGGTGGTGCTGGCCTCGACTGCCTCGGCGGCCCGGCGGTACGAGCGGACGCGAAAAGGATCGGCGGCGCTGATCTCGAGCAGATCCGCGGTTTCGTCAAGCATAACGGCGATGGAGTGGTTGTCCATGAGCGTGTGCGCCTTTGACTATTCAAGCAGAGTTGGACGCAACGTGTGCAGGCTTTGTCGGGGCTCAAATACCAAAACCCGACACCGCCTGCAGGAGGGACGATGCCGGGCTTCGCGTGCAGCCGTGACGCTGCGCCCTGGGGGAGGGAACTTCAGTTAGGATGCGGTTTCAGGCGATCTCGCGCTGGCGAATGACCTGATCGGCTTGCGGACCTTTTTGGCCATCGACGACGTCGAACTCGACTTCATCGCCTTCCTTGAGGCTTTTGTAGCCATCGATCTGGATGGCGCTGAAGTGAACAAAGACATCGGGGCCATCGTCACGACCGATGAACCCATAACCTTTTGCGTTGTTGAACCACTTGACCTTGCCCTTGTACTCAGCCACGCCGAAACCTCGCCTAAGCGCAGAATGCGGTGGGGGAAGCCCCGCCTGCCTGCTTTACAGACGGGTGCAGGTGGCGATTCGTTTCTATCCGTGCCGCCGGGAGGTTGCAGCGGAAGAAATCGGCGCGTGGTGCTACTCCTCCTTTTTTCGCTTTTTCACGAGGCGCTTGTAGAGCGAGACGGCGACCAGCGTCTTGCCGTCAAGGATTTTGCCATCGTCAATAAGCGCTTCAACCTCGGAGAGCGGCAGCGCAAAGACTTCGAGCGTCTCGTCGGCTTCGGGGGTGGCGATCCCGGCCGTCAAGCCTTCGGCGAGGTAGACCTGCATCCACTCGCCCAGGAAGCCGGGACTGGCGAAGTAGCGCACGAGCTCGGTCCACTGCTCGGCCCGGTAGCCTGTCTCTTCGATCAGCTCCCGCTTGGCGCCGTCAAGCCGTTCCTCGCCCTCCTCGATCTTGCCCGCAGGAATTTCCCACAGGTACTGGCCCGCGGCGTGGCGGTACTGCCGCTCCATGATGACGAGCGGATCCCTTTTATGCTTGCTCGCGTCGATGGCCAGGATGACGACCGAGCCATTGTGGCGGATCACGTCGCGGTTGGTCACACAGCCGTTCGGCTCGCGCACCTGCTCCTTGACGACGTTGAAGAGCGGGCCCTGGTAGGCGATCTCCGAGGAGAGGACTTCGGCGGGTGGCTCGGAGCCTGGCTCGGGTTTGTTGGCAGGCTTGGCGTGCGCGAGGTTTTTGACCAGCTTCTTGAGTTTCTTCTTTGGTTTAGCCTGCGCGGCCTGGATCTCTTGAGGAGCTTGGGGGTGCTTTGCCATGCGGGTGGTTCCTTTCTTTCTGTGCGGATGAACGCCCCGCCCTGGGGCTGTCCTGACGTTGTCAGTCCCTCCTATGATGAGTCTTTGCTCGGACCTGCACCAGGTCACCCCGCCTCCTCACGCGAATCTGGGCCAGAGGCAGCTGCATCGAAGGGATGCTGCGCGGGTGCGGGGCCGGTTTTGCGGGATCGGAACGGTAGACGGGGAAGATGGCTCGAGTGCCGTCCGAAGCCGCATCTGCGTGAGAGACTTGGAAGGGCAAACGTGAGGACAAGCCAGGCGTGAGCGAGCAGACCAGCGTACCGGGCGAGTGTTACCCGCTCTCGATTGTGCCGGGCATGAGCCGGCTCTTCCTCGACTATGCGGCGGCCGAGCGGGCGCTGGCGCCGTTCTACAGTGCAAGCCCTTGCGGAGATCGCTGGGGCGCGGCAGCGGTAGCGCCGCGGCTCTCCCAGGTCCATCGAGAGGCGCTGGCCGACCTGCTGGCCGCCCAGAACCACGCGGCGCATGCCGGACCGGCGGCGCTTGCCAATATCGAAAAACTGCGCAAAGGCGCACGCGCCATCGTGACCGGGCAGCAGGTAAGCCTCTTCGGCGGTCCGCTCTACACGCTGCACAAGGCGGCGACCGCGGTCCGGCTGGCGGCGCAGGCAAGCCAGGGCACTGGCGTGGCGCACGTGCCCGTCTTTTGGCTTGCGACCGAAGACCACGACTTTGCCGAGGCCGACCACGTGGTGCTGCCCGGGCGGCATGCCCTCGAGACTATCCGCCTGGCCCATGCGCAGGCTGAAACCGGCGCCCCGGTAGGCAGTTTGAAGCTTGGCCCGAGTGTCGACCAGGCGCTGGAGCAGGCTGCCGGGCTCCTCGGCGGTACCGCCGAGTTCGCGCTGCTCGAGCGATGTTACCGGCCGGACGCGACCTTCGCGAGCGCGTTCGCGCAGTGGCTCGCGGCTACCTTCCATCGGCAGGGGCTGATTGTGCTCGATGCGGCGGGGCGCGCCTGTCATGCGCTCGGAAGCGAGGTTCTTCGTGCTGCCATTCTGCGCGCCGAGGAGCTGGAGCAAGCACTGCTTAGCCGCGGCAAGGAGCTGACGGAGCGCGGCTACCACACCCAGGTGCTTGTTTCGCCGGGTAGCAGCCTGCTGTTTCTGCTCGAAGGCGAGGGCCAGGGGCTCCATACGCGCGTAGCGCTCAAGCGTAAGGCGCCCGATAGCTGGACTGCCGGCCGCGCCGGCTACTCCACGCAAGACCTGCTGGCGATTCTGGAAGCGACGCCCGAGCGGCTGAGCCCGAATGCGCTGCTGCGGCCTGTCTTTGAAGACGCGCTCCTGCCGACAGCAGCGTATGTGGGCGGACCCGCCGAGATTGCCTACTTTGCCCAGACAGCGGTGCTGTATGAGCGGCTGCTGGGCCGCGTGACGCCGGTGCTGCCGCGCCTGAGCGCGACCTTGATCGACGAGCCGGCGGCCTCCCTGCTGCGCCACTTTGAGCTCGGCCTGGAGGATATTTTCAGCGCCCGGCCCGACGAGCTGACCCAGCGTATGGGGGCGCGAATGATGCCGCTCGAGGGCAAGCGTACGCTCGCCGCGGCCGGCAATGCGCTTGACCAGGAACTGGAAGCGGTGACCGGCTGGATGCACTCGCTCGACGAAAACCTGGGCCGCTCGGCCAACGTCGCCGCGTCGAAAATGCGCTACCAGATGAACCGGCTGCGCAGGCTGGCGGCCAACTACCAGCTGGGGCGGGACGCCGGCATCGCGCGCAGGATCAATGCGGTTTATCACGCCATCTACCCTGGGCGGCACTTGCAGGAGCGAGTGGTCGGGGCTTCATGGGCGATGGCCCGGTATGGGGAGCGGCTGCCGGAGGTGCTGGTGGAAGCCGCGGCGCAGCCTTGCCCTGGGCATAAGGCGCTCTATCTGTAACCCGCTCCCACTGTAAGTGGAAAAGCTCTCCCGCTGAGCTCCTTCGCGAGTGACCTTGGTGTCGAATGGAGGGCCGGAGATCGGCATGAGAGCCGTTTCCCTTCGATGTAGAGGGATTAGCAAAAGCCTTCGTGACTTTTCCGTCGAGAAAAGTCACACCTGATCAGAGTCGGCGCTATACACCAATGGGAAAATGGCTCTAGACTATGGCTGCGCCGATCCGGGCTGTACCTTGATCAGACCAGCGCCCGGGATCAAACCAGCGCGGGTGGTCAGCTGTGATCTTTGCCGGTATCGCCCCGCCGCCCGAGCGCTCAAGTCGCAGGACCGCCAGCCCCGTACCGCTGCCCCGTGTTCTGCGCGTATTCTGGGCAGGCTCTGCGGTAGCATGCGGGCTCATGTTTCTCATCGCCTGGCTGGCAGCACGCCAGGGCGCTCCCGGCCAAGGCTGGCACCCGCTGGGCGCCCCGTTCCCCTTCCTCGGTGATCTGCTCGAGAACCTTCCTACCTTTCGTCTGGTTCACACCCAGGCTTTCTGGGGCAGCCCTCTCGCGCCTGCTATCGCGTATCCACCTTTTGGCGGCATCGTGCTGGAGCTCTTCTACGCCACCGGGTATCCCCGTCTCGCCTACATGGCCTTTGCCTCGCTGGGCCTGCTGTTGGCGACTATGCTTATCCGGCGAGCCTTGATCGAGCGCGGCATCCATCGCCGAACAGCAACACTCTTCCCGCTTACAATCGCTGCTGTCTCGTTCCCCATAGAAGGGCTGCTGCAACGAGGCAACCTCGAGCTGGTGCTTTGGGCATTCGCCGCCGCGGGCGCCTGGATGTTTCTCCGTGGGCATGAGCATCGGGCGGCCATCTTCTGGGGCCTAGCTGCGGCGGTCAAGCTCTACCCCATCATCTTCCTTGTTCTCTTCTGGCCGCGCCGGCGTTTTCAGGCAGCCCTTCTTGGTATCGCTTCCTTCCTTGTCGCAACCGGGGGAGCCTTGCTTTATCTTGGCCCGACGTTCCGGGCTGCTTGGTTCGGGTGGCTCGGCGGCCTGTCCGCTTACCAGCACAAGCGAGCCGCCTACTGGACCATCACCGAACTTGCCGAAAACCATTCTCTCTTTATGTGGGTCAAGACGATGGCCATGATCGCCCACCACAGCGT
>CAXTMM010000003.1:12853-69734 GCA_964245415.1 uncultured Acidobacteriaceae bacterium | reverse complement strand
GGTCTTGTGGGTTGTGGTGGTGACGATGTCGGCATGAGGGAGGGGCGAGGGGTGGGCGCCGCCTGCGACGAGACCGGAGATGTGGGCCATGTCGACGAGTAGCAGGGCGTCAACCTTGTCGGCGATGGCGCGCATGCGGGGGAAGTCGAGGATGCGAGCGTAGGCGCTGCCGCCGCCGATGATCAGCCTGGGGCGCTCGCGCTCGGCGATCTGCTCTAGCTCGTCGTAGTCAATCTGCTCTGTGTCTTTGCGGACGCTGTAGCTGGCGACCTTGTAGAGCTTGCCGGAGAAGTTGAGCTTGTGGCCGTGGGTGAGGTGGCCGCCATGGGCGAGGTCGAGGCCGAGGATCGTATCGCCTGGCGAGAGGATCGCCATGTAGGCGGCGGCATTTGCCTGCGAGCCGGAGTGGGGCTGGACGTTCGCGTACTCGGCATTGAAGAGGGCCTTGGCGCGGTCGCGAGCCAGGGTCTCGACCACGTCTGCATACTCGCAGCCGCCGTAGTAGCGGCGCCCTGGATAGCCCTCGGCGTACTTGTTGGTGAAGACCGAGCCAGCGGCTTCGAGCACGGCCTCGCTGACGAAGTTTTCGGAGGCGATCATCTCCAGGCCCTCGTGCTGGCGGCGGGTCTCGTTTTCGATCGCATCGAAGATATTGGGGTCAGTCAGGGCGAGGGAGCGGGCGAAGCGGGTTTCGGTGGCGGCGGACATATAGGAATTGTAGTCCTGGGCACATGAGCTGTGGCAGATGCGGCTTTGCCGAAAGAGCCGCCCCTGCTCAGCTGGTCGGTTTGGAGCGGACTTGATGTTGCGAATGGTGCGGGCCTTGATGTTGCGAATGCTGCAGGTCCAGGCGTGAATGCAGGTGCGTCGGTCTAGCATCCTACACAGTCATGACTACGGTACTCGAGAAGCCGATGCGATCTGGCGAACTTCGCCCCCCAAGCGCGCTCGAAGAGCCGAGCCCTGATCCGGAGGAGTCCGCACGGGCGGCCGGTTTACGGTATGTGACCGACGCGCGGCCTGGGATCGCGCGCAAAAAGCATGGCTCGCACTTTCGGTATACCGGGCCGGATGGGAAGGCGGTGAGCGATCAGACGACGCTGGGGAGGATCAAGTCGCTGGTCATTCCTCCGGCATGGCAAAATGTCTGGATTTGTCCGTTGGCGAATGGGCATCTGCAGGCGACTGGGCGCGATGCCAAAGGGCGCAAGCAGAGCCGGTATCATCCCCGGTGGCGCGAGGTGCGGGATGAGACCAAGTATGAGCGCATGATGCATTTTGCGGATGCGCTGCCGTTGATTCGTGAGCGCATTCAGCATGATCTTGCGCTTCCTGGGCTACCTCGAAAAAAGGTGCTGGCGACGATCGTGAGCCTGATGGAGGCAACCCACATCCGCGTGGGTAACGAGGAATATGCGCGGGAGAACAAGTCGTATGGGTTGACGACCATGCGAAACAAGCATGTGGAGGTGGAAGGCTCGAAGATCACGTTTACCTTTCAGGGTAAGAGCCGGGTGCACCACACCATTAACCTTAAGGATCGGCGGCTCGCGGCGATTGTCAAGAGATGCGCAGACATTCCGGGGTATGAGTTATTTCAGTACCTGGACGCGGAGGGTGAGCGGCATTCGGTTGACTCTTCGGATGTGAATGGGTATCTGCAGGAGATTGCAGAACAGCACTTTACAGCGAAGGACTTCCGGACCTGGGCGGGGTCGGTGCTGGCTTACGATTTGCTGCGAGCGTTTGAGCCGTTCGAGTCAGCTACGCAGGCTAAGAAGAATGTGGTGCAGGCGATTGCGGCGGTGGCGAAGCGGCTGGGGAATACGCCTTCGGTCTGTCGGAAGTGTTATGTGCATCCGGCGGTGCTGGAGTCGTACTTGGGGGGGATGACGGCGCGGGAGGCGAAGGAGAAGCTGGAGGAGGAGATTGCTGAGCATGCGTTTGCGTTAAGGCAGGAGGAGGTTGTATTGCGGGAGTTGTTGCGGGAGCGGGTGGTGTTGGAAGGTGCGGGCTGAAGGACCTGGCGGCTATGTTGCAGGTACGGAGCATGGCAACTAGTTTTTCGCTTCAAATTATGCAGGAATGATGCGGGCCTGCTTGAGCCGGTCAAAGAGCTCGAAGAAGGATGCGGGCGTCTGCTGGTAGATGGTAAAGCCGAGTTCGCGAGATTTCGTCATGTCGTTGACGCACTCGAGGGTGCGGCCCAGATCGCCGTCAGTGTGCCACCAGGAGACGAGTTTATCTATGTCCGGTTCGGCAAGATTGTGCCTGGCAGCGATAGTACGCCAGATTGGGGCTGCATCGGCCATGCGCGCCTCGAGCGGGGCGGTTGTTTCTGGCGGGGGACCTTCTGGCTGCACACCGAAGTATGCGGCTAGCTGCGGCCAGAGCCAGCGCCAGCGAAAGATGTCTCCATTGACCACGTTGAAGGCCATGTTGTGAGCGGCGGGGGTGAGTGCAGCCCATTCGAGGTGTTTGGCGAGCAGGCGGGCGTCCGTCACATCAGTAATGGCATTCCATTGAAAATGCGAGCCGGGGAAGACAAAAGGCGCTCCGGTCTCCCGGCTCAGGGTCGCGTACACGGCAAGTGTGACGCCCATGTTCATAGCGTTTCCCAGAGCAAAGCCAACGATGGAGTGGGGGCGATGCACGCTCCAGGTGAAGGCGCGCCGCTCGGCGGCGGCAAAGAGCACATCCTCCTGCGTGTAGTAGAAGTTGAGGCCGGGCAGACGCGGGGTGTCTTCGCGGAAGGGCGTTTCGGCGGCGGTTTGGCCGTAGGCTTCAAACGGACCGAGGTACTGCTTGGTGCCGGTGATGAGCGCGGCGTGCTGGAGCCTGGTTGAGTCAGATAGGGCGGCGAAGAGGTTCTCGATCATGGCGCCGTTGACGCGCACATTCTCCGCTTCGGTCGCCTGCCGGAGCCAGGTGCAGAAGAAGACATGGGTCGGGGAGAGCGGAGCGAGAGCGGTTCGAAGGGAGTACGGATCGAGCAGGTCCGCGACAATGGGCTCGATGCCTGGATGGGCCTGCGCCTTTCGGGCTACAGCGTAGACCTGCCAACCCTGAGCGGCAAGGTGCATAGCGAGATTACCGCCGGTGATGCCGGTGGCTCCTACGACGAGTGCTTTTCGGGTCATTTTGAATCTTTCTCTTTGCGTTGGTGTGACACGGTTCAAAGCGTTCTGAGAGTTTGAGATGCGCTACAGACAGGCCAAGCCGGGCCGAGCTCGATCGAGGGCACGCGAACTTACCCCGCAGGCTAACTTCATGTGCGTAATTAGTACGCCACTCCTTTGAGCTGAGAGGAATCGCCGGTGATCTGGTGGGAAGTGTTTGAATGGGGCAGACTCGGGCTAGGAGGAGTAACTATGACGACACCAACAGTTCCCTTTTTACCCCGGCGCAGCATCAGCATCGAGTCTCTGCAGGAAGTGGCGGCGCAGAGGGATTTGCCGCCTCAGCTGGAGCAGCGCCGGGATAGCCAGGGGCAGTTCCTGAGTCCTAAAGACCTGCCTGTTACTGAGCGGCGGGATAAGTAAGAGCTGGTTTCGCAAAGGGTCAGTTTGCGCCAGAGCAGAATCAAAGGTTGATTCTGCTTTGGTTTTTAGATCGCCTTGAATGCCTCGTAGACGAACGAGCCGAGATACCAGCCATCTAGAAACTTGTACGGTGTTTCGCCCGTGGTGTAGTGGCCGCAGGGTAGGACTTTGGACTCGTAGGGGATCCCCTGCTGGTCGAAGCTGCGCAGGACTTCTACCGAAAACTCCTGGAGGAAGGTCAGGTCGTAGGTGGCGTGGACGACCAGCGTTCTGCGATTGCGCCGGGCAGCGGTCGAGCGGAAGCGGTGCATGTAGTGGATAGGGCTGATAGCGCCCCAGAGCGCGTTGAGGCGTTGCTGGGTGAGGCCTTCGGCTTCAAAAGCGGCGCGGATGTGGCGGGTGCTTTGGCCGGTCCAGACTACGTCGCCAAAGGAGGTGGAGGCGTGGTTGAAGGCGCAGACTTCCAGGCGCTCGTCGTGGGCGGCGGCGAGGAAGGCGTAGCAGCTGCCCAAGGATGTACCGAGCACGCCGAAATGCTCATAACCCTGAGCCTCAAGCCAGTCAAGGCAGCAGCGGATGTCGACGACAGCCTGCTGGCAGGCGGCGAGGGTGCGGCCGATATTGGAGGAGACGGCGTAGTCGGAGCGCTCGAGCTCCTTCGGGCGGCGGATGTCGTGGTAGGGCTTCGAGAGGCGGAGGGCGGAGACACCGAAGCGATTGAACATGGTGCAGAGCGCGTTGTGGGAGAAGGCGTCAGCGTTCCACTGGGGCATGACGATGATAGCTTTGCGCGGGTGCGCGCCGGTTTGCTTGTCCTGCTCTGCAGGGTACCAGCGGGCGTTGACCAGGTCGTTTTCGGGGTATGGGGTGCGGATGGGCGAGGTGAAGCGGAGGAACTCGGCCTGGGGGAGCTCGCCGCGTTCGGCGCGGGCTCTGAGTTCGGCGTCCTGAGCGAGGGTTTCAGGGCGGACGTTGGTAGGGAAGAGGGCGGGGTGGCGCTGCTCGAGGCGGTAGTCGTAGGGCGGGGTGTAGTTGAAGAAGCTTTCACTGTCGGCGAGGATGGCGTCGTTGATGGCGAGCATGCGCTCTTCCTCCGCTTGCACGGATGACCGCGACGGAGCTTCCGCTACTGCGGTGGCGGTATAGGTGCTGGCATGGATGCGGGCACGCTCGACGGGCGAGGCTTTGGCGCCTGCTGCGGCGAGGCGCGTGTCGGTGTAATTGCTCAACCAGTCGAAGCCCCAGTCAAGGGGGCGGACGATACGGTTCTCATCGCGGGTGGTGAGGTCGGTCTCCCAGCGGTACATCCATCGGGCGTAAAGCTCCTGCAGCATATCTGTTTATCGTAATCGGTGGATGCCTATAGGATGCGGGCGACTGACTCCATTGCAGATCGTTCGGCTGGGTCCGGATGACGAGAGCTGGGCTTTTACGAAAGCAGCTTGCGGGCATTCCCTTGCTGCTCCTCGCGTTTGTTGAAAGAATCACACGCATGACGAGTGTTGGGCTACTCAGGTTCCGCATGATCGTGGCTATGCTGCTGGGCGTGTTCTTCGTGCTCGAAAGCGCGAACTCTGGGTTTCTCCCAGCTTGGGCACTCTCGCGAACCAACCTGGCTCATGCGCTTGTCGGATTGTTCGGGATAGTGTGGCTTGGCCAGGCTGTGTACCTGAAGCGGGAGCTGGACACGCGCACTTTGAAGTAACGCTGGATGGACGGTTTCAACCACACTACTTTCGTGATTCCTCTTCTCTTTCCTGACCCTGGTTTACAGCAGCTGCATAGTCCGTCGTGTCAGCTGCTGGCTATTTACCCGAACGGCACCGCTACACTTCCAGGCGCGGCTACATCCATCCAGGTCTATTCCAGTCTTTGGTTCGCTGCGGCCTCTTCCTCGGCGTTGTAATCCTGACGCGCGGCTGGCAGCGGGTGAAGTTTGTAAAGAAGCAGTACATCGCGGTCTTCATCATCGAGCGCGTGGAATCGTGCTACTTGCTCGAGTGAATACTGCGTGCGCAGATCTTCGAGCGTTCCGGGATCGATCTCGTTCCAGGCTGCATACCAGCCGGGCTGGTACTGGTGGATGCGGTAGGGCAGATCGACGGTCCCGAAATCGTCGCAGATGGCGGGAAGGTGGGTAATAAGCGAGATCTGATCGCCGGAGATGGAGAGCAAGAGGCGGTTGCCGTTGGGGTGCCGGTCGATATAGCGGGTGACCCCGCGAGCGGCGCGGACAAGGGAGTATTCAGGATGCCGGGCAAAGTGCAGAGTGCCGCGTAGGTTGAGTGCCGTAGTCACGGTGAAGACTGCCCAGGCGGCTACCCCTAGCCCGCGCAGGATGACCTGGTTGCGATCGGTTGCGGCGCGCCAGAGACTCGCCGCGCCCAGACAGGCGAGGAAGTCCAGCGGGTTGGTGACGACCTCGTAGTAGCGCGGCTGCGGGCTGTTATGCCAGCCGGTGAAGAAGATGTAACCGGCCGAGCTGAGCAGTGACGCAATGACCAGCGGCTGCTGCCAGATGCGCGGCCGGCCCAGGATACCGAGCACCAGCAACGCGATGGCGAGGCCGCAGAGGACCGGATCGACCCACAGAGAGCCATGCAGCGCGTACCAGAAGGCCCAGAACCAACCGCTGGCTGTTTTCGGCTGGTCCCAGCGGTTGGCGGCGAAGAGGTAGTGGTAGTCGGACGCGAGATGGGGGCGTACGACTAAGAGGTAATAGGCGAGCCATGGCGTCAGGCCCCCTGCCGCAAGGATGCCGTAATCGCGGAGCGTCTGTCTTAAGGCAAAGCGATTGGCGTGCCACACCAGGTAAAGGGTGGAGGGAACCAGAAAGATGGCAGTTGTCTTCGTCAAAACGGCAAGGGCGAGCAGCAAGCCGGCGCCTAGCAGTCCTCTGCGATGGAGCGCCAAGGCGTCTGGGAGCCGGAGGACCACGAGCCAGCTCAGCAACAGAAACAGGATGAGCAGCGGCTCAAGGATGGCGAGACGGCTGAAGGCCCAGAGATAGGCGCTACCGGCAAGGAAAGTTACCCCGGCTAGTGCTACCACCCGCGTGGCTGAAAACCGCAGCAGCGCGTAGCTGACCAGCAGGTTGCAGCCGAAGACAAGCAGCCCAAGGATCCGGGCGACCGGCAGGCTTACCCCGCCGATGACAAACGCGAGTCGCAGCAGCAGCGGCCAGACAGGCAGTGCCACCGCTGGATTGAAATCCCCTGGCAGGCGCCAGTGGCCGTAGAGGGCCTGCCGGATCGCGGCGTTGCCGTACCAGCCCTCGTCTGTGTACTTCGCGTAGTCCATCCATGGCGAGAAGTTGGGGAAGTCGGCCCGCAGATGCACGAAGTGCAGGGCAAATAAAGCAGCGATGGCTGCCCACCAGAGTGCCGGCCAGAGTGTGAGAAGTGCGCGGTACCGTTTCATCCGACCTGGAGAGTGATGCAGGATTTCAGTAAATGCCCCGTTACCTGGTACGCGGCCTAGGGTCCTATGTTGCGATTATCGTATCCCGTCAGGCACGTTCCCTTACTCGTAAGCGAGTGCGTCGATCGGATCCTTGTTGGCAGCCTTGACCGCGGGGTAGGTTGCTCCCAGGATCGCGCCGGTAAAGCCGATGAATACGCCACGCAGCCACCAGACCGGTGGTATCTCGAAGGGCCGCGTGGGGAAGCGGTAGTGCAGTCCGAGCTTGATGAGCAGGGTCAACAGTACGCCGACCATGATTCCGGCGACGGTGACCAAGGCTGCCTCACGCAGCACGGTTGATACGATATAGCCTCGCGAGGCGCCCAGCGACTTGAGGATCCCGATCTCGCGTGTGCGCTCCATTACCGCTGTGTACATGGACTGGAAGATGACCAGGAAGCCGACAATGACCGCGATCGAGATGACGCTGTCGAGAAACGCCGTGAAGCCGGGCAGGTGCTCGGGGGTCATCAGCGACATCCACTCGTCTAGAGTTTGGATTTGATACTGGCTGAGTCCCGGGGTGGCCAGGATCTCTTGCCGGATGAGCTCCTCGTCTGCCTTGTCGTCCGAGCGCAGGTAAAAGAGTGAAGCGTTGTCCGGCGACCCCATCAGCCCGCCAAGAGTGCGAATGGGAACAAACTTGCGGCCGCCTTTGCCATGCGCGAAGATCCCGGCGATCCGAAAGGGGTGTCCCTTGATCTGGATCGTGTCGCCCTGGTGGTGTCCACCGTTGCTGGCGGCGTAGAAGTCGTCGACGATCACATCATCCGGGCCGGCAAAGGGGCCACCCTGAAGAAAGACGAAGGGCTTGAGTGCGTTGTAGGTGAGAAAGTCGATGCCCCAGATTGTTTCGACCGAGCCGACCGTGCTGAGATCGCTGATCACCGGCGAGGCAACCATGACATGCGGTAGCTTGGCGAGTACATCGCGTATCCTGGCCGGCACCGGGGCCCCGCCGACGGCCGAGAAAAAGCTTGAGTTGGGCGGATGCACGATCATGTCCGCCCCGATGCCGTTGGTCTGCGATTGTTGGTGCGAGACCTCGCCGATCAAGAGGCCCACGATGGACAAGATCATGACCAGCTCAATGGCCACCGAGAAGACGCTGACAAGCGTGCGGATAGGCCGGTGGAGCAGGTTGCCGACAACAAGCTTGTTCATGCGCGGTCTTATTTGACCCTTCGGATCCTACGAATTTCTAGAGACGGCGAAGTGCCGCCGGCAGTGCTCTGCCTTTGTGCATAAAAATGCAATCGGGCTGATGCAAAGGGCTGTACTGGACGATATGGTTCAAGAGAAGCAACAGTATGTCCGCGCTTCGCGGGGCCGCTCCGTGTATACGCGCTACCTCGAAGTGTAGCAAATAACGCGCTAGAAGCAGGATTGTGGG
Source organism: uncultured Acidobacteriaceae bacterium (assembly GCA_964245415.1). Classification (GTDB taxonomy): domain Bacteria; phylum Acidobacteriota; class Terriglobia; order Terriglobales; family Acidobacteriaceae; genus EB88. The sequence continues at coordinate 61,337 of CAXTMM010000003.1, read as the reverse complement.
CTACCTGAAGGAACGCACTGATTCGTTGACTTTCATGAAGAGGGTTACTGGTGATGCAGGCGCTTTGCAAGTAGCGAGGTGTGTACAGAATGTCGGATGTGGAGGTTTAGGGTTCCAATTTGGGAAACAAGCATCAAAAATGAAGGAAACAGGGATATCGAATGTCACTAAGCATTACCCATTTCCTTTGACGCATCGGAATCGAGAGTCATAAGGTTAGGGGAGAGCGTCCTGGTACATCTTCCAGCGGGATGATGAGTATGGGTCAGTTTGGCTACGAGCTGCGCAGGGAACGCGAGTCACGTGGGATTGCGCTTGGCAGCATCACGGGCATCACCAAGATCAGCGAACGGCACCTCGTCGCGCTCGAAGAAGAACGCTTTGATGTGCTGCCGGGCGGAGTCCTGAGCAAGGGGATGGTGCGCGGTTACGCGCGGGTAGTGGGCCTCGATGAGGACCAGTGGGTAGGCCGCTACCTGTCGGCTTACCACCAGAGTGGCCAGCTCAAGGATGACGATGTGGCCTGGATGGAGTTTGCGGAAAACGTCGGCCGTGCGCGCAAGCCGGAGCCGCCGCGCGCAACCCAGCGGATGCGCTGGGCAGGCGTGGCGCTGCTGCTGCCCCTGCTTGCGCTCTTCAGCTGGTACGTGGCGCGGTTTGTCAGCGATCGCGCGGTTTCGGCGTGGCAGGCTTCTCCATCACGATCGGTGATCGCACATGCAGCGCCTGCGACATCGAGCGTGACACGGTTTTGGAGCGAGTAATCTCAAAGGTCCCTGAGTTGAACGGATCGCCTGGCGCATCCACCGCTTTGCAGCGCCATCATCGATACTGATAGCTATGCCTGGACTTCACGCGCGCGGCTACGCAGTTGCGTTCCTGTTCACCGCTTTGGGTGCGCTATGGCCACTCGCCCGTCTGCTCGTTGCCCGCACCCGTAGGCCGTCAGCCGTGTGGGCGGCTGTTGGCTATATCGCCCTGCTGCACGGTATCTGCCTCTATGGCCTAGCCACCAGCCCGCTCTTTAGCAACGCTTTGCCCCAGCTCTCGCTCTTTACATTTCCCTTCAGCGCACTCGTGGGTGATACGCACATGAATGAGGGATTCGCCGCGCTGCCCGACCTTGCCGCCAACTATGTGCGCTACGTACTCTGCTTTGGCGGGCTCAATGCCGGGCTAATCGCAGGCTTTCTCTTGCTGGTCATGCCGGCACAGGCACCGGGCCAACCATCGGCAAACGCTCGTTAGCCCTTTCACCACTCACATCGCCAGGCGCCCACTCGCTCGCCCTTGATCGCTGCTCAGCCCCGGCGTCTTTGCCCGCGGCTGTAGCCGTCTAGTAGCATGGAATGCTAGATGCGCTTGTGCTGAACACCCGGGCTGGCCTCCTGAACCGATGCTGCCGGCTCGTAAGCTCTCCATCTGGTCGCATCACGCCTGCTTAAGATTGCTTCAAGGCGTGCATAGTCCAGATGGGGAGTCTCTCGTTCAGCCTCCGCGCCATGGAGGAAACACCATTGTCACCACGCGATAAGTTTCTTTTCACCTCGGAGTCGGTCACCGAGGGACACCCCGACAAGATTGCTGATCAAATCTCAGATGCCATTTTGGACGCCTGCCTGGAGCAGGACGCCTACTCGCGGGTTGCCTGCGAGACCCTCACCGCGACCGGCCTGGTCGTCATCGCCGGGGAAATCACGACCCAGGCCTATGTTGACTTCCAGTCGCTGGTGCGTGGGGTGGTCGCGTCAATCGGCTACGACAACGCGCTATACGGCTTTGACTCGAACACCTGCGCGGTCATCTCGTCGATCAACAAGCAGTCGGGCGATATAGCCATGGGTGTAGATACGGGCGGCGCGGGCGATCAGGGCATGATGTTCGGCTACGCGACGAACGAGACCGAAGAGCTAATGCCGCTGCCGATCTCGCTTGCGCACAAGCTTACCCGGCGGCTGACCGAGGTTCGCAAGAGTGGCAAGTTTGCCTACCTGCGACCGGATGGCAAATCGCAGGTGACGGTGGAGTATGACGTGGCCGGCAAGCCTGCTCGTGTGGACGCGGTCGTCATCTCAACCCAGCATGCCGAGAGCGTGACCACGGATCAGTTGCGCTCGGACGTTCTCAAGCACGTGATCCAGTTTGTCATTCCAGCGCATCTGCTCGACGAGAATACCAAGTACCATATCAATCCGACCGGTCGCTTCGTGATTGGCGGCCCGATGGGCGACACCGGGCTGACCGGGCGCAAGATCATTGTTGATACGTATGGCGGCATGGGCCGTCATGGCGGCGGCGCTTTCTCCGGCAAGGATCCGACAAAGGTCGACCGCTCGGCTGCCTACATGGCTCGCTACATTGCGAAGAACATTGTCGCCGCGGGACTAGCTGACCGCTGCGAGGTGCAGCTGGCCTATGCGATCGGCGTGGTTGAACCGGTCTCGGTGCTGGTCGATACGTTTGCAACGGGCAAGCTGGCGGCAGGGGAGCTACAGGAGCTCGTTCGCGCCAACTTCCAGCTGACGCCGAAAGGCATCATCGAGAGCCTGGATCTGCGCCGGCCCATCTATCGCCAGACCGCTGCCTATGGACACTTCGGGCGCCACGAGCCGGAGTTCACCTGGGAGAAGACGGATAAGGCCGCGCTGCTGCAGCAAGGCCTGCAGAAGCAAGTAGTCGCCGTAAAGTAGCTGGTCGTGGTAGGTGAACGGAGAGGCTATATGGCCTCCCTGTTTGCTTGAGCATTCGTCGCAGCCCGCAGGGCCAGAGCCGCCGGCTGTACCATAGACACGTGTCAGCCACGCAGAAGGTGAGCCAGTTGCGCATGGGGCTGAGAACATTGGCGCTGCCTGCTTGCCTATCACTTCTCGTAGGTTGCCACGCCGGCGGGAGTTTGGCCACGCTTGGCGCGTATCTGCTCGCGGGCAATACCTTCCCGGTGCGTGACCCCAGCGTAATGCGTCAGGCCGGCACGTATTACCTCTTCGCTACTGATGCTGTTCTCGCAGGCCAAACCGGTTTTCTTCCTATCCGCTGTTCGACAGATAAGGTCAGCTGGCATGCTTGCGGCTACGTGTTCCCGGCGATGCCAGCCTGGATTGCCACAGCAGCGCCTGGCGCGATCAATCTTTGGGCGCCCGACATCTCCTACTTTGATCACCTCTACCACGTGTACTATGCGGCCTCGACACTCGGCTCACAGGTGTCGGTGATTGGGCTGGCGACCAACACTACCCTCGACAGCGCTTCGCCGGCATATCGATGGGTCGACCAGGGTGCGGTGCTCAGCTCGTCGGGGCATGACGACTTCAATGCGCTTGACCCGAACATCCTGGTCGATGGGGACAGCGCCGTTTGGCTGACTTATGGCAGCTTCTGGACCGGCATCAAGCAGAGGCGCATCGACGTAGCGACTGGCAAACTCTCCAGCTCAGACCCAGCCATCTATGCGCTTGCCAGCAGGCCAAAGGGGGACCATGCGATCGAAGGCGGCTCGCTCGTTCGCCATGGCGGCTACTACTACCTCTTTGTCTCAACCGGTCACTGCTGCCGGGCAAATTACAAGCAGGACGACTACAGGGAAGCGGTGGGGCGAGCTACCAGTCCTCACGGGCCATTTTTCGACAGGGCGGGCGTCGACATGGGAGCAGGTGGAGGCACGGTGCTGCTCGAGAAAGGCTCCGTTTGGAACGCACCCGGAGGCGGGGCCGCTTACATCGATTCATCAGGCGAGAGTTTGTTTGTCTTTCACGCTTTAAAGATGGGCTCCGATCCGACTGGCTATCTGTGGGTGAAGCAGATCAGGTGGTCCCGTGACTGGCCTTCACTCAGATAAGTGACAGCAGTTTGCAACATGAACTACCGAACAGACTTCAGTGGGCGGCTTTCTGACTCCAGGACAATGCTGCTGCCTGCCTTAGCGGAAATTCAAGATCACAGAACGAAGCTAAGAGAGCTACACTCCACTACTCTCGGTCTGAACACTTTGTTGACTGCGGTAGGAGCTTCCCTCCATCTGCACTACGGGTCGTAAACACAGTGCCATGGACGACCAAACCGCGCCGAACCCGCGCTTGCCTCAACAGGAAAGCGTGCTGCGGAATCCGTCGAGCACATAGGCTAACGCGAGCAGAAAACGCTGCCATCCCACCTTACCTTTTTGCTACTCATCAACAGCCATGCGCATAGCTATGCTCGCCTTTGCCGTCCTGTTTGCCTGTTTACCGTCGCTACCGCAGGCGCCCCAACCACCAGCTGCAAGCAAATCCGCGAGCCTGGAGCCCGGCTACGCCGATGAGGCCGCCGTGGTCGAGAGGGACGATATCGTCTACCGCTATGCCGCCGATGGCACCGGCACCAAGCTTGAGACGAGCGTGCTGCGCATACAGTCCACTGCCGCGCTGCAGAACTTTGCCATGCTCAGCTTCCCTTACGCGGAGCGGCGCCCAGCAGCTTGCGATCGTCTAGGCGCGCGTCCGCAAGCCCGACGGCAGCGTGGTCGAGACCCCTGCCGAGGACGCGCAGGGCCAGCCTGCTCAGGTCACGCAGCTCGCTCCCATGTATAGCGACCTGCACGTCAAGCAGCTCCTAGTGCGGTCGCTCGCTGTCGGCGACAAGCTGGAGTTTCCTTCCTGATGACGCAGCAGCAGCCAGAGATTCCGGGAGAGTTCCGGGGTCAGGAGAACTTGGGCTGGGCGCGGTCTATCTCGAGCGCTTGATCGAGCTGCACGTGCCCGGCAGAAGCACATCACGGTCTGGAGCCCTGAGCACACGCCCGACATCTCTGAAGCCGCGGACGAGCGCGTCTATCGCTGGAAGGGATCGCAGCTGCGCCCTACCTCGGCGAAAGAGGATGACGGCGCGCCAAGGGACACCAAGCCTCCTATCGCCTGGACGAGCTTTCCCAGCTGGGAGGCGGTTGAACTGTGGTATCGCGGGCTAATGGCCGGGCGTGATGCTGTCACACCCGCGATCCAGGCGAAGGCTGACTCGCTAACGGCTAACGCGAAGACCGATACCGAGAAGGTTTGCTTGCTCTACGACTATGTTTCCACCCATGACCATTACATCGGGATTGATTTCGGGGTTGGACGCTACCAGCCGCACATGGCTGCCGAGGTGCTGACCAACCAGTATGACGACTGCAAGGACAAGCACACGGTGCTCGCTGCGCTGCTGCACGCGGAAGGTTTTAAGGTAGCGGCCGGGCTGATCGGCGGAATCTACTGCGCCAATGGTGGCCCAGCTGCGCAGCAGAATGGCGACACTTGCAAAGCAGGGTATCGCGCAATCTAAGCCGCATGCTCAGGCAGTTCTGCAGGCCGAGCGTACTTTTCGCATGCCACGGCCGTCTGCGCTCAAGGGGTCAGCTATTTTTATCTGCAAGCCTCGGCGACAAAAACGGAGAAGATTGCGTTTGTGAGTGGAGACAAGCCGCTGCGCAGCCAGAGGCAGGAGTTGTCGCGCCTTGACTTAGGACTGGCCATCCCAAAAAACTCGCATGCTTTGCTGCTTCGCGGCGGCGTTCTCTTCTGCGGGACACAGGAGACGTGCGAGTTTGTGCTTATACCCCCCCGGGAGCAGCGAATTAGAGTGGCGGCCAGACCGAGTAGTCTGACTGCTTCGCAGGTCGCTGTAAAGAGGTGGTGGCCAGAGACGGGATTGAACCGCCGACGCCGGCCTTTTCAGGGCCGCGCTCTACCACTGAGCTATCTGGCCTTGGGAGGTTGCAGGAACACTTCCAAGAACACCTGCGGGAGAGGATCGCGCGGGCGGTGTCAACGCATGCGGGCGGCATCGGACAACTTCCGTAGTATAGCAAAGCAACGGTCCACGGCCAATGCTCGCCGGTCAGAAGCGTGCTACCAGCCACACGCCTCCGATCAGCAGCGCACATCCTGCCAGGCGTGCCGGCGAAGCCGTATGCTGCTTAAAACCGATCCATCCGAACTGATCAAGCAGCGTGGAGAGCACCACCGAAGCCGTGATGCTGAGCCCGGTAAAGACTCCAGCGCCCAGGCGCTGTGCGAAGACCAGCCCAGCGATCGTCGATCCGATGCTGATCGCCCCGCCACACCACGCCCACCATGGCGCGTGCGCTACTGCGGCGCTTGCACGGGTGAGATGGTTAAGCGAAAGCTGACGGGTCAGCAGGGCCAATACAAGCACCCCGGCAAGTCCGCTGACATAGACCCATACCCCTGCCAGCATCGGCTGGCCAAGATGCTTGTTCAGCTCTGCATTGGTGCCAGCCTGGAACGGGTTGGCCGCGCCCGCGGCAAGTGCAAACACGATCGCGATCCAGAACATTGACGGCCTCGCGGGTAAGATGCGCCTGCTGCAGCGTCACGAACCAACAAACCTCGCCCTTACCAGCGCACGATCATGCGTTGCTGCGTGTGCCCGGGCCCGTCGGGGAAGTGCACCTCTAGTGTGGCGAGCGCGCTCTTTTCAGCTTGAAGGGTGTGGATCTGCCGGGACGACAGATCCGTTTGAGCGAGCGTCGCGCCCTCGGCGTGCGCCGGACCGACCCCGTTCAGACGCAACGGCAGCGTGTATCTAGAGCCGCCCTGCGCTTCAAGCAGCCAGCTGGCGCTGTGCGCATCGATGTGCTGCTCGATCACTTTGAGCTGGGCGGTGCGGGCGCCAGGCAGCGGAAGCTCCGCCGGGATCGCGATTTCGGCGCCGGGCAGTGGCAGACGCAACACGCCTTCCTTGGCTGCAATCCCGTTAGGGCCGAAGAGAGCAGGCGTCTTCGCGTTACCAGCCTCAGGTTCGGCCCGCACCATCATCGTTGTGCCTTCCCGGGTAAAGACCAGCGCAACCATCTCCGGAGTGCCGGCGTCGCTTCCCACGGGCACGTGGCGCAAGGTCGCATGGTCCCACTCCGCAGGCAGATGAGGATCGAGCTGTAAGGCGTGGGCAGTCGCGTCAAAGCGCAAGCCAAAAAGTCCACGAATTGTCGGTGTCAGCACCATGGCAGAGGACCAGAGCTGGTGGGTAGTCGACCGGCCCATGGGCTGGAAGTAGGCGCCGGAGAGCAGCTCGGTCACGGCGCCCAGATCCTGCGCCCAGGTCAGGTTAAGGTTCTGCATCAGGTGCGCATAGCCGGCAAGCGGGCGTCCAGTACGGTACTCGGCGAGTGATGCCCAGCCGGTATAGAGCGGCCACACCGAGCCCTGGTGGTAGCTGATCGGGTCGTAGATCGCCTCGTGTTCGCCCACATCGCGGGTGCCCCAGTCGGTTGAAAACTCGCTCGATGCCCACTCCTGGAACATCGCGTCCGGATCCTTGAGCGCGTAGTCGCCATCCCACCAGGCGACGGCCGGGTAGATGGTGTGCGTCATGTCGAGCAGAGCGGGCTCTCCTGATGCTGGGGCTGAGCTAGCACCTGCATTATGGCTGAAGGCGTAAAGGGAGCCTTCTCCGTGAGGATTATTCCCGGAGTAGGTCTTGAATGGAATCCGATACTCTCGATCGAGAGTGACGGCGATCTTCTGCGCGCGCTCGGTAGCCGCCAGCGCCTCAGCCGTCTTGCCCATCATCGTAGCGAGCTTGGCATACGCCTGGCTCGCCTGCTGATCGAGCGCGGCCATGTAAATCTCTTGCTTCGGCATCGCTGGGATCCAGCTTTCTACCCAGCCGGTGCCCTGCGCGTTGTCGTAGATCCCATCGCCGTCTGCATCGTGCGTGCGCTCGAACTCCCATGCCTTGTCGATCTGCGCCGCGTGCTGCCGGGCAAACCCAACATCGCCGCTGGCTGACACATAATCTGCCATCGCCATCAGAAAGAGCGGCGTCGCATCGGCAGCCGCGTACTGGTAGGGAAACGCAAGCCAATCCACATCTTCGGCCGTCTGCGAGAACTCGTGCATGATCTTGCCATCGGCCCGCTGCCGCTTGAGCAGGAACTCGAATTCCTGCCGCGCCAGCGCAAAGTCGCCGTAGCTGTTGACCGCGTAGAGGGTGTACAGCGAGTCGCGCCCAAAGAACCAGCCGAAGCCCGGACGGGTCGAGTCGCCCGAGCTGTACAGCCCGGCTACCAGCCCCACCTCGGAGCCATGCTGCACACGCAGCTGGTCGATCGAGATCTCGGCCCATCGCAGAGCCTGGTCTATACGCGGCTCGGGCGTCTCGGCCACCAGACGGTGATCGAAAAAGTGCGCGTAGTAATCGGCCGTCTGCTGGTACGCCTTGCGCGCACCCTCGCTCAGCCGCTGCAACTCGCTGGCCAAGTGCGCGTCGCTCGCGTTCTCCGCGGTGTCGCCAGCCGCCATCAGCAAGGGAAAATACTTTGCTCCATCCCGCTTCGGGTCGTAGTGCAGAATGAGCTGCAACGGCCAGTCCTTTGGCCTTTCCTGGTAGGGCGCGAGAATGCCAGGCTCGGTCCCCGGTATGGCGACTGCGCCGGCCAGGGTTGGGAAATCGGTATGCAGCAGGTAATACCCGCCGCCGCCGGCAAGCTTGACCCACTCGGGCGATGGCGCGTTTGGGTTCTCGGCCGGCCACATCCGCTTCACCTCCGGGGTGAAGTTGAAGGTCAGCGTCATCGGGCGAAGCGCGTCGATCTGGAAGAACGCCATGATCCCGGTCCCATTCGCATTGCACTGCGGCGCAAAGAGAATCTCGCGCACCGTGAACGCAGCGTGTGAGTAGGTGATTATCGTCCGGTCAGGCGCGACTTCAATCTCGGCGCCCTGCTCGTTCACATCGATCGGGATCGAGTAATCCTCGAGGTGCGCCTCAATCCGGAAGTGGGAGATCAGCTTGAGCGGCCAGGTCCACGCTTCGAAGCTGCCATCCTGCTGGCCTACGAACGCTCCGCACTTGCCTGCCACTGTAAAAGGCTTGAGCGCCTCGGCGTGTTGGCGAATGGTCAGGTTGCCGGTTGACGCATCGGTGGCCAAGGGAAAGTAAGCAACCGGCTGCAGCCAAGGTCCTCCTGTCGACTGCCCTGCGTAAGCCGTCGCAGCGACGACCGACAAACCGGCCAGGATCAACGCGCAGGCCGGCTTTGAAAACGTTCGATACCATACACTTGCTGCAAACATATTGCTCCTAATCCATGCTTGAGGGCAGCCCCGATGTTACGTGCCTTGCTCCACCGTTCGTTCGCCTGCTCGCTTGGGCTTCTGCTCATTTTCACGCATAGCGCACCAGCGCAGCATATCCCAGCCACGCATGGTACTGCTGCAGCTCGCGCCTTTGCCCAGGCGCAGAAGCAGGGTCCGCTCGCCCTGCACGCCTTTCTGTGGCAGATGCCGAAGGGCGCCGACCTGCATGTGCATCTCTCCGGCGCCATCTACGCCGAGACCTGGCTCAGCGAGGCTGCCGAAGATGGCTTGTGTGTGGACCCTGCGGCGCTTTCGCTTGATCGCACCGGCAAGCAGGAGAACAAATCCTGCCGTGCAGGCGATGTTCCTGCTTCCGCGGTTGCGAGCGACCAGCATCTTTACGATCAGCTGATCAACTCCTTTTCGATGCGCACCTTTGTCCCCGTCACGGGTGACAGCGGGCATGACCAGTTCTTCGCGACTTTTGATCGCTTTGGGGGCATCGATAAGCGGCACAAAGGTGAGTGGCTCGACGAAGTGGCGACACGGGCGGCTGCGCAGAACGAGCAATACATGGAGCTGATGGACACACCCGACTTCAAGGCCGCGGTCGCATTGGCAGAGAAGATCGGCTATGAGAGCGACCTGGCCGATTACCGCAACAAGATGATCGCCGACGACGGACTGAAAGCCAGTGTCGCCGCGGCGCGCGAAGCCATGGACCGCGCCGAGGCCGAACGCCGCTCCCGCGAGCACTGCGACACCTCAGCACCGCTGCCTGCCTGCAAGGTCGAGCTTCGTTACATTGACCAGGTGCTGCGCGGTGTGAGCCGGGAGAGTGACTTTGCCCAGATTCTGCTTGGCTTCGAGCTGGCCTCGGCTGATCCGCGCTTTGTCGGCGTAAACCTTGTGCGACCTGAAGACGCAGTGAGCGCACTCACCAGCTACGCAGCCGACATGGCGGACCTGTCTGCCCTGCATGCGCTCTACCCCAAGGTTCACATCTCGCTGCACGCCGGCGAGCTTGCGCCGGGCATGGTTCCACCTTCGGAGCTTACCTTTCACATCCGCCAGGCGGTTGAGCAGGCGCACGCCCAACGCATCGGCCACGGTGTGGACGTGATGTACGAAGACCGGCCCTACGAGCTGCTGAAGGAGATGGCCGCGCAGCATGTGATGGTCGAGATCAATCTGACCTCGAACGATGTCATTCTTAACGTGAAAGGCGATGAGCACCCGCTCACGTTCTACATGGCTGCGCATGTGCCGGTCGCGCTTTCGACGGACGATGAAGGCGTCTCGCGCATCGACCTGACTCATGAGTATGTGCGCGCCGCAATGACCTATCACCTGAGCTACGAACAACTCAAGCAGATGGTGCGCACTTCACTCGAGCACAGCTTCCTGCCTGGAGCGAGCCTGTGGCGTGCCTCCACACCCGAACTCCTCAGCGAGCCAGTTGATGCATGCCGCACTCAGTTGGGCATGGAAAAACCAACAAACGCGTGCGCTGAGTTGATGAGCAGCAGTGAAAAAGCGCAACAGCAATGGGAGCTTGAACACAGGTTTCACACGTTTGAGGCAAGCTTCTAGAGTGATGCCGTGCGTCTATCCATCGGTCGAGTCAACGAACAAGGGCTGCGCCTCAGGAAAGGTGTCATCCTGAGCAAATCCGGGATCCGAGCGAGCAGTCTTTGCTTGCTTGGATGGAAATCGAAGGATCGGCGATTGCCGTCGCAACAATGGCGCCACATCGCAGGCGGCGCCAGATGCGCATAGTTCTCGCCACCTTCGGCACCTTCGGCGACGTGAACCCGCTGATCGGCCTTGCGCTTGAACTCAAGCAGCGCGGGCATCAGGCCATACTCGCCGCGCCTGAGATGTTTCGCGCCAAGGTCATACCGCTTGGACTCGGCTTCGCGCCTATGCGCCCTGACCAGGACCCCTCCAACAAGGCGCTCGCGGCGATGATCTACGACCGCAAACGAGGCACAGAGCGAGGTCTGCGCGAGTTTCTCTTTCCTGCGCTGCGCGCGAGCTACGAAGACCTGCTTGCAGCTGTCACGGCTGATGGTGGCGCCGACATGCTGCTCTCAGGCGAGCTCGCCTACGCAGGCCCGCTCGTTGCCGAGGTCACCGGCATTCGCTGGGCGTCCTACGTGCTCGCGCCGTTCTCATTTTTTTCCGCCTGGGACCCGCCCGTGCTGCCACCCTATCCAATGCTCGCGCGCGCGCAGACCTTCATCCCGGGCACCGGCCACCTGGTTCGCCCTTTCGCCCGCTGGGTCACGCGCTCCTGGTGCGCGCCAGTCTATGCGCTGCGCCGCGAGCTGGATCTCAAGCCCGGCCTCAGTCCGCTCTTTGACGCGAAACATTCGCCGGAGCTGGTGCTCGCGCTCTTTTCTAGCGCTCTTGGCAAGCGTCAGCCCGACTGGCCCCGCTCCACGCTCACCACCGGTTTCGTCTTCTACGATGGCGCCTCAGGCAGCGATGCGGCGTCGCCTGCTCCTGGGCTCGACGACGATCTTGAGGCATTCCTCGCGGCTGGCCCACCGCCGCTCGTTTTCACTCTCGGCACGGCTGCGGTGCTTGACGCTGGCGACTTCTACGAGCAGAGCGCTCGCGCTGCTGAGCGGCTTGGCTGCCGCGCTGTGCTGCTCGTAGGCGCCAATGCTTCGAACTACCCGCACGCCCACTTATCGCAGGATATATTTACCACCGCCTACGCCCCATTTTCGACACTCTTCCCGAGAGCGGCATTGATTGTGCATCAGGGCGGCGTCGGCACGACCGCCCAGGCTCTGCGCGCGGGCAAGCCCATGCTGATCATGCCCTACAGCCACGACCAGCCCGACAATGCCCGCCGCATGCGTCGGCTGGGTGTAGCGAAAACAATCGAGCGCCGGCACTACCAGGAAGAACGCGCCGCGCGCCTCATCGCATTGCTGCTGAACACTCTGTCTTACAGCGAGCAGGCAGCTGCTGCTGCAAGCATGATCGCCGCCGAAGAAGGCTTGCGTGCTGCCTGCGACGCACTTGAGTCCTTAGCTCGTTAGATCTCGCCGGCTTGGGTGACTTACCGCCAAGCCGAGCTATACATTAACCCACCCTTGCCAAGCAGTTGGTTTGCCCCCCGGTCCAGCTTCATCACCGAGGTCGCCCCGAGATCCCGATCGAACATCTCGCCGTAATTTCCCACCGCCTCAATCACGTGGGCAGCCCATGCATCCTCAAGCCCTAGATACTGGCCATACCCGCGCTGGGTGCCGAGCAGTCGCATCACTACCGGGTCCTGTGAAGATTTCATCGCCGCAACATTTGCTCGAGTGATCCCGCTCTCCTCAGCACGAATGAGAGCCTCGACAACCCAGTTCACAATCGCCGCCCACTGCGCATCGTCCAAGCGATAGGCTGGCGCCAACGGGTCATGCGCCACCACGTCAGGCAGTATCGCAAAGTTGCGCGCCGCCCCTTTAAAGGCAATCCGCTCGTAAGCCAGCTGTGAGACGTCAGCGCTAATCGCCGCGCAGTTGCCCGTAATCAATGCCGCCTCCATCTCACCTTCTTCAGAGAAAGGGAACGGAAGCCACTTCATCTTCTCGCGATCCATGTAGCCCTGCAGTTGCGCCTGTATCTCCGTATCGCCAAGAAAACAGGTTTTCTTTCCTGCCAGGTCTTGCGCCGTCTTGATGCCCATCGCCGTGTTCACAAGAAAGCCCTGGTAGTCATAAAAGATGGGCCGCGCATACCCGAGGCCGGTGTTGGCAGCGTTGAGCAGGTTCGTCGAGGCTGTAGCCACTAGCGCGACCTTGCCCGCACTCAGCCCCGCAAGCGCATCTTTCTCTGCCCGATAAGGAACCACGGTGAACTTGGCGCCCGGCCCCAGCACTGCCACGGCAACTGCCTTGCAGAGATCCAGATCAAAGAGCGAGTGATTGCCGTGCGCATCGGCTATGGAATACTCGGCCTCCTCAAAGTTGACTCCGCAAGTCAGGCTGTCGGCGAGGCGCACTTTATCAAGCGTCGGTCCAGCGTAAGCAACAGCAGCTGTTACATAGCAAAGCGTGACACAGAGGTAAGTCAAAAGCCTATGCATCTCTAACAAGTACCCTCTCGAAAAAAAGGCGGCTGGACAGTGAGTCCAGCCGCTCGTTTGCTTGTATGGCAACTTAGTTAGAAGGCCAGCTACCAGAAGTGGGCAGACCCTTGTTTGTGTTCGGCCGAGGATTGAAGTCGGTCGGAGCCGGATCGATCACCATTCCGTTGACTGTGTCGGTTGGCGTGATCTGCAGTACACGGCAACCCTGGGCATTTGCGTGGGGCAACGTGGTTACTATGCTTTCCGGGATCTCGGCAAACGAGGCTGGCAGTATCGGTGCAGTTCCCATCAAGCGGGCATTGTCGAACGCGGTCAGCAGATCGCCCACGCCAGCAGTCTTATCATCCGATGGCCCAAGGTCCTTTTGACCGTAAACCGACTCGCCCTTGGTACGGGCGGCCGCTTCATCCGGCAGATCGGCGAGCGGTGTCAGATTGAACAGCTCGTCGATAAACTTGATGATCGAGCCGTGCTCGGTTGCCTCGTGCGATACAGCATGCACTTTTCCGTAAGGCGAGATGACGATGGCAGGAATACGCGGGCCCTGGTCAAGCGCCGCGCCCAGTGGATCAAACGAGCGAATGACCGGTTGCGCGTGGTCAAAGAGCCCATCTGTCTCGTCATAGGTGATGATGATGACGCTTTCCGGCCAGTACTTGCTCTGGGCAATTGTGTTAATAGAGTCCGCAAGCAGCGACTCCGAGATCTGCGCGTCCGAGTATCCCGGGTGATCGTCGTTGCCCATGAAGGCAGCTTTGACCGCCGGACTCGGCGAGCGCGGTACCAGCCCGTCCAGGTTGCCGTAGCCGCCGCGCACATAGGCCACGCCGGAAGAAGGCAGCGCGTTGTTAAACATCACGTAATAGAAGTCACTGAGCCCCGCCATATGCGCCTTGCTTTCAGCGGGATTGTTCGCGATGTAACCAAAGTATTGCGGCGCATTGTGATGCGCGATGTAATCGGCGTAGGTTGCTTTTCCGGCAGGGTCGGTAACTTCGTGGTCGTAGCCCTCCTGGAACCAGCCCCAGTTCACGGGCTGATTGCCATCGCCGGCAATCTTTGTAATATCTTCCTGCACGTCCATCAGGTCCATGACAGGGTCGGCATCGCCCTGCGTAATGGTCTGGATCTGATTGCCCATAAAGGAGAGCGGCAGCGTTGCAAAGGTAAGATTCGCCGCCGGATTGGTGCTGATGTCGGTGCCGCCGTCGACCGGCTGCTTCTGGCCCGGAGGTGTGAAGATGTCGAGCGCCGAGCCCCAAAAAGGCTGCGGATCTGCAGTCACAGGCAGTTGCTGACTGGTTGTAAGAACCGCGCTCGACAACTCAGGATGTTCGACCCACTGTGTAACGCCGGACTGGCCTGCGATCATTGCCAGGGCGTTCGGCGTCGACGGTCCAATTACTGTGTCGAAGAAGTTATCGAACAATGTAAAGCGGTCGGCGTAATTCCACAGGAATGGCGCCGTATCGCAGTCCACATGGCCTACCACCAGTTCACCCATCTGCTTCTGCTGCTCGGTCGGCAGGGGGCCGGTGTAAGTGGTGCCGTCAGCACTCAGCTTGCCTGTAAGCCCTTCCTCGGTAAACGCGTAGCGGTCATTCTGCGCTACATGACTCGCATCCAGGTCCAGCTTGGCGTCGATGCCGCTGTGCGAGTGGTTGACCGAATCCGTATCTTCCGGATACAGCGGAACCGTGTTTCCGTGTATGTCAGTTACGCTCTGCGGGATTTTAAAGGGCGAAATCTTGCCGACGCTACCGTCCGTGTTCACGAGCGGCTGGTTAAACCCGGGCGTTGCGGCGGCCGCCTGCGAGAACAGGCCATTCGCTCCGGGATAGGTGCCGAAGTAAAAGTCGAACGAGCGGTTCTCCTGGAATAGAACAAATACGTACTTGATCTTCTTCTTGATGAGCGCAAGTTTTTCATCGTGGGTAAGTGTCGGCGCGTCCTCGAGCTTATAGGCATACTGCGCGACGGCATCACTTGAGCGCGGTGCAGCTACGACTAACTTCTTCTCGTCCCGCTCACTGGGTGAAATAGGCTTGACCTGTTGAGCCACGCCATACATAGGCTGCAGAAGTGCGCTGATGGCCAACACAGCACACGCTTTCTTCAAGAGCGCGTATTCCATCGTCATATCTCTCCCGCGGTAAGCGCATCCTCTGCTCGCCCGGTTTACGGCGCACATCTGGCCTGCGATTGTCCCGTAGGAGGTTTCTACGTTGCCTATGTTAATGCCACGTTTACTCTGCTCACCGCCCGTGAATATTGATGTAGCGAGCCGCGTTTGTTCATGCTAAAGGGCAAAAAGAAACCCGACACTCGCAGAACGCAACGCAGGGTTTCTGGGATCGAGCACTCACTTACAGCCTGTAAAAGCAAGCTTTTAGAAGGTGCTGCTTGCGGCCTCACGTGTAAGTTCGACCATGCCCTTTAGCGGCAACGACTCGACCGAGTCACCCACCTCGATCGCGAACTTGTCCGGTTTGATGGTCCACTTCTTGCCGGCCACGTCGTAGTAGGCAAACGACCGCGCATCCAGCACAACGGTTACATGGCTGGTTGCCCCGGGCGCGAGCATCACGCGATCGAAACCCTTCAACTCACGCTTCGGGCGGGGCACGCTCGGGTGCTCCTCCGATACATACACCTGCGCCACTTCTGCTCCGGCCCGATCGCCCGTGTTAGTTACGTCAAAGGAGACGTTCACCTGCGGATTGCTCCCCGCCGACTCTGGACTTACAGCGAGATTGGCGAACTTGAAGGTCGTATACGACAGACCAAAGCCGAATGGAAATAGCGGCTTGACATGATTGTGCTCGTAGCCGCGGTATCCAACGAAAATACCTTCCTTGTAGGTCACCTTCTTTGAGTCACCCCTGGGATAGTAGTTACTGTAAGTGGGATTATCTTCGGCGCGACGTTCAAAGGTCGCCGGCAGGTGACCAGAGGGATTGGTAACACCAAGCAGAATCTCGGCCAGCGCCGTGCCACCCGCCTGCCCTCCGTACCAGCTCTCGAGCAGCGCCGGTACCTTGTCGATCCATGCGGTCGAGTCCACATTGCCACCCGATGTTATAGTGACGATCGTCTTCTTGTTTGCGGCAGCCATCGCCTCGATCAGTTCATCCTGTCCATAGGGCAGCGCGAACGTACGGTCACCACCCTCACCTTCGCTCTCGGTCTGGTAGCCTGCGGCGACGACAACCACGTCAGCCTTGGCAGCCAGCTCGATTGCGCGCGGATTAACAACCTTGAGCGGATCGACGATAGCGAGCCGCAGGTGGCCGCCGATCGCGCTGTTCTGTGTGTCCTCCACAACAATCTTGTGTGCTCCCGCCGAAAGCTCAACAGTTAGCTGCGGCTGAAAGGCACGCACGACTTTCCAGTTATCAATGATCTGTTTACCGTCCAGGTACACGCGGTTGCCCGAACCCTCGCCCGCATCCTCAAGCACGACGATGTACTTGCCTGCTGCCGGAGGCGTGTAGTAGCCGGAGTAGCGATGCGAAACATGCTTCGAGCCGTTTTCAAAGAGATCCATCATGGCTTCAAAATCATCGCCGAAGCTCGCCCAGCTGGTGCCGAGTGTGTTGATGTGCTTCACCGTCGCTTTGCTGGTCGGTGTCCCCGACAGGTCTTCGTTGGCAAAGGTCTCGTAGGTGACCCCGGGCGTGCCGCCGGCAGCCTCGGTCATGAACGTGGTCGCATTGGCCAGATCGCTAATCTTCGGCAGGCCGCGATCGTAAAGGACGTTGACCGATGCGCCGAGCGCCGTTGTGAGTCCTTCCATGGGACTTACCAGGTAGAACGGCGCAACGCCTGCGCTGCCACCGCCTACCGGCACACCGGGCCACGCATCCGGCCCAACTACCAGGACCGTCTTCAGTTGCGCCTTGTCGAGCGGCAACAGGCGCCCTTCATTCTTGAGCAGCACCGGCCCTTCACGCGCGGCGTCAAGCGCAGTCTGGCTATTCTGCGCGTCAAAGTCCGAAACCATAATGTCTGTCTGCGGCCGGTCGAGCCAGCCGAAGGCCATCGGCGTCGCCAGCAGGTGACGGATCTTTTCGTCGATCGTCGCCTCAGTCACCGTACCGGCCTTAATCGCCGGCATCAGGTTCTCTTTGTTCATATACTTGCCCGTAGGCATCTCGATATCAAGGCCGCCATTGGCTGCTCCAACACCGTCGTAAGTCGCGACCCAGTCTGACATCAGCACACCGGAAAAGCCCCACTCCTTGCGCAGGATTTCGGTGTTGAAGTAGCCGTTCTGCGTGGCATGGGAACCATTGATCAGGTTGTAGGAATCCATGACAGCCCCTACGTGCGCCTTTTTCACCCCTGCCTCGAACACGGGCAGATAGATCTCGCGTAGCGCCCGCTCGTCGACAATCGAGTCCGAGTCATGGCGCAGGAACTCGGAATTATTGGCCAGGAAGTGCTTGATCGTCGCGCTAACGCCCTGCTGCTGCATCCCGGTAATGTAGCCGACCGCCATGTTCGCGGAAAGGAACGGGTCTTCGCCAAAATACTCGAAGTTGCGACCATTGCGGGGCGAGCGATAGATATTGACGCCGGGCCCGAGCATGTAATGCACGCCCCTCGCCCGCGCGTCCCGCCCAATGCCTGCGCCTACCCGCTCGGCCAGCCCGCGGTCCCACGAGGCAGCCAGGCCGATACCTGCCGCATAGGTAGTTGATGGAAACCCGACGTTTGAGCGCGTGCCATAGGGACCATCCGACATCTCGAACGCCGGCAGGTTCAAGGCCGGTACAGCGCGCACGGCAAAGCCGGTACCGCCGATGTAGTCAAGCTTCTGGTCAAGCGTCATCCCCTTCACCAGCATATCGATCTTTTGCTGGTCGGCAGGGGTAAGCGGGTGCGGTGCTTGTACCTGGGCCGGCAAGGCTGTCGAGCCAATCAGCAAGGAGGCGGCAAGTAACCGAGAGCACGAGCGAGAGCCCATAGATGTAAGGTCCTTTGGCAGTTACGTGGAAAGACAGGCGAAGCGCACTTGCGCCGCCAAAGCACGGGCGTTGAACGGCTCAAGCGCCGCGCCAATCCTACGTTCTTCAGGCGACAAATGGGAAGCTCTAGACGAGCTTGTCCTTTAAGAAGTTATCGTTGGCACCACTCATAATGCCTGAGGGGGAGAAAACCAGAAAGTTGGCCTGGTGTCAATTCAAGCCGCTAGCTGCAAAAGCTCAACTACATGACAAGCGCGACTCTTTCGAGCTCGCTCTGCAGCTCGGTCTGCATGGAGTCCAAGTCGTCAAGCGAGAGCTCCAGGCGCACAACGGAGTCTTTTACCAGCACTGCGTCCACTCCGTAGCCTCGACCATTGAGGAACGCTGCCAACACCTCCGTCGCCTGCCAGCTATCCACGTCGGTTTGCTGCAGGTCGCACTGCAGTCCCAGCAGTTCGGAAGACGAGAATTGCTCGACACACCTGTTTCTGCGCAACTGGCCCTCCGGCCCCTAAGTATTAGGCAAATCTCATCTGCTGCCTCTAGGAAAGCACAGACTCGATAAGAGTTGCCGCCTTTTGCATAAATCGACCGGGATTAGGACAGCTTTGTTAATTATCCGTCACAAGCCCGGATGCCGACTCGCTCTGCAGCTCAGGCAGTACGCCCTATACTTCTCGTAGACTGAGTAGGTATGGTGGGACAGCGGGAGCCCGGCTCGTCCGGCGGAGCACAAATCCGATCTGAGGCCGCTCGTCGCAAGAGCCTGTCATGGCCTGCGATGCTGGCCTGGATACTGGGAGCCTTCGTCCTCGCTGGTCTGGTCGCCTATCGCCTGGTCATTCCATTCTTTCATCATGGTTAGGCTGGATGGCGCGGTCGACAAGCAGGATTGGAATAGCGTCAACTACCGGGTAAACGCGCCCGCAGGCGGTACAGACTACACCGGCCGGTGCGAGGCGAAGCGACTCAAGGCAGGCTGGACAGGCCAGCAGGTCAAACATCTGCTCAACAGGTTGGATTGAAGCTTCTGCCGATCGTGTATCCGCCATGCTTCCATACTATGGGTTTGCAAGTGGCAAGATGAGAGGCTGATGCTGCGAGTAGGACTCACGGGCGGTCTGAGCAGCGGCAAAAGCGCGGTGGCGTTGGTCTTCGCCGAGGGTGGAGCACACGTCTTCTCGGCCGACGAGCTTGGCCGTGCGCTCATGCAGCCGGGTGAGCCCGTATACCGGCAGATTGTCGACCACTTCGGCAAAGCCGTCCTCGCGGCAGATGGACAGCTTGACCGGCGCGCGCTTGCCCGGGTGGCCTTCGAGCACGGACGCCTCACTGAGCTGAACGCGATTGTGCATCCAGCGGTCTTCCGCGCGCAGGAGCAGGAGATGCAGCGTGTGGCAGCCATGGACCCAGAGGCCATCGCGGTTATCGAGTCGGCTCTGATTTTTGAAGTAGCACGCGACACGGGAGTTGCGCCCGGGGCAGAGGCAGCGCCCAGCAAGAGCACCGCGACCACAGCCCTGAACTGGGTGCGCCGCTTCGACCGTCTGGTGCTCGTCACCGCACCCGACGAGCTCAAGATCGTCCGCTATATCGCCCGCACCGCATCCCTGGATGCAACCGAGACTACTCGCCGGGCGCTTGCCCGCGATGCCCGCGCTCGCCTGGCGGCCCAGATTCCGGACGCTGAAAAAGCGCCCTTTTGCGACTTTGTCATCGACAACGATGCCACGCTCGTCCTGCTGCGCCGCCAGGCCCAGGCGGTACTCGCCGCACTGCGCCAACTGGCGCCCGCGACAACACAGACTCAGCCGGGTTAACAATGAGAAAATAGGGTTGTTGTTCGTTCGGCCTTTTGCTGCAGCCCGCCTCGGTAAGAGGCGACAGTCACCCTGGAATCGCATTTTATGA
Source organism: uncultured Acidobacteriaceae bacterium (assembly GCA_964245415.1). Taxonomy (GTDB): domain Bacteria; phylum Acidobacteriota; class Terriglobia; order Terriglobales; family Acidobacteriaceae; genus EB88. The sequence goes on along the minus strand of CAXTMM010000003.1, from coordinate 41,304 downwards.
CGCTTCGTAGACTTGTCCTTATCCTCGCCATCGTGGGCGGCGTCTGGTACTACGCCAACACCCGTGATCCTTTCGGCATGCCTGCGCCAATCCGCAGCCCTCATGTACTCAGCAGCGCCCTCGACTTCGGCCACCTCGCGCCAGAACGTTCGAGCTCTCCGCTCACGCTCACCGAGGCCCATGCCGCCCCCGAGTACGACGCCGAAGAACTCAACAATATCTCGGTCTACAGGCATGTCTCGCCCTCGGTCGTGAACATTACCTCGACCTCGGTCGGCTTCGACTTCTTCTACGGAACAGTCCCACAGCAGGGCCAGGGATCGGGCTTTATTCTTGATCACCAGGGCCATATCGCAACCAACTACCACGTCATCGCCGACGCGCAGAACGTTGAAGTCCAGACCATGGACAAGCACCGCTACAAGGCCCGGGTGATCGGCAAGGACCAGCGCCATGATCTGGCGCTGCTGCAGATTGACGGCGCAGCCGCGCTTACCCCGGTCATACTCGCGCAATCGCGTGACCTGATCCCGGGTCAGAAGGTCTTCGCGATCGGCAATCCCTTTGGTTTGAACGGCACCATGACGACCGGCATCATTAGCGCTATCCGCTCGGTGCGCGGCCCCCAGGGTGGGCAGATCGAGAACGCCATCCAGACCGATGCGGCGATCAATCCCGGCAACTCCGGCGGCCCACTGCTTAACTCGCGTGGCGAGGTGATCGGGATCAACTCGATGATCGCCACCAACCCGAACCAGCAGGTCGATCAGAGCGCCGGCATCGGCTTTGCCATCCCGATCGACACGGTCAAGGCTGTGCTCAACGACTTCCAGAAGTATGGCCATTCCCGGCGTCCCACTCTCGGCATTCGCTCGCTCCCTATCGGGCCCGAATTGGCTGAGCAGATGGGCCTAGCCGCGGTGTCAGGCGTACTGATCGAGCAGGTTATCCCCGGCGGCGCGGCGCAGGAGGCCGGCCTCAAGGGAGGCACTGAGTCTGCTTACCTGGGTCAGAACCAGATCCTGATCGGCGGCGACCTGATCGTGGCCATTGACGGCAAGGAAACTGTGACCCAGGAAGACATCGCCGATCAGATGGACCACCACCAGGCCGGGGACGCGGTCACGATCACCTTCTATCGCGGACGCAAGCGAATGACCGTAAAGCTGACGCTGCAGGAAGCCGGCTCGCGGGCTGCCTGAACCCCTGCGGTGTCTGGCTTGGGCGGGGAGTCAGTCAGCCTAGCGTGGGTGACGCTCTTCGGGCAGCGCATAATGCTCTGCAATCTCCTCGGCGGTTAACGAAATACTCGAGCTCTCCCCGACCAGCGCCGCCATCTCGGCATCGCTCCTGCCTTGGGCTCGCAACGCGTCAATCTCATCGCAGATCATGCCGAAGAACGCCTCGACCAGAAACATCTCCCGCTCAAGCCCGGCAGCATCCCGCAAAGCCTTCTGCGCACGAAGCGCCTGTTCCAGTGGATAGGTTTTCATAGGTTTTCTCGCTCGATATCAGGTCGATATGGCTAGCGCCGAAAGCGCGTCATCAGCTGCCGGGGCAGCGCCGAGCCGGTGATCTGCAAGGCAGAGACGCATATCCCGCCCCACACTACCAGGCTTCCCACCAGCAGCGCCAGTTCACCCGGTCGCGACGCTGCGTGCGGGCTTATGCGGCGCAGAACGACGAGGGCGAGGAAACTTAGCCCCATCGTCACGGCCGACCGCGCCAGCTCCTTCCAGTTCAGGCCGCGCAGCGGCACCAGCCCTCGCCTGTCGAGCAGCACGGCAAACACTGCTGCCTGGACTGTGATCCCGACATCGGATGCAATCGCCAACCCCATCGGGCCATGCAGCCGGAACAACAGCGCATACAGTGGGAGCGATGCGAGCGTGACCGCTGAAGCCGCAACCATGGGCGTCACGGTATTCCCTGTCGCATAGAACGCTCGAGCATAGATCGCCTGCGCGGACCAGAAGCAGAGCGAGATAGAAAAGATACCGAAGTAAAGCGCCATTGCCTGCGCATCTGTCCGCCTGAACAGGCCGCCGCGAAAAACCAGGTCCACTGCCGGTCCGCCCATCGCGATCATCCAGGCACTCAGCAGCAGTGACATAGCGGCGATCCGCGAGACCGACTCGTTCACCGATCGCGCAAAGGGTTGTCGGTCGGTCGCGCCGGCACTATCTTTCCGGCTGTAGAGGGAAGCCAGAAAGGGCAGCGAGGCCGCGCCCGCAGCCTGCCCCAGTGACTGCGGCACGCTGAAGAGCTGCTTCGCGTACTGGAGCAGCGAGACAGCGCCGCCGATCTGCGAGGCAAAGTGGCTGATGATCCATGAGTCAACCGTGACCAGCGAGAAGCCAAGGATCAGAGGCAGGGTCAAGCGCACCCACTCGCGCAGGCCGCGGCTGTGCCAATCGAGCCGAAGCCGCAGGTGCATGCCAGCGCGCCAGGCCGCCCAGCCGTTCACCGCAAAGGGCCCCAGGATGACTCCGGCGAGGCCGCCCCAGGCGATCGACGACACCCCCAGCCAGCGGAACAGAGCCACCCCGCCGACGATCATGCCGGCGTTGTAGATCAGCGGGGCGAAGGCTTGCAGGGTGAACTGCTTGCGCGCCAGCAGGAATGCCGCGAAGATACCGCCGCCAAAGAAGAAGACCTGACCCGGCAGGATGATCCGCGTTAGGTGCACGCAGAGCGCGAACTTAGCGGGATCCTTGAGGAAGCCGGGAAACGCGACCCGCACATATAACGGCGCAAGTATCTCGGCCAGCACAATGGCCGTCGAGAGCACCAGCATCATGGTCGTGAAGATGACCGAGAGCGCTTCTTCACCCTCCGCCTCGTGCCCGGCCTCTCGGTAGCGCGTCAGCATGGTCACGAAGGTGACGGAGGTCGCGCCGCCGATCAGAAAGTAGGAGATCGTATCGGGCAGCTGGAACATCGCGTTGAATGCGTCCGCGGCGGCAGTGCGCCCGAGCACATGCGCGATGTACTTGACCCGCACCAGGCTGATGACCTTTGACAGCAGGGCCACGAAGGAGAGCAGCAGCGTAGCCGTAAAGGCAGTATGGCTGTGGGAGGGCCGTAGTACCTGAAGTGCGCGTTGCCAGACCTGGGGCCCGGCGTAAGGGGACTGCTGGGGCATGCCAGTTGATTCTATCGCCCGCGGACCGAGAGAGCCTTTCGTCTGGACAGCATCCAAGAGAAGCATGGCGGACTCCCACATTGCTTCTCGAAGTGAAGACCTGCTGCTGGCCTTCTACACCGGCGAGGGTCGGGATGTGCAGGGCCGCACCCATGCAGGTATCCTTGCCTGGTCCGACGCCCTGCTCGAGGGCGTCCACGACTACATACAGTGGCTCTTCCCACTGCCCGAGACCAGCAGCTTCAACCCTTTTGCTCCTATACTGACTCCAGCGCTAATCGAGGCCTTCGGCAAGTCTGAAGCTCTACGCAGCCGTCTGCGCGCCGCATGGCTGCGCATGCTGAGCTTCTACGGGTTCACTCTCGGCCCGGATGGAACGGTCATGCCTTCTGCCTCATTCCCTTTGCGCACCGGCAACTGGCTCACCCTGCATAACCACAATCACCTGCGTCTTACCCGCATCTTGCGCAGCCTTCACCTGCTGGGTCTCGAACAGGAGAGCGCCGCGCTTTTCGCCGTGCTCGAGATAATCTACAAAGATGAACTGCAAGGTAAACGCCGGATCACGCCCGAGACCTTTCAGTATTGGCAGCGCGCCACTCAGTAAAAGCAGTGACCAGCGACCTTTTAGAGAAACTCTTAAAGGGAGTCATCGGCCGCCCGTCCTGCGTCTCGTGTTGAGTCATGGGTTCAGGCAATGTTGATGCGTAGTGCGGATAGCAAAAAGCGCGCCCAAGAAGAGCGCGCTTTCCAGCTTGCACCAGGCACTAAGCTGTGGCAGAGTGCCCCAGGGCGGTCCTAGCCTGAACCACCAGTGCCGCAAAACCCTGCTCGTCCCGGACCGCGAGGTCAGCCAGCATCTTGCGATCGAGTTCCACCCCCGCCTTCTTCAACCCGTTGATCAAAAGCGAATAGCTGATGCCGTTAAGCTTGGCCGCCGCGTTGATGCGTACGATCCAGAGCGAGCGATACTGCCGCTTCTTCTGCTTGCGTCCGCTGTAGGCAAACTTGAGTCCGCGCTCGACAGCTTCCTGTGCCGCCTGGTACAGCTTGCTCTTGGTAAGAAAGTATCCACTCGCCCGCTTGAGAATCTTCTTGCGGCGATCGTTGCGTTTTGTTCCACGTTTTACGCGTGGCATAGTCTTGGCTCCCTTTTGCGTCTTTCGTTGTGCGGCTGGAGGCAGGGGGATTGCGGCGTTTCGCAACAGCCGTCAATCTTTAAGACCTCTTCACTCGCTTCGTACCTGAATCACTCGGCCCTTGAGAAGGGCCGGGGGCTCTCATGCGCAAACGCTTTGCGCGGCCCTCGCTCCTATCAGAACGGATCAGGCGTAAGGAATCATCCGTGCGACCTTCTTGTAGTCGGCGTCCGAGACGAGCGCGCTGTGGGCCAGCTTGCGCTTGGTCTTGGTCTCTTTCGAGGTCAGGATGTGGCGCATCGTCGCCTGGCCCCGGACAATTTTGCCGGTTCCGGTCTTTTTAAAGCGCTTCGCAGCGCCCTTGTGGGTCTTCAACTTTGGCATTGAGCTTCCTGCTTCGTTGTGCATGAGTTACAACACCAGTCAGTATACCTCAAGCAAAAGCGCCTTCTTCCGCTTGGCCACGCTCGGCTGCACGGCCATCGCTCATCCCCTGTATCGTCTGCTCATAGTGACTGCACCGCCGCAAAGGAGCTCCCCCATGCGCATTCGGCCCGCATTCGAACGATCGCTCTTAGCCCTGCTCGCCCTCACCGCGGCCGCACTCTCCGCGCAAAGCTCTACCTGGCTGCCCGACCCTACCCGCCAGCAGACCTACACCCTCCACCGGTCTTCCTCGCGGGAAGAGACCGGCGCCAATGCCGACGCGCGAACTGTGACGCCGGGGCAGACGCTTACTGTGCTCGATGTCGACGGACCGGGCATGATTTCGCACATCTGGTTCACGCTTGACGATGGAGAGCCCTATGCGCTGAAGCGCATCGTGCTGCGCATGTACTGGGACGGGGAAACCAGCCCGAGCGTCGAGACGCCGATCGGCGACTTCTTCGGTCTTGGCAATGGTCTGTATTACCACTGGGAGTCGCTGATGCTCTCGGCCGGCGGCGACAAGGCGCTCAACAGTTACTTTCCTATGCCGTATGCTCACCACGCCCGCATCACCGTTACCGATGAGGGTAAGCAGGAGCTCAACCATCTTTACTGGAACATCGACTACCGCGTGAACGCCGAGCCTCTGCCTGCCGATTCCCTCTACTTTCACGCCACGTATCGCCAGGCGCAGCCCACTCACGGATGGACCGGCAACTGGTACGAGAACGGCGACCCGATCGTGAACTACCGGCGCAACCTCGACGGCAAGGATAACTACGAGTGGTTTGAAGCCAAGGGACACGGTCAGTTCGTCGGAGTGACCTTTTCCGTCCTCCAAAATCAGGATGGATGGTGGGGCGAAGGCAATGATATGTTTCAGATCGACGGCGAGGCGCCGACGATGGTTGGTACCGGAAGTGAAGACTACTTCCTGGGCGCGTGGAACTTCGGCGGCTCACAGGAGTACCTGCTCCACGGCGCGCCCATGGTCGGCAAGGAGCTGGCCGGCGAGCGCTCGAGCATGTACCGCTTCCACTTCGACTCGCCGATCCCTTTCACCAGATCAATGCGAGCCTCAATCGAGCACGGCCACGCTAACCACCGGTCGGACAACTTCTACTCGGTCGCTTACTGGTACCAGGCCGAGCCGCACCTGCCGTTTCCGCCGCTGCCCGATGTCGACCAGCGCATCCCCACGTTGCAGTTCGTCGGCGGCCCCGGCATTTCCATAGGCCCCTACGATCCGAACAGTCTGCTCCCGCGGTGTTGCCCCATCCCTACACTCGATATCCTAGCTGAAACGGATTCCCGGCCAGGCTTGCAATCAGGTACCAGCCCGTCGCCCCGGTATGCAGCGATGGTCCATAGGTGTAGCCGAAGCCGGTGTCCATGACGCTGCTGGATGCGACGAGCCCCAGCCCTGCCGGAATCGCACGTCCACCGGCTGTCTGTCCAGCCCCAAGCGTCTGCTGCACGCGCACACACTGGCCTAGCAGACGGACAGCTTCCGTCAGGTCGGCAAGCAGCGCTGGGAGCGGGTCAGTACCGGCCAGCACCCGCGCCACCAGCGCGGCGATGGCATGCGACGTACCCTCCAGCCAAACGGCGTTCGGGTCATCTCCCTGCCCGGTTGTAGAGAGACTGGCCGTGTCAAAGACAAGCCCGTGAACGCTCTCGCTGCCGGTCAGGCTTGTATTGCGCGCCGAAGCAGTATCTGTGGTTTGCAGGTTGGCCAGCGCCCAGTCAATCGTCGCCTTGGAGTGCACGTTTAGGCCGGCCATGTAGGACCATGTCTGGCAATCCTCTGGGATTGGCGAGGTGTTGATCGTGATCTGGTCGCCGAGCGTGCCCGTATAAAAGTACGGGCCTGCGCTGTGGTACATCGCGATCACAAAGCCCTCCGCATGCTGCGCAAGCGCCGTCCACGACATGCCGTTCCCTGCGCTGCCGCCTTTAGTCAGCTTGCTCAGCATGGTGAAAAAGGCACAGGAGTCAATATTGTGCTCTGTCGATTTCCCATTAGGGGAAGGTACGGACTGGTTTTGGGGATCGATGCTGGTTCCGAAGGTGAAGCCGCCCGGCCCCTGCGTGTTGTAGGTGTTCTTGACGATCCAGTTGGCGACCGCGAGCGCACCGGCAAGATAGCAGCTATTGCCGGTGCGCTTGTAGAGCTGCGCCAGCGCCATACCAGCCCAGGCCTGGTCGCCCACAGCGGTGGTGTAGAAGTAGTGCGGGTAAGCCGCCGGGGTAATGTAGGCGCCGCTTCCATCCGCCGCCTGCACGTTCACGTAGTAAGCCTGCGCAAAGCGGCCGTCGGCAACGGGGAAGTTCTTCGCCTGCGCATACAGTAGGCCGGCGCCCAGCACCTCGGCCCGCGCGAGGTTTTCAGGGAGTCCGCTGGCCAGGTAGGCGTGGATCGCGACCGCGTTGTCGTAGGTAAAGGCAGTCGCGTGTAGCGCGGCATCGCTGTAGCTCTGCGCCAGGCGCACGGTTGGCCCAGTCGCGTAGGCATCCATCATCAGGTTCTGAAAGGAAAACGCATTCTCGACCGAGGTGGCAAACTCTTCAGCGTCGGTAAGCAGATGAGTGGCAACGCTCTCTGCACGTGCGGGAGCGGGCGAGAAGATCGGGGGAACAGCAGCGATCACTGCAGCGGCCGAAGCCCTGCCCAGGAGATCGCGACGAGAGAGATGCTTTGCGAACATTCGGAGGATTCCTCATGGCAAATCGCCATCACCGTACTTCACGGCTCAGATGCCATGCAACAGCCGGGGATACAGCTTTACCCCTATCGAAATTAGGTTTGGCTGGTTCAGGTGCGACCCTGCCTTTCACCGCTGCGGCCTGGATTTTAGAAGCCCGGTGCCCAGCTAGCAGTACATTGAGGCAATGTGCGACTCAAAGAGAGCCCTCGAGTGGGGCGCCGCGCTGGTTCTGCTGGGCTGCGTTGCCTTACTCCTGGTCGAAACCTCCGCGTGGCCCCTGATCAGCGATGCCGTACTGATGCACTATATCGTGTTGCTCATGCACCAGGGCATGCGGCCCTACCGAGACATAGTCGACGTCAACATGCCTGGCAGCTACCTGGCCGACATGGCGGTTACCCGGGTGTTCGGCACAGGCGCGCCCGGCTGGCGGCTCTTCGATTACATGCTAACCGCCGTCGCCGGCCTCGCAATGATCGATCTTCTGCGCACCCGCAGCCTGTTCGCAGGGCTGCTCGCCGCTGCGCTCTTTGCAATCCTGCATATCGGTGACGGCGTTGCCCAGGCGGGACAGCGGGACTATTTGATCGCTGTTCTGCTTCTGGCCGGATGCGCGCTGTTGGTTCGTGGCGCGCGCACCGGCGCAGTCTGGCAAGTTTTTGTCTTTGGACTATGCTGTGGAGTTTGCGCGACCATCAAGCCTCCTACGATCGCTTTTGCGCTGCTGCTGGTAGTGGCGCTGTGCTCTCAATCGTCATGGCTCAAGCGCCTGGGCGCCGGACTGGCGGGCTTGCTGATGCCGCTGTTCGCTATCTGGGCATGGTTGTCGTACCTGCACAGCTTTAGGGCGTTCGCGGGTTTGACGCGCAGCCTGGTCCTCTATCACGCCGGCATGGCTCGGCACCCTGTCGGCTTTCTTGTCGCACATGCGATTCCCTCGCAGCTAGTCCCATTGGTGGTGCTGTCGCTGGCGATCATGGCCAGCACGCAAGGATGGCGGCGTTTCGAGCAGAAGCTCGCCTTGCTCGCAATCGGCTGCGGATTCTTGTCCTTCTGCATGCAAGGCAAAGCCTATCCTTACCATCGCTACCCATTGCTTGCGTTCTTCTGGCTCTTCGTGGCGCTGCAGTTAGCCGAGGCTCTTTCAAACAGCTGCCGCGGCTATCTCGAACCAGCGCTCGGCTGGGCCATCGTCGCCTACAGCGTGCTCTGGCTCGCCCCCGCCTCGACCGCCAAGGCGCTTCGCTCGGATTGGCGCTACCAGCCGGCTCTCGTCCAATTGCAGGCTGACCTGACTGCAGCCGCGTCTTCCAGCGGTCTACAGGGGAAAGTCCAATGCATGGACACGATGGCCGGCTGCATCACCGTCCTCGACCGCATGCAGCTGGTACAGTCGACCGGCTTTCTCTACGACTGCTACTTCTTCGCGCCCGGGCCGAGCCCGGTCAAACAGGCGATGCAGCAGCGCTTCCTGGCGCAGATCAGGCGTGCGCCTCCTGCGATCTTTGTGGTTACCGACCAGTGGTGCCTCAACCTGCCTGGCGGCTACCAGAAGCTCGACCAGTGGCCGGCGTTTGCTGGCTACCTGGCTGCGCACTACACCCTCACGCAGCAACGTGCCTGGACGGGCTGGAACCCGCGCATCACCGCTACCTATCCTTTCGGCTACCGGCTGTATACACACAACTAGGGGCCAGCGCTGGCCGAGTGTTCTACTAAGTGCATTTACCAGGGAGCCATGGCCATGCGAACGAAATGGATTTACGCGGTTGCTATCCAGCTGGCGCTAGCCGGCACGGCGCCTCAATGCATTGCTCAGCAGCCGAGCCAGTCCCTGCTAGCCGCGCTCGCCGCCGACCCACCGGCTGACCCGCAGCACCCCGCCCGTCTGGTCGAGCTGACAGTGCCCAGCCAGGGCTCAGCCATGAACGCGGTCTTCTACCTGGCTTCCGGCGCCGGCCCTCATCCGGTGGTCCTGTTGCTCCACGGCTTCCCCGGCAACGAGCAGAACCTCGATCTCGCCCAGGCCATGCGCCGCGTCGGCTGGAGTGTGCTTACCTTCCACTATCGCGGGTCGTGGGGTTCGCCTGGAGCCTTCTCGTTCTCGCATGCGATTGAGGACACAGACGCGGCGCTCGCCTTTCTGCGCGACCCAGCCACAGACGCCAAGTACGCCCTCGATCCCAAAGATATTGTCGTGATCGGGCACAGCATGGGCGGCTTTTTGGCCCTCCACGCGGCCAGCACCCACCCTTGGCTCGAGGGGGTTGCTGTGATGAGCGCTGCGAACTTCGGCGGCATGGCCGCTCACGCGAAAACGCCGGAGGCCCGACAGCAGATGATCGGGTTCTTCCGCACTGAGCTGCCGCCGCTTGCCGGCTGCACCGCAGAGAGCCTCTGGGCAGACGTGTCCAGCCATGCCGCGCATTGGAACTTCGTCGATTGGGCGGCGGCCATCCGGCCCATGCCTGCGCTGGTGCTTGACGCCGACGACGGGCTGGCCGAAGCGAACGTCGCAATGGCTGAGGCGCTGCTGAAGGCTGGCGACCCGCACGTGGCTGAGCAGCACATGGTTACTGACCACAGCTTCAGTGATCACCGGATCGCTGCCGAAACAGCCATGCTGAACTGGCTTGGCACGCTGCCCAAAGTAAAGTAAGTAGATCGCGTTGTTAGTTGCCGCTGCGTTGTCTTGAGCCTCACGGCAATCTCTAGGGAGGTGGACCGCATGCCCAAATCGAACCGTAGAGACTTTCTCTCTACCGCGACTGCAACCGCCGCCTTCTATTTCGGGTGCGGGCGGGCATCCGCCCAGCTCGTGGAGCACCACGCATCGGAAACACCAATCACCGCGCTTTCGCTATCCGAAGCCTCGCGCCTGATCCACAAACGGCAGATCACCTCAGCTCAACTCACCCAGGCGCTGCTCAACCGGATCACGATCTATAACCCGCTCCTCAACGCCTACATCACCGTCATGGCTGAGGCCGCGCTGGCCCAGGCCGTCGCGCTCGACCGCGAAGCCGCTGCCGGCCACTTCCGCGGTCCACTCCATGGAATCCCACTCGCCATCAAGGACAACGTCGATACCGCCGGCACCCGCACCACTGCCGGCAGCAAGCTCTTCGACGACCGCGTGCCCACCGAAGATGCCTTCGTCATCACTCAGCTCAAGCAGGCTGGCGCCATCCTGCTCGGCAAGACGAACCTGCACGAGTTCGCCATGGGCGGAAGCTCGGCCACCACCTACTTTGGACCCGTGCGCAATCCGTGGGCGCTTGACCGAACCCCTTCCGGTTCCTCCGGCGGTTCGGCTGCGGCACTCATCGCCGAGCTCGCGCCCGCTGCCCTCGGCACCGACACCGGCGGGTCCATCCGCATGCCCGCTGCCTACTGCAGCCTCGTCGGCCTCAAGCCCACGTATGGCTTGGTCTCGCTCCGCGGCATCTTCCCGCTCATCTACTCGCTCGACCACTGCGGCCCTCTTGCCCGCACCGTCGAAGACGCCGCCCTGCTGCTCACCGCCATGACCGGCTACGACAAGCTCGATGTGGCAAGCGTTGAGCACCCGCACGAAGACTATGCCGCGCTGATGCGGGAACCCGTGGCGGGCCTGCGTCTCGGCATCCCGCTGGCGCCCTTCTTTGACCATCTTGACCCGGAGATCGCCATCGCGACCGAGCAGGCTATCGCGATCCTCACGACGCTTGTGCACGAGACAAAAACGGTTCAGCTCCCCTCCACCTCGCACATCCGCTGGGCCGCCGTGCGTTCCGGCGAGGTAGAGGCCGTGCACCAGGAGCTCTTTCGCTATAACGAGGATGCCTACTCGCTCCAGACCCGGCGGGTAGTCGCCGACACCCAGAGCGGCCTCAACGATAGCTTGGCTGAGGCCTGCTCAGGCAAGGTGGCCGACTACGTCTCTGCCCAGTGGGAGCTCGTCCGCCTGCGCAAGACGGTCGACGATGCTTTCTCCGACTTTGACCTGGTCGCCCTGCCAATGATGCGCGTGATGCCACGCACGATCAACGAAGAATTGAGCCGGGAGGAAGACCCGAAGCCCCACGAACCAGAAGTCGACTCGAACGCAATCGCCTTCAACCTGCTCGGGATTCCGGCGATCTCGATCCCCTGCGGCTTCTCGAGAGATGGCCTGCCCATAGGCCTGATGATTGGCGGACCCAGGTTTTCCGAGGGCCGCATCCTGGCGCTGGCCAAGGCTTATGAGTCTGCCACGCAGTGGCACACCCGGCGCCCTCAACTGACGCCCGGTATGACCGTCCCGCCGCTCACACGCAAGTCTTGAATGATAAAATCAAGAGTCCACATAGCTAGGCCTCCATCTAAAGAAAGCGTGTTGGAGAGGAAGTTTCAATGCCCTGGTATGACTACGTCGCTTGCTTCTTCGCCGGGATGTTTCTCGCTAATCTCGTGCCGCACTTCGTCCATGGCATCTCTGGCGACCCCTTTCCGACGCCCTTCGCTCACCCTCCAGGTAGAGGATTGTCCTCACCAACGGTGAACGTTTTTTGGGCTCTCCTCAACCTGGCGGTCGGATACATCCTGATGCGAGTCGGGAAGGTCTCAAGCGGAGGCGATGCAGCGATCGTGGTCTTCTTCGCAGGCATTGCGGCTATCAGCATCCTCTTGAGCGTGCAATTTCAACAGAAACAAGCAACGTAACGGGCTCCGCAAGCCGGCGTTTTTCCTGGCGGGAACGGTTTCAAACAAAAAGGAGCGCCCACAAGGGCGCTCCTCCCGCGAAGAGATTGAAATCCTAGTGCACCCCAGACCCAGCCTGTACAGCGGGTGCGGGCGCCTGAGCAGGCTTGGGAGCAGCCTTTTTTGCAACATTGGCTGCCGCTGAAGCCGCTTCTTTCTCCGCCATCAGCTTCTTGCCCGGCGCAATGATTGCATGCAGGGTCGTGCCTTCCATGCGCGGCATAAACTCCACCACACCAGTCTCCCCAATATCGAGGATCAACCGGTTGATGATGTTGTAACCGAGATCACGATGCGCCATCTGCCGGCCGCGGAAGCGCAAAGAAGCCTTGACCTTGTCCCCTTCGCCGAGGAACCGGACCGCCATGTTCTTCTTTGTCTGGTAGTCATGCTCGTCCACGGTAACCGAGAACTTCACTTCTTTGATGACAATGATCTTTTGTTTTTTGCGTGCAGCCCGGTCGCTTTTGTCCTTCTCGTAAAGAAATTTGCCGTAGTCCTGGATGCGACACACAGGCGGTACGGCACTCGGCGATACTTCGACGAGATCAAGCCCGCGCTCCCGAGCGATCTTTAACGCCTCAAAGGGCGCCAGAATTCCCAGCTGCTCGCCATTCTCGTCGATCACACGTACTTCGCGCGCGCGAATCTTGTCATTGATACGGATAAACTGCTTGGCCGAACGCTTGTCGATGATTCCCTCCGGAACATGTGAGAAATGCTCGCCGTCGATTCTAGTCTATCACTGGTAATCAAGTGGCTGTCCGCCGATCAAGCACGTGCTGCTACGCACTTTCAAGGCGCTGACACCGCCCTCGGCCGCCTGCATCGGTCGCATGGGCAACTATCTGGCTCTGCCCGACCTCGAGTCGCAGATCAGCCTTGATCAGACTCTGCCGCTCCAGATCCAAAATCGCGGAACGTTGGACCCACTCTTCTCACTACTGCGTCAAAAAATGAGGCACTCTTTAGCTTGCAAACACGACGCGCTATGCTCGTAACTGCTAGAATCTGCTGGCTGCGGTACGTTAGAGGAGTCCCTGCATGGCGATAAAACGACGGATCCTGCTCGTAGACGATGAACTCACCATTCTGCTGACACTCAAGGCTGTGCTCGAGATAAGCGGCTTTGCCGTCGAGACTGCCGCTTCAGCACGCGAAGCCAAGGCCAAGATCAGGGCAAATCAATACCAGATGGTCATCACGGACATGCGTATGGAAACGGAAAGCTCCGGCCTTGAGGTAGTCGCGGCCGCGAAAAAAGCTCCCTATCAGCCGGCAGTCGCCATGCTCACCGCGTTCCCGCTGCCCGGCTCGGAGTGGGGCGACGGGGGCGCAGACAAGATGCTGGTCAAGCCCATGAACACGCACGACCTTTTGACTCAATTGGAAGCCTTGCTTGTTAGCCACGAGGACAAAAGGCGCAAGGACGGGCACAGTTCTGCTGGAAAGCGCGAAGTTGCAGGGGCCGCTTCCTAGCCAACATCTTCAAAAAAGGGAGCATGGGTCAAGAGGAAATGGACTGATCACTAGCTTTGAGGCCGTACAAGGAAAGATGGACGCTTAACTGGAGAGCGTCCGCTTCTGTTTATGTCTATGCGAATGACTTGCCTGTCTCGCAGTTGCGTTAGAAGGTAAACTTAGCCCAGAAGCGCATTACACGACCCTGTGCGAGACCCCCGTTGTTTACGTTCGACCTGAACTGCGTCGGGTTGAGGTAAGAAGGAGTGCCTGCATCGGTCACGTTTGTATCTACTGGTTCAACGTTGTTGTGATTCCCAATGTCCTGAGCCTCTGCTCGGATCTGAAAGCTGGCGTTCTCCAGATGCGCAAGCCGGACTGGAATATCCTTTTCTAACGAAAGATTCCAGTATTGGACACCCGGCTCATTGTAACTATCCCGTCGGACGTTCCCGGCGAACAAAGGTACAAGAAAGTGCGCCGCATTAGGATCTATCGGGTTAAGAGTTGCACCTCCGGACGCATTGTAGGTCGCCAGGTCGAAGTAGGTTCCGGGGATGGATGTCGCACCCAGCAATTCACCGTCAATGCCAACCGCGGTATAGGGGGCGCCTGGGTTTGATAGTTGCGGCCGATCATTCGTAAAGCTGCCATCTCCATTCGTATCGATCCCGTCGATTCCCCAGGTAGACGGGGGGCCCGATTGTAGTATGGTGTCGCCTGCAACGGTCCAGTTCTTTGTAAGCAAGGACAGGACTCTCTCGCGGCTGTAGCCGGGCAATTCATACACATATTGAACGGCAAAGTAGTGCCGGTGGTCGTAAGCGGACCGACTCCACTCTCCCGCTCGTCCCCCGGGAGCAAGGTTAGCTGCATAGGACGTATTTTGGTTAAAGGTGGCGAATACCTCCGAGCCGTCGTCTAGCACTTTGCTATAGGTGTACGTGCCGCGCACGAGGAGTCCATGAGTAAAGGCGTGCGAGACCTCAGTAGTTAGGCCATGGTAGATCGAGTCGGCATAGTTCCCACGCGTGATGATGGCCCCGCGACTAGGATTTAACCGTTCTCCAGTGGTTGGATCAAAGTAGTTGAATTGCTGATTCGCGAATAATTTCTCACCCCTTGCCCCGACATACGAAAGTGACCACTTGATGTCGAAAGGCAGCTGATGTTCAAAGCCAAGATTCCATTCATGCGTTTGCGGATTGACCAAATTATTGTTCACTAATTCGACTGTAGATTGCGGATTGAGCACCGGCGATAGCGTTGGAATGAGCCCCGTAGCATTTCCAACACCTCTGCCTTGAGTAGAAATAGCCTCCGGAGCGATCGTGTTCGGCGCCGATGCCTGGCTGTTGTCTACGATGTTGGTGAAGACAAAATCGTAGAAGATTCCGTAGCCGGCATGGTACACAGTCTTGCCGCTGCCGAGGATCCCTCCGCCTTGGGGCGCATAGGCGAGCCCAAGCCGCGGAGCTATATTGTTCAGATCTTCCTTGACGGAAACCCTGGTACCGATTGAAGCAAATGGATTGTTTGGGTCAAGTGCGGGGTAAGCGAGTGAGTTCTCGGGATTACGGCGGTACTCGTAACGAACGCCGAAGTTCATCGTTAACTCCGGTGAAAACTTGACGTCGTCTTGTCCGAAGTACGCTTGATTGAATGCGTGGGGATCGACACGCGGGCTACCAAAGTTGATCTGCGCTGTGCCAGAGGGCCCTAAGTAGTTATCTAGGAAGTTTCCGAGATCGGTATAACCTCCGCCGCTGTTGAAGTTGAGTGTCCCGTAGTAGTTGAATGGCACCTGCTCGCGAAGGATAGTCCGGCCCACGTCGGTCCCTACGCGAAGGGTATGGCGGCCTCTCGTAAAGCTAACCGTATCCTGCGCTTGATAGATGTCCTGAGAGCTACCCTGTGGATAGCCCGAAGGCGAGCCGATGGTTGGGAAGCCACCACCGCTTTCCACTTCAAAGGTGATTGCCGGAGTCTTGGCCAAGGGATTGGCGCTTGTCTGAGCAGTAAAGTCAAAGAACGAATTTGTCCTGGTTTCGGAAACCCGGAACTCGTTCAGCAGTCGGTCATTGAAGACGTGAATCCAGTTTCCGCCAAATTGCTCGGAGGTGCTCCCCTGGTCCGTATCAAAGCCGGCAAGGGCAGTAGCGTTAGTGAAAAAATCCGGCGTAAGCAGCGTACGGTCATGAAGATAACGAACGTAGATCGTGTCACTAGGCAGAGGCAACCAGTCGACCCGATACGTCCATTGCGTGTCTGGATTCTGCTCTGGCGTCGGTGGCCGCTGGTATTGAGCGAGCTCAACGGAGCCACGGGAATTACCGGATGCATCTGTTCCGAGATCGACGAGCGTAGGCGGGATGTTCTGGTTTAAGCGGGAGGTGGCCAGGTAACTGCCGTTATCTACTAACGCCAAAAGCAGGGCAGCATTCGGGTATTGACCGCTCAAGCTTTGCAAAGTCGAGATTCCTGCGGCATCAGGCAGGAGATTCTGTGCTGCCGTCTCATTTCCATAATACCGGGAGAACTGCACACCGCCGAATGCGAAAAGCTTATCTCGAATCAACGGCCCGCCAGCAGTAAAGCCGAACTGGTGCTGATCATAACGACTCTTTAATCCATGTGTGTGGGCGAGTTGGCGTTGCTGGCCGTCCAGTGCATTAACTCCAGACCCGGAGTAGAGCTCCCAAGCGTCGCCGTGAAATTTGTTCGTTCCACCCTGGGTGATCAGATTCACGATGCCACCCCCAGCCCCGCCGTACTCCGCAGTAGCCGAGTTCGTGATGATCGTGACAGAGGCATACATATCGGGTATTTCGGCCTGAATCGCCTGGCCGGCTATCCCGGGATCATTGATGTCCTGCCCATCGATGAGAAAACTGTTCGCGCGTGGGCGTGAGCCGTTCACCTGGATCGTGACCCCATTGCTGAATCCGCCCTGATCCACAAGCTGAACTCCCGGCGCCGTCTTGACCAACTCGATCGGGTTCAGGCTGAAGATGGGCACATTGCGGAGCTCGGCTACCCCTATACTCGTGGCCTGCTGAGCATTCTCAGTGTTAATGAGATTGGTATTTGCCTGTATGGTAACTGTCTCCTGGTTACCGCCCGGCTTCAAGTTGGAGCTGTAGGATGTCACGACGGAGGGGTCAACGTGGAGGTGCTCCACGTGTTCGCGCTGGAAGCCGGGTGACTCGATATCGATGGTGTACTGGCCCGGCGCCAAGCCGTCCGCGCGATACTCTCCACTGGCGTTTGAAGTAAAGCTCCGCGACTCCCCGGTCGCTTCGTTAAGGACCTGAAGCGTGGCACCGCTTATGACAGCTCCAGAGCTGTCATGAACCGTGCCACTTAGAATACCCTTGCTGGTTTGTGCAAAGACAACTGGATGAAAGCAAGCTGTCGATCCAGCAACTGCACAGCTTAATAGAGCTGCGATCAGGTAGTGTTTTGAACGGACTTCCACGAGAACCCTCTCTTCTTGGCTCGTCACGCCTGAACGTGCGCACAGTCGGTTCTAGATTTAAATTTGAGCTATCGCCTTGGAGCCACGATAGCACGCGGAGTGCCAAACCTCGCCTAGCGATTACAAAGCAAAGAACATCCATAAGCGAGCAAAACAAGGATTTGTGGATCAGGAAAGAAGCAGGCTTGCCTCATATCTGAATCTTGAAGGTATCTATGAAAAAGCATAGCCCACGTCTATCGCCATTGTGCGAGCCAAACAGACAAAGGGCCCGGCGCTCTAAGCGCCGGGCCCTTTGCTGGTAACTCCAGAAAGATTAATCCGCCTCTTTCCGGGCCTTCTTGCGGTTCCGCTTGCGCGCCAGCGCTTCTTTCACGCGACGCTTTTCACCGGGTTTCAAGTAGAAGCTGTGACGCTTCACTTCCTTGATAATGTCTTCGGTCTGCACCTTGCGCTTGAAGCGCCGCAGCGCATTTTCAAGCGGCTCGCCTTCCTGCACGCGAACCTCTGCCAATGGAATACACCTCAAATCTTCCCAGACGGGTCAACTTTTAGAATACCGCAACTTGAGCGTGGCGGCTAAATGCTTTTGGCAAACAAGAATGCCAGTTCACCTCGCCTGCAGCTTTCGGCTTCTCGTCGCCACATCAGCCACGAACTCTTGAGCGGAGCCAGGTTGCTCATCGTTTATCCTGAACGTTCATGGCCCAGATAGTCCAGGGAGCAATCCCGGCACTCACCAGCTACACCGCAGTCGCGCTTGAAGATGCCTTTACCGCGCTCGCCCGCGAAGCCGCCACCAGCCTCACCACTCCCGAACAGGTCGAGCAGTACCGTCTCTATTGGCTCGGCCGCAAGCAGGGCCGACTCAAGCTGGTCTCGGAAGCCTGGCTCAAGGCCGCGCCCGCTGAGGCCAAGCGCACGCTTGGCCAGCGGTTCAATGCGCTTAAGGCTGAGATCGAGCAGCGCCTTGAGGATGGGGTGAGGGCCGGCAGCGGTCACACTCTCGAGGCCGAATCGATCGACATCACCCTGCCGGGCATCCGCCCGCCGCTTGGCGCCGAGCACCCGCTTATTAAGACCATGCATGAGATGGTCGGGGTCTTTGAGCGCATGGGCTACTCGGTCGGGGTTGGCCCCGAGGTTGAGACGGATTACTACAACTTCGAGAGCCTGAACTTCCCGCCCGGGCATCCGGCGCGCGATACCCAGGACACGCTCGTGCTCGCCCATCAGGGAAGGAAACCCTTGCGCGACAGGCTGCTCTTGCGCACGCATACGTCTCCGGTCCAGATCCGTACCATGGAGTCTCAGCCGCCGCCGGTACGCATCGTGATCCCCGGCAAGGTCCACCGCAACGACGCCGCCGACGCGACCCACTCGCCCGTCTTCCACCAGATCGAGGGCCTGTGCGTGGACGAGAACATCACCTTCGCCGACCTCAAAGGCACGCTCGACCACGCCATGCGCGAGTTCTTCGGCTCGCAGGTCAAGACGCGCTTTTTCCCGTCCTTCTTCCCCTTCACGGAGCCCTCGGCGGATGTACAGATCAGTTGCCCTTTCTGTGGAGGAGGCGGATGTCGCAAGTGCAAGCACTCAGGCTGGATCGAGCTGCTGGGCTGCGGCATGGTTGACCCGGCTGTCTTCGGATTCGTGCAGCAAAAGCAACCTGGCTACGACCCAAAGAAAATCAGCGGCTTCGCGTTCGGGATGGGCGTGGATCGGATAGCAATGATGAAGTACGGGATTACTGATATCGGATTGCTGTATGGCGGCGATGCGCGGTTTTTGGAGCACTTCCGTTAAGGATTAAGCATGAAAATACTTTCCACCTGGCTCCGCTCCTACCTGCCTGAGCTGCCTGTCTCGAACGTGCAACTGGCTGAAGACCTTACGCTGCGCGGGATCGCTGTAGAGGGGGTATTTGATCTTGCGCCGCAACATGGAGATGGTACGGGCGCGTTGTTTGAGATGGATATTACGACCAATCGCGTGGATGCGATGAACCACTACGGCATCGCTCGGGAGGCGGCCGCTATATATGGGCTGGAGTTGAAGCCGCTAGAGGTTGGGCTGCCGGCACAGGTGGGCCGGTCGGCCTATCCGGTGTCGATTGAACGAGCGGCGCAAGGGCTTTGTGGGCGGTTTACGGCGCGGGTGCTGCGGGGGATTACCGTGCAGCCGTCGTCGGGGGTGGTAGCGGAGCGCTTCCGGCTGCTGGAGCAGAAGCTGATCTCAAACGCAGTGGATGCGACCAACTACGTCACCCGGGCAATTGGGCAGCCTACGCATGTGTTCGACCTGGAAATGGTTAGGGGCGGTATCGTGGTGCGGCGGGCTCGTCGAGGGGAGCGGTTGCGCACGCTGGATGGGGTTGAGCGTACGCTTGATCCGGACGATCTTGTAATTGCGGACGAGGATAAGGCTCTCTCCATTGCTGGAGTGATGGGGGGCTGGGATTCGATGATTACGGCTGCTACAAGGAACTTTTTGGTCGAGTCTGCATGGTTTGACCGTACAACAGTTCGACAAGCGTCGAAACGTCACGGGCTGCATACGGATGCCTCGCACCGTTTTGAGCGGGGAGCGGATTTCGATGCGGCACCGGTCGCTTCGGCAATGGTAGCAAGGATTGTGCTTGAGTCGGGCGGGCATATAGAAGGTGACTTGGTGGACATCGTTCAGCCCGAAGCTGAACGCAGAACCGCCAGGCGCGCAAGTGTCTCGCTGGCTGTTTCTGAGGTTAGAAGGATCCTTGGGCCGACCGATGCGGAGGGGGGAATTACACCGAGCGATGTGGAGACGATTTTGGGTGGGCTTGGATGCACGCTTGTCTCTGAAGATGCTGGTCAGAGTCAGCCGCCGATCCTTCGCGTTGCTCAGGATGAGAGCTCTATGGTCGCAGGAGGGGTGGAGCGGCAGTATGCGGTGACGCTGCCTGGCTGGCGGCTTGACCTCGAGCGCGAAATCGACCTGATTGAAGAAGTGGCCCGGGTCTACGGGTATAACCGCTTCTTGAACACGCTTCCTCCTTTCACCGGGACAGTGCGACAGCAGCCCAACGCGGCCGCTGAGCGAGCTACACGACAGACACTGCTTGCTGCAGGGCTCTCAGAGGCTGTGTCGAGCACGTTTTGTTCTGCGGCTGACGTAGGTACATTTGCTGCGCAACCCGGCTCGGGCGCTGCGATTGAGAACCCGCTGAGCGAGGAAGCCGGCATGCTCCGGCCGTCGTTGCTGCCGGGCATGCTTACCATGCTAGCCGCCAACCTGCATCGCGACGTGAGCAATATCGCTCTATTTGAGATAGGCACGGTCTTCACAGCAAGCGGCAACGAGCGAGACGACCGGAGCAACGATCGTGGCGGCGGCGCCAATGAAAAAGTAGCTGAACGGCCTTCGCTTGCCTTCGGCCTCGCCGGGCAACTGGGCGAGTGCACTGTCGACTTCTACACGCTCAAAGGGATCGTTGAACAAAGCGCAGCCCGGTTCATGGCGCGGATGCTTTATTATGACCGCTTTCCGGCGGACAGCGGCTTGATGCCCGCCTACCTGCATCCTGGCCGGTCGGCGCGGCTGGTGATGGACGGCTTGACGATTGGCTACTTCGGCGAGCTGCATCCGAAAGAAGCTTCACGGCGCAAGCTTAAGACGTTGATCTACCTAGGCGAGCTGCGCCTTGACCGGCTCTACGCACAGCACCTGCGCCACCCCATGCCGCGGGAGCTCTCCCGCTTCCAGCCCGTGCGCCGCGACTTCTCCTTCCTGCTGCCAGAGGCAACCGCGTACGCGCAGATCGAGCAGGCCATTCGCTCCCTGTCCCTGGAAGAGCTGACCAGTCTTGTCCCGGCCGAACTGCTCCGCCCTACCCAGAACCCACAAGTGCCCGAAGGCCACTTCTCGCTGCTCCTTAGAACTACCTTCCAATCCAACCAGCGCACCCTCCGCGAAGAAGACCTCCAATCCTTTGCAGAACAACTGGTAGCAGCCGTCGAGACCGTCGGCGGCCGCCTGCGCAGCTAAGGCAAAGGCACCCCCCCTACGCGGAAGGCGGTCACTGCGTGACATGGAATAGCGCGCCGATGGCGCAAAAAGCTCAGGCTCCCTTTGGTAACAGAAAGTTCGGGCTTTTCTTAGACGCCAGGCGCCGTCAGCCTGCATGGCAGATGCCGCCTGCCGCGCAAGTGGTCTTGCCTTCAGCTTCGATACACTGACCCTAGCGATGTCACTGCCTGCTCAGCGTTTGAGGAAATTTCGTTTGAACCATCCTCAGCGTATGGCGGCCCTGATGCTGCTCGCATTTCTTACGCAGTGCTTTTGGGTGGTGGATCACCATACGCTTACCGATCTGGATTACCGGTATGCGCAGTGTGGCCGCGAAATGTGGGAGAGGCCGCTGCCGTTCAGCCATGGAGGTGCAGGCTTTGGAATCACCGGGTACTACACCAGTTGCGGCAACATTCGCGATGGCATCCTGGCGTACCGGGTGGCCGGGCTGCCGCTTACGCTGGCGGCACGGCTGACTACCGGCGCGGACGCCTCGGCGTCGCTTTGGGAGCTGCGCCATGAGATCGGCGCGATTCGCTTTTTGCTGCTGGCGCCGTTTACCCTGGCGGGGCTGGCGCTGGGCGGCTGCCTGTGGTGGGTGACGCGAAGGCTTTTCGGGAATCGGAGCGGGTATTTGGCGCTGGGACTTTACTGTGTCACGCCGCCTGTTCTCGATGCCTCGACGCACCCGAACAACGAGATTCTGGCCGCGCTTGGACTATTTGCACTGGTGTATACGGCGATCGGCGTCTCGCACGCGATGCAGGGGCCAGTCAAGAAGTGGCGGCCGCGCATCGGGCTGCTGACGGTTATCTTCGGGTTTACGGCCGCGGCGCATATGGCCGCGATGCTGGTAGGGCTGGTGCTCGCCGGCGTGCTGATGGCGTACCTTGCCGAGGGCCGGCGATCGTACCTGCCCACGCTGCTGCTGGTGTGGCTTTTGGGCGCGGCCGTGCTGCTGTTTGTTGCTTACGGCTTGCATGGGGACGCGTACAGCTATGTGTTTCGCAGCGGGGCGGCGCGGCTGTGGTTCTCGCCGGGCGAGGCGCGCGTCCTGGTTGCCAACCCGGGCAATGCCGGCCTCAGCCTCGCCACGGCCGCTAGCCTGGCCCTGTGGGCGACCCATCGGCGGTCCCGCTACTTTGGCAACACAGTTCCGCTCGGGATTGCGGCACTGCTCTTCGGGCTGATGACGACCGGGGTGGAGAGCCGGCCGTGGGTGTGGGCGATGCCGTTTCTACTGGTGTCGATTGCAGGGGCCTTTGCCGATGCGTTCGAGACGCGGCAGCGCAGGATCTTCTTCGCGCTGGCCGGCGTGATCGTCGCGGCGCAGGCTGGACTCACCCTGGCGGCTCTGCCGTCGCTCACCAGATAGAGCCTTGCTCAGCAGCTCTACGTCATGTTGGAGAGGCGATTGCCGATGGCGCTAAACAGGTTGGCGATGCTGTGCTGCAGATTACTCGTAGCTACGACCAATCCCAGGCCGATGAGGCCCGCGATCAGCGCGTACTCAACCAGGTCCTGACCTGACTCCTGGCGTAGCAGCCCGGCGATCCATAGCTTCATCTTCCTCATGTCATGCTTCTTGCCTGCGTGCGGCGAGTTGTCTAATTTATTGGCATCAGGCGCCGGCATCTTCATCAAGCCCTGCCTGACTGTAGGATGTCCAGAGCGCAAGCGACACATTACCGTCGTACTCAGCGGAGTCAAGAGGCGCACCTGGCCGACGCTGCTCACCGCGCTGTACAGCGCTGGTGGGGATGCTCTAGTGTCTTGTTTCGGGTCGCAGAGGCGCGATGCACTTACTTTGCGCTTTTAGAAAGGCAACGTGTATGCGGTGGATTCGATGGAACAGCTTGTTTTCTGTGACCGTGCTGGCGTGGGCGTCCTTGACGGCGAGTGCCCAGCAGACGCGGCCGCCGATCACGGGTATCTCGCACATGTGCGTCTACTCTTCGAACCCCGCAGCGACCAATCATTTCTACAGCGAAGTACTAAAGGCCCGGAAAGGCGGCGATCCTGAAGATCCTGCCGGCGTTCGGTACTACTTTAGCGCCACGCAGTTTGTTGAGGTGCTGCCGCTGCCGCCGGGGCAGGGTATCAGCAGGCTCGCGCATGTGGCCTACTCAACGACCGACGCGGAGAGGCTTCGCGCGTACCTGGTCGCGCATGGCGCAGGCTCAGCCTCTCCCTTGCACAAGGGCGGGGATGGCAGCCTGTGGTTTGAGGTGCGGGACCCGGAAGGCAACGCGGTGCAATTTATGCAGGTAAGCGGCTCGTCCGCCGCGGCACCAGAGACAGCGATTAGCAGCCACATCATCCATGTGGGCATGCTGGTGCACAGTGAACCGGCAGAAGACCACTTTTATCGAGATCTGTTGGGCTTCCGCCCATACTGGCATGGAGCCGTGCAGCCGGACAGGACGGACTGGGTCTCGCAGCAAGTGCCGGATGGGCATGACTGGCTGGAGTACATGCTGGTTGGGGATGGATCGACTACACCGCTTAACCATGTGAACGCAGACCAGCTGGGAGGGATGAATCACTTTTCGCTTGGCGTGAAGAATATGGAGCAGGCGATGACGACGCTGATTGCGGCGGATCGGATGAGCCCGAAGCATAACGGGCCGCAGATGGGGAAAGACGGGAAGTGGCAGGCAAATCTGTATGACCCGGATGGTACGCGGGTGGAGCTGATGGAGTTTCAGCCGGTGATGGAGCCTTGCTGTTCGGCGTTTACGGCGGAGAGCCCGAAAGATTAGGGATCAGCTGTCCAGGCAGATGCGCGCTTCGCGGGACTGGCTGTCCAGGCGATGACGCGCTTCTCGTTGGGTCTATAAGGCTTGTGAAGAGTTACTTGCCTTTGTAATTGACGAACAGTTCTGGAAACTCCTGCTTGAGGGCTTCGATCTTGGGGCGGTCGCAGACCAGGATGTAGGGGTTTCCTGGATTGTGCAGGGCGTAGTCCTGGTGGTAGTCCTCGGCGCGGTAGAAGCCCTTGAGCGGAGTGAGCTGGGTCACGATGGGCTTAGGGAAGACCTTGGCTGCGCCCAGCTGGGCCATGTAGGACGCGGCGAGTTGCTTCTGCTCCTCATTGGCGTAGAAGATAGCCGAGCGGTAGGAGGTGCCTACGTCGGGGCCCTGGCGGTTGAGCTGGGTGGGGTCGTGGGCGACGGAGAAGAAGATACGCAGCAGCTCGCCGTAGGTGATCTGCGAGGGGTCGTACACAACCTCGACCGACTCGGCGTGGCCAGTGGTTTCGGTGGTCACCTGGTCGTAGGTCGCGGTCGACGACGAGCCGCCTGCGTAGCCCGCGGTGGTCTTGACGACACCTTTCACCCGCTCAAAGACCGACTGGGTGCCCCAGAAGCAGCCGCCGGCGAAGACCGCTGTCTGCTTGCCGGGAGCGTGCGCAAGGGAGGCGTCCATTTTGGCTGGCGGCATCGGGACGAGCGGCGCGGCGTGACAGGAGGAGGCGGCGAGGGTGAGGCCGAGCAGGAGGGCAATTGCATAGGGCAGGCGTGAGAAGGATCGCGACATTGGCAGGGTACCTCGAGAGGAGAAGCTTCCAGTAGGACGCTGTTTCGGTGCAAATAGTTACATTTTTGCTCTCCGAGGGCTACGCATGGACGGGAAAGCACACCTCAGATGCGGCGAAGGACTCGTCCAGGGAGAAAGAGCATTGCCGCGACCAGGTCGAGTAAGCCACCCACTGCCGCACCTGCCAGGCGGAAGGGAAGCAGCAGAAGCCAGAGGAGCGGGTAGAGCACTGCGGCCATCAAGGCGAGAGGCCAGCAAACGAGTAGGAGCACGATCCAGAGCAACAAGAGCATATCTTTTCCTATCGCGGGGAGGCCCGCAGGCAGAATCAGGATACGCGAGAGGGACTGAGTTGGTTCCCGTGAATGGGTCTCAGGCGCATGGGCGTGTACCCATTTACACTTGCCCTTAGCAGATGGCGCTTCCTGAGATTAACCCGGACCGGCTTGTCTCCGCTGCGCGCGCAGATGAGGAGACCTCGTTTGAGCTGAAGCTGCGGCCCAGGCTACTGAGAGAGTTTATCGGGCAGCAGAAGGCGAAGGACCAGCTGCAGATCGCCCTCGAGGCGGCGCGGGCGCGTGGTGAGGCGCTGGACCATGTACTGCTGTTCGGTCCGCCCGGGCTGGGAAAGACGACACTTGCTGCGATCCTGGCGAATGAGCTCGATGTTGCGTTTCAGCAGACTTCGGGGCCGGCGCTGCAGATCCAGGGCGATCTGACCGCGATTCTGACCAATGTTCGGTTGAAGCAGGTGTTGTTTCTGGATGAAATTCATCGGCTGCAGCCGGTACTCGAGGAGAAGCTTTACACGGCGCTTGAGGATTACAAGCTGGATATCATTATTGGTCAGGGGCCGGGGGCTCGGACGCATGTCATGGATATTAAGCCGTTCACCTTTGTCGCAGCGACCACGCGGCCGGGGCTGCTGTCGTCGCCGCTGCGGTCGCGCTTTGGGATCCTGCTGAGACTGGAGTACTACTCGGATGACGAGCTGCGGTTTGTGGTGGAGCGGTCGGCCGAGGTGCTGGGCGTGCCGATCGACCAGGACGGTGCTGCCGAGATCGCGATGCGGTCGCGCGGGACGCCGCGGATAGCGAACCGTCTGCTGCGGCGGGTGCGGGATTACGCGCAGGTGCGCGGCACAGGAGTGATCGACCGCAAGACGGCGGGCGAGGCGTTGAAGCTGCTGGAGGTGGATGCGCATGGCTTTGACGAGCTGGATCGGCGGCTGCTGCTGACCATCATTGAGAAGTACGATGGTGGGCCGGTGGGGCTGAATACGCTGGCGGCGACGTTGGCCGAAGAGCAGGACGCGCTCGAGGAAGTCTACGAGCCGTTTTTGATTCAAATCGGGTTTCTGGATCGGACGCCGCGGGGACGGGTGGCGACTCGGCTGGCCTATG
Organism: uncultured Acidobacteriaceae bacterium; assembly: GCA_964245415.1. Taxonomy (GTDB): domain Bacteria; phylum Acidobacteriota; class Terriglobia; order Terriglobales; family Acidobacteriaceae; genus EB88. Next base: position 15,232 of record CAXTMM010000003.1, on the reverse strand, counting down.
AGCATTTTGGACTGCCGCAGCCGCGGAGGCAGACGCCGTTGTTTTAGCACACGAGTCAGTGCATCGTGCGGCTCTGGGGTTTCTCGATGCGGCTTCCTCTTTTATGCAGCGGTTGTTACTTTCGAGCAATTCTTGATCTTGTATTTACTTTGTCTTCAAGCTAGCTGAGGCATGCTTGCTGTGTGAACCTTCGACAGCTTGCAGGATTGACCTCGTTGTTTGATCGCGGCGCTCCGCTCAGCGCGGCTCTGCGCGTGGCCAGCTATCCTGTTCGCTACTGGAACTGGAAGGCGGCATCGCTCCAGATCGCCATCCGGGCTACCCTTTACTTCATTGTGGCTGCGCGGCATCTTCATACGGGCAGCTACCAGGCCGGGCTTCACGCAGCCATGGTCGAGGCGGCCTATGTTTGCGTGACCGCGGGCTTTTACGCCGCGCTACAGCAGGGTGCGATGCGGGTTGAGCCGCGCTGGCTGGCTAACCTGGTGATCATCGCGGGCGTGCCTATGCTGGCCCAGGCTATCGATACGCTCCTGCAACATGCCGCTGGAACACCCAACCTGAAGGCTGTTTCTTTCACCATGGCTTTCTGTGGGCTACTGTCGGCTGCCTTTCACCTGCACCTGATGCGCAATGGCGCGATGCTTGTCGGCAAGGATGAGGGCAGCTTTGCGAATGACTTGCGGCGTATTCCGAGCCTGGTCGCCAGCTTTGTTACGGCGCCAGTTCTTGGCACGCTGAAGGCGGTTCGTCCCAGTATCCAGACTAGTGAGTCGGAAGCTGTGGCTTAAACCCGTTTCCACTGGTATACAGCGCGAACTCTGATCGGGCGTGACTTTCCTTGACCAAGAAGTCACTAACGCTTTGCTGATCTTTCTAAACCGAAGGACAAACGGCTCTAAGCGCAGAGCATAGCGACTTACATCTTCCGCCGGGCCTCACCCGCGAATAGCCGGATGCCGGCGATGCCGGCTGCACCTGCTGCCATGCAGTCTTGTGCGTTGTCGAGCGTTACTCCGCCGAGCGCGAAGACCGGCATCGGGCCGGCGGCCAGGCATGCCGCCCGTAAGGCTGCGAGTCCGACACCCGGCAGCGGCGGTTGACCCGAAAGCGGCTTCTCAAAGACTGGCGCGAAGAGGATCACCGAAACCTGGGCTGCGCGTGCTTCTTCTATCTCGCGAAGCGTGTGGCAGGAGACGCTCACTACCGGCTTGGGGCCAGACGGGCGCTCGGAGTTCCAGAGTGCTCGGGTCTGTTCTACGCGATCAGTCAGGGTTCGCGCATCGCCGGGCAGGTGTACCCCGTTGGCTACCTTGCACGCGACCTTGACTTGCTGTTCATCGCTTACGTTGATCAGCAGGGCAGGCCCGGGTATGCCCCATGTCGAGGCAATGTGCAACGCGTTCTCCCGGAGCTTGAATGTCACTTGTTCGAGATCGGACGAGGGCAGATCCTTCTCGCGGACCTGGATAAATTCGAGACCGGTGGTGACCCAGTAAGAAACGTTGTCTAGGAAAGACTCGGATGATGCAAAAAGGCGCCGGTCGGTGATCATGTAGAGCCGCATCGTTCGGTCTCCCTGCCTTGATCCTCATCCTGGAATGGCAAAGCCCGGGCGCCGGGCCCGGGCTTGCCGCTTGCTTCGCTAACGTTTAGCGGTAGCTGCGCTGGTAGCAGCGCGTCAACCGGTCGTGCCAGCCGAGCGAGTCTTCATCAAAGAGCGCCCAGAGAAAGCCCAACCCCAGGGGCAGCAGCGACAGCACGCTTGCTCCCACGCGCCTGCGCATTGTCTGCCGGGTTGGGTTCTCATCCTCAAAGGTGCATATGGCGATCTGCGCGTAGCGCATGCCCAGCGTGCCGCCGCCAAAGCTCATGAACAGCCATTGATAGAACAGGAACAGACCGCCGAGCACTACTGCGCCACAGACCAGCGCCGTCCTGTCAAGCGGCGGGTGCGCGGTGCACGCGGCAAAGACCAGTACGAAGAGCAGGAACGCCAAGCCGACTACCGCCATGTCGACCAAAGCGGCCATGGCCCGATCTAAGATAGGAGCCGTGTACAGGACTGGCTGGGTTTGGCTGCTGCGGTGGTCTGCCCGCTGCGGCGTCTTGCGATCGGTCTCCGTGTTCGGCAACGGGCTGGTTGGGTGCTCACCCAGGCGGATCGACTGCCACTCGGGCGCGACCTGGTGTTGGGGCGCGATGGGGCGAGTCTCCTCCAAGGCGGCACTCTGGTCTCCACGCCGGGCGACTAGGCGCTCGGCAGAGCCTTGCGTCGCGCTCCTCTCCTGTTCGCCGGCTATGGCAGCACCCTCTACTTCAAAGATGCGCAATGCGGCTGGATCAGCCTGCTCAGCCGTATCAGCCTGTACAAAGAGC
>CAXTMM010000003.1:0-12843 GCA_964245415.1 uncultured Acidobacteriaceae bacterium | reverse complement strand
CGCGGCGCTTCGACCAGGGGGCCCGCGGCAATGCGGGCCCGCGACTTGCGAGGCGCGATCAGCTCGCGGGGAAACTCGATCAGCTTTGCGGGAAGGCTGACGGCTCCCGGGACGGTAGCCTCGGCGATGGCGTCGACGATACCGCCGGCACTGCCGAAGAGGCTCGGTGCGCTTGGCCGCGGCGGGATGACGCCGCGCGCAGGTAGCGGCCGGGGATGCTCGACTGCGGGTGGACGGGGATCTTCGAGAGCCGTGGACGGAGCCGGCGGGTGCCAATTCTCCTTTTCGATTGCGTCATGGTCTCGAGAGAGCTGCGCAAACTGCTCTGCCGCGTCCTGCGCCTGGCGGCTGGCAAAGGCGGCGGTCTCGGCTGCTGCTGCGGCGGCGGCTGCGCTTGCGGCCAGAAAGTCACTGTAGCTCGGCGCCTTGGCGTACCGCTCGGCAACGCGGGCGGCCACGCCGGCTGCTCGCACGGAGCTGTCACCGGGGCGCTGTTGCTGCATGTGACTCTCACTCTCAGGAAGGGTCAACGCTTGCCGACGCTGGCGATGCGCGGCGAGCTTGGCGTTCAACTCAAGCTTCCACGCCGGCAAAGCCGGTTCGCGCGGATCGGTCTCAAAGGCAGGCTGGTGACTGGATAGGCTCAAGCGTGAATCCTCTTTCGCGATGCTCTGGTACGGTCCCGGTTAAACGTGCGCCTGGTGTGACGCCCGAGTCGGGGAGAGCAGAAGGCAGCGGAGAACGCGCGACACTGCTAAGCCCGCATGCGCATGCAGTGCGGGGGCCGAGTCCCAGGTTTTGAGCCAGAGCGGCGCGACCGTTCATCCGTCCAACAGGCAACCGGCTTTGCTATGCTGGGGTAGCCTGGGAGCCGATGAGAGCCCGCATAATTTGGTGTAACACGCTGCTCTTGCTCTGTCACCACATGCTTTGGTCGCAGGCAGTAACGAAGCAGCTTCCCTCTCCGGCCCCGGATCAGACAGCGGGCCAGACTGATCCTCAGGGTGCAGCAGCGGCCCCGGCCGGCGCGGCACAGCAAGGTAACCCGTTCACACTTCCTGAGGGCATTGATCCTGGTGAGGATCCTGCTTTCGGCTCTCCACCGGCTCAGGCTGCTCCGGCTGCTCAGAGTGCGCCGGAACCTGAGGCGATACGGCTCGCGCCTGAGACGCCTCAGCTTGTGCCGGCTGATGCGGATCAGGATCCGCTGGACGCCCGTGCGCTCGAGCCGCCCGAGACTGGCGTGCCGGTGCACCTTGAAGCCGATACCCAGCTGAAGACAGGCGACACGTACACGCTGGATGGGCACGTGCTGATCGACTACCGGCGCTACGTGGTGCATGCCGATCATGCTACCTATGACTCGGATGCGAGCCAGGTGGAAGCGCGCGGGCATGTGACCGTCGATGGTGGACCGTCGGATGAGCATATCGTCGCCGACCACGGGACGATGAACCTGAGCGACCATACAGCCCACTACTACTCGGTTACGGGCACGCTCGGAGTGAGGGCAATTACGCGCGACCGCTACGTGTTTACCGCACCCAATCCTTTCTCGATCACCGGCGATGAGGTGCTGCAGCTCGGGCCGGGGAACTACCAGGTTGTGCATGGCACAATGACCAGCTGCCGGCTGCCGAACGCTGACTGGAAGCTGCTTTCGCAGACCATTCTGGTCAACGACGGCAAGGCGACGGCCCGCAACAGCCTTTTCGCGCTGGACGATGTGCCGGTGCTTTACCTGCCTTACGTCTCGCATGCGACTGAGAAAGATCAGCGGCAGAGCGGGTTCCTGCTGCCGATCTTCGGCAACAGCACGACCAAGGGGCTGATCCTGGGGGAAGAGTATTACCTGGTGCTCGGGCGCAGTGCCGATCTCACTCTGGGCTCGCAGTATTTCTCGCGCCGCGGGTTTGCGCCGCAGGGGCAGTTCCGCTACAAGGGGGTCGGCGAGGATTTTGCCTTTGTCCGGTTTCGTTCGCTGCTGGACCGGCTGCCTGCAGCAACCAACCAGGGTGGGGTAGACATCATCGCCGATGGCCGGCGGGCGCTGACGCCGGAGACCCGCGCGGTGGCCGACGTCGAGTATCTCAGCTCGTATATTTACCGGCAGGCGTTTGAGGAGAATTACTCGGCCGCCATCAACTCGCAGGTCAAGTCGCAGGCCTATGTGACGCACCAGCGCGATGGCCTGGCCGAGACGGTGCGGATCGAGCGTTTCCAGAGCTTTCGGTCTGACCTGCAGGGGGACGAGATCCGCGTGCTGCATACGCCTGAGCTGCACGTGGACGCGCTCGACCGGCCGCTCGGAAAGACGCCGCTGCTGTTTGGCGGCGAGGCGACAGCTGCGGCCATGTCGCGCTCGGAGCCGGGCTTTCAAACGACCAGCGTGATTCCCCGGGTGGACCTGTACCCGCACCTGGCGCTGCCGCTTTCGGCGTTCGGGTGGACGCTGCGAGGGGAGGCGGCGGTGCGTGAGACCTACTATGGGCGCAGCCAGAATCCTGGGCCGGTGGGGGTAGTGCCTACGCAGCGCGATGCGAGCCTGAACCGGACTGCGTTTCTGGGGGAAGCCAGCCTGCGGCCTCCGGGGATAGAGCGCGATTTTTATGCGCCTTCCCTGCGACGATGGCTGGGGGCCGATCTACGCCACTTGATCGAGCCTGAGTTTCGCTACCGGTTCGTGACTGGCATCAACAACTTTGACTCGGTGCTACGCTTTGACGGGACTGATGTTCTTTCGAATACGAATGAGCTGGAGTATGGGCTGACCCAGCACCTGTACCTGCACCACCTGCACCCCCAGCCGTGCAAGGGGGACGAGGCGCTGGGGCCGAACGAGACATGTGGGGAAGGCACGATCGACTGGCTGACGTGGACAGTGGCGCAGAAGTACTTTTTCGACGCGAGCTTTGGGGGCGCGGTCACCAAGCGTACACGCAATGTGCTTGATACGACGCTCGACCTGTCGGGCATCGCCTTTCTCACCCGCGAGCGCAACACGTCGCCGGTGATCTCGAGGCTGCGGGTGCGGACGACGTCGGCGACCGATCTTGAATGGGATCTGGACTATGACACAGTCCGTGGACGCATCCAGGCGAGCAGCATCACGGCCAACTACCGGACTGGGCCGGTGTTTCTCTCGGCTGGGAACTACATCATGCACAATATCGGCGCGGGGGCGAGCGATGCTACAGTGGACACTTCAGCCACGTCGCCGAGCGGCATCTCGGACTTTAACCAGCTGCGGCTGGCGGCGATCTACGGTAGCCCTACGCGGCATGGGTTGAGTGCCGGGGTTAACCTGGGCTACGACTTCACGCTCAGTTCCACCCAGTATGCAAGCGCGCAGGCGGGGTACAACCGGGACTGCTGCGGTTTGACCTTTGAACTGCGCCGGTATTCGCTGGGCAGCGTGCGCGACGATACGCAGTACCTGTTCAGCTTTACGCTCGCCGGGGTCGGGACGGCCGGGAATCTGAACCACGTGCTGCGGGTATTCTGATTGGCTGCGGCGCTTGGCTCGGACCAGGCGCATCCATCGCGGATGCCGATTTATCCGAATAAGGGATAGCACAGGAGCCACACTATGGAACTACGTTCGCTTGGCCGTTCGGATATCCAAGTTTCCCCGCTCATGCTGGGCGGGAATGTGTTTGGCTGGACTGCGGATGAGGCGACTTCGTTTCGCATTTTGGACGCGTTTGTCGATGCAGGGGGCAATTTTGTCGACACGGCGGATGTGTACTCGCGCTGGGCCGACGGGCACCAGGGTGGGGAGTCCGAGACGATCCTGGCCAAGTGGTTCAAGCAGTCAGGAAAGCGTGACAGGGTCGTGCTTGCGACCAAAGTCGGCATGGACATGGGGGATGGCAAGGTGGGGCTCGCGCCTGGGTATATCAAGCAGGCTGTCGAGGCTTCGCTTGAACGCCTGCAAACGAATTACATTGATCTTTACCAATCGCACAAGGATGATCCAGAAACGCCGATCGCGGACACGCTCGGGGCTTATGGGGAGTTGATTGCGGCCGGTAAAGTCCGGGCTATCGGCGCGTCGAACTTCAAGGCTGACCGGCTTCGTACTGCGCTTGAGTTGCACAGCACGCGCGGGCTGCCGCGTTATGAGAGCCTGCAGCCGCTCTACAGCCTGGTGGAGCGAGCGGAGTATGAAGGGACGCTGGAGCCAGTGGTGCAGGAGTTCGGGATCGGCGTGATCCCTTACTTTTCGCTGGCGGCTGGTTTTCTCACCGGGAAGTATCGTAGCAAGGACGATGTGGCGGGTAAGGCGCGGGCCGGGACGGTGGGCAAGTACGCGAATGAGCGCGGCTTTGCGGTGATCGATGCGCTGAAGGAGGTTGCGCGCGAGTACGATGCCAACCCGACACAGGTGGCGTTGGCGTGGCTGATGGCGCAGCCTGGCGTTACCGCGCCGATTGCGAGTGCGACTTCGCCTGAGCAGCTTGATGATCTGGTCAAGGCCACTGAGCTTAAACTTGATCCTGCTTCGATCGAAAAGCTGAGCAAAGTGAGCGAAGCAAAGGTGACCGCCTGAGCAGACGAGCAAGCTTGCAGTACGGTTCATCCTTAACTAAGACTACTTAGCAGGATGGAGGCCGCAATGATCAGTGCAAGCATCTTTGAGGCGAAGACAAAGTTCTCCTGGCTGGTAAAGCGGGCGCAGTTAGGAGAGGCGGTGACGATCACCTCCGGACGCGAAAAGACGCCAGTGGCCAGGTTGGAGACGATCCATCGGTCGCAAAGAAGCGGCTGGGAGCGCTCGAGTTCCAGGCTTTAGGCTGACGCCTGCCTTCTATGAGGAGCTTCCGGATGAGGAACTCCCTCTATGGAGCGCAGAAGGTGAGTGAGGTTCTGCTTGACACCCATACTCTGCTGTAGGCCGTGCTTTCTGCGTCTTCTCTAAGTCCAAGGGCCGCCACAGTCATTGCAGACCAGAGGTATATGGTCCTTGTCTCCGCTGCGTCAGCATGGGAGATCGCCACTGCAGTTCGGTTGGCACGCTGCCAGGGGTCGAGGCGTTGAGCAGGATGTCCTCGCAGTAATAGACGCCGCTGGTTACGAACTGCTTGCCATAGATGCTCGATCCGCTTTACGCGCAGGCCGGCGCGTCGGAGAGCATCGCGATCCGTTCAACCGCTGATTGCAGCTCAGGCGCTCGCAGAGGATATTACGATCTTGAGAGCAGATGCGAAATTGGACAGCTTTGGAGTCCGGCGGACCTGGTAAGCAGCCGAGGTACGCTACACCTCTGCTGAAGTCTCAACCATTACGGCTTTTCCCCGATTGGCTTGGCGACAGCGACAGCGGCATAAGCGGCAGTCTGGTGCAATCGGTGTCGAGAGGGTGCTTGGCTCCTTTGCTGATTGACGCACCAAGCAGGCTGAGGTAACTCGTTCTCGTCGCCAACGTGGAAGTGGAGCAGCGGTGGCGGCAGCTGCGGAACGATTTACTGGCGGTTGACGATGCGGGAGCAGTTCGGCTCGGTGTGGTTGAAAACGACATGAAACGTCAGGTCGCCGTTCTGGGGCTGAAGGTGTACAGAACAAGCGCGAGCTGCGCGTGGGCGGCAAGATCAGGGGAGAGCAGGGTGGCGAATGGGCCACCGAAACTGCGGCCACTTTATTGTGACCGTAGCGGAGGCCGGGATGTAGGAGATTAGCTGCTGGATGAAGTTGGGTGTGCCATGGTCTCCGGCGTGGAAGAAAAGCGACTGGTACATCTCGGTAAAGCCATCGTCGGTGAGCCCGGCGCCGGGTTTTCTCCGATTGTGCTGCGATAATGGAGTGCAGCGCGAAAGGTGAGGAAGACGAGTGTACCGGTCACGATTTGTTATGGGCTGCCTTCTGGCGCTGGCTGTTGCGGGGTGCAGGGCCCAGAGCACCCCTGGGTCAGACGCCGGGATCGATCGTAAGGTAGAGGTGCTGGTGCGCTCGCAGCTGAGTGTTCCGCCTGACTGGCAGGTAACGGTTGGTAGCCGTACGCCGAGCAGCATGGCTGGGTTCGACACCCTCACCCTGGTCTTTACCCCGCCTGCTGACCCGGGTAAGCCGCTGGCTGAGACGCAGAAGCTTGATTTTCTACTTTCGAAGGATGGCACTATGCTCGCGCGGCTTTCGCAATGGGACCTGCGAAAAACTCCGGTCGACACGATTACTCTTGCAGGGCGGCCGGTACGCGGTGCGGAACAGGCGAAGGTTGAGATCGTGAACTATGACGACCTGGAGTGCCCCTACTGCGCGCGCATGCATGCTGAGCTGTTTCCGGAAACGCTTGACCACTATAAGGGGCTGGTCAAGATCGTGTACAAGGATGATCCGCTGGTCGAGATTCATCCCTGGGCGCTGCACGCTGCCATCGATGCAAACTGCCTGGCGGGGCTTGAGCCTGGGGCCTACTGGCGGTATGTGGACTATTTGCACTTGCACGGCGAAGACGTTACCGGCCCGGATCATGATCCAACGAAGTCAGCTGCGCTGCTCGACAAGCTGGCCCGCGAAGAAGGGACTCGCAGCAAGCTTGACCAGGCTGCTCTGAATAGCTGCCTGGTAAAGCAGGATTCATCCGCCGTGCGCGCCTCCATGAAGGAAGCTGATGATCTACATATCGACGGAACGCCGGCCTTGTTCGTCAATGGCGAGCGTGTCGCCGGCGGTGCGCAGCCGGTAGCAGTGGTTTGGTCCGTGATTGACCGGGCACTGCGAGCGGAAGGGATTACGCCACCTCCCGGCCCACAGACAGCGCCGGCTTCCAAGTCAGGCAGCGGCAGGTGATCTGCGATGAAACGCTTGTCTGCGCTAGGAAGGATCTTAGCTGCTAAGGGATGCAAGAGCGTCGCGGACCAGAAGGGCCGCAGAGTCGCGGTTCAGCTTGATCTTCGCAAGCATGGCGACCTGGGGGAGCGGCAACTGGCTCACCCTTTGACGCCCCGCTTCGGCGCAGTCCTCACGAATTCGTTATCCTGAGAGTGCACGCGCTCCACTAGCACCGGCGCTGACTGATCGCATAGCGTGCCGTCGTATAGCCGTTCAGGAGATGCTGTTGTCCTATCGCCCTCGCACTGCCATCGCTATCGCCACCGTCGCGCTCTCGCTTGCAGGCTGCACCCACGCTCCTAGTGCCGATGTGGTGGGCAAGGTGAACGGCAAGCCTATCCTTCAGAAGGATGTGGAAACGCTCTACCAGAACAATCTGGGCGAGGCGCAGCAGCAGTCTGCTTCGGCGCAGCAATCGCCTCAGCAGTCTCAGTCGAAGGAGCAGGCCGACATCGTGCGGCTCAACATCGTGCGCGAGTTGATCGATGAGGAGATCCTGTCGCAGCGCGCGGCCAAGCTGAACCTGACTGCAAGCGATGAAGAGGTGGACGCGCAGGTGAACGAGATGAAGGCGCCTTTTACCCAAGAGGAGTTTAACAAGCGCCTGGCGGCCAAGCATCTGACGCTTGACGACCTGAAGCGCGACATCCGCCGGGCCAAGACGACCGAGAAGCTCTTCAACAAGGAGATCAACTCGAAGATCAATATCGCGGATGCTGACATCTCGGGCTACTACAACGCGCATAAATCGGAGTACAACCTGGTCGAGCCAACCTATCACCTGGCGCAGATTGTAGTGACGAACTCTGCGCCGCCCCAGCAGCAGCAGGGCTCGAACCTGCAGAACAGCAAGGCGACCACGGACGCCGAGGCGAAGAAGAAGATCGAGATGGTCCATAATCGGCTGGAGAGCGGGGAGGACTTCGGGACGCTCGCGGCGAACTTCTCCGAGCGGCCTGACAATGCTTCAAGCGGCGGCGACATGGGGTTTATTACTGAGGCACAGCTACACAGCGACCCTGATGTGTACGCGGCCATTCAGAAGATCAAATCAGGGCAGATCACCGATGTGCTGCCGCTGGTTGACCCGGGTCAACACAAGATTGTCGCTTACCAGATCTTTCGGCTCATCGACAAGGAAGCTGCGGGCCAGCGCGACCTGAACGATCCCAGGGTGCAGCAGGCGATTCGTCAGCAGCTGCGTGATACGCGCTCGCAGTTGTTGAAGAACGCATATCTTGAGATGCTGCGGGATCAGTCCCGCGTGGAGAACTACTTCGCCGAGGGTATCTTTAAGCATGGCGCGCCGTAGGATCTGATAAAGCGAAGCCGCGCGGTGCACGACAGAAAGGGAGTTGGACCGATTGGTACGATCCTGCCGGATGTTGGCTTCGGGCATGCGGGCAGACTTCCTTCCTTTCCCTGGCTTTCAGCCAGGCTCCGGCATCCTAAATGGATGACTCGCCCAGGCACCACCCGTTACGGTATCCTCGGCTTCGGCCACCATGCTGCCAAGCGCCTGGTCCCATCCTTTCGCCTGGCGCAGCTCGCGCGGCTTGAAGGGCTCTACCGGCGCGACCTCGCCAAGGCTGCCGACAACGCTCGCGACTCCTCCATACCTCGCGTCTTCGAGACAGCCGAGGCGCTCTGCTCTTCTGCAGACATCGACGTGATCTTCGTCGTCTCGCCCGATGCGCTCCACCTAGAGCATGTGCTGCTCGCCCTCAGCCATGGCAAGCCCGTGCTTTGCGAGAAGCCGCTGGCCATGAACGCGGCCGAGGTAAAGCACATGCTGGCGGCAGCCGAAAAAGCCGGCGTCCTACTGGGTGTGGCGCAGAACATGCGCTATAACGAGAGCCTGCAGCGGATGCGTAGCTGGATCACCAAGGGCCGTGTTGGAGCGCCACAGCTTGCGCATGCACAGTTTGCGTATGACTCTGCGCGCAGCCCGCGTACCTGGATCAATGATCCGACGCTTGCGCGGGGCGGGCCGATTGGCGACGTCGGGATTCACTGCCTAGACGCGCTTTGCTTTGTTCTTGGGCAGCCGGCTTCGAGCATCGTGGCCGTGACTACCCTGGCTCACAGAGATGCGGGCTCCGGTGCGGTTGAGTCGCATGCTTTGCTTGCGCTCGAGTATGCAAGCGGCGCAATGGGGACAGTTACCGTGACGACGCGCGCTGCCTACCGAAGCCTGGTTGAGGTCACCGGCGCAACCGGCGTGCTCACGTGTGAGAATGCGATGACCATCGACAACCCAGTGCATCTGGTGCACTACCGGGGCAGCCAGATTGTCAGCGATGAGGTCCTTTCAAACGCGGACGCCTTCGCGAACATGCTGGACAGCTTTGCAGCGGCAGCGACCGGACCGGCTGGGTCGGAGCTGCGCCGGAGCTATCTTGCGCCAGCCACCGAGGGTTTGGCGAACCAGCATGTACTTGACGCGGCCTATCAGAGCTGGCAAGGAGGCCAGCGTATCGCCCTGTAGACTGATTGGACCTGCCTTGGCGGTGCCTACAAAGAAAAAGCCCCAGCGGAGACCGGGGCCTTTCTCAGTTGCCGAGAACTATTTCGTGTTGTCCATCACGATACCGCCGCCTTCTGCAGCGGCCTTCTTTTCTTCGTTCGCCTTACGGGCACCCATAGCCTTCTCGCGCCACTGGTCCGCCTGGGCGATATCCGCCTTGCGGGCTGCATCGTTGCCGCACTCAAGGTCTGCCTGTCGACGGTACATCAGGTTCAGGTAGCTCATAGCAGCATCGTAGTTGGGACGAAGCTGCACTGACTGATTCAGATACTTCAACCCTTCCGTGACGAGATCCGTGTTCTGCTTCTGGATCGTCCCGCATACAGCTTTCCCCATCTTCGGATTGCCGCTCCCGTCATCCTGCATACCGGCGCCTTTCAGCGTCGTGACAGCGTTTTTGTACGCGAGCTGCCAGTCAATCACGCCAATGGTGTAGGCAGCCTCAGGGTCTTTCGGATCGATCGCTATCACCTTTTGTTGCCAAGACTTGGCCTGGTCATACTTGTCCATGCTTAGGTAGAGGCTGGCGATGCCCTTGGTGCTGTTGATGTCGTTAGGGTGCTCCTCGAGCACTTTCTGGTAGCTGTCGACCGCCAGGCTCGCGTTCTTCATGTTTTCTGGAGTAGTTAGATCGGGCACCACCTGCTGCATGTAAGCGGTGGCCAGGTAGATGCGAGTCATGGGGTAAGTTGGGTCAAGGTTGACGGCTCTCTGAAAGTGACCGATTGCCTCTTCGTACCTGGCAGCCTTGTACGCCTGAACGCCCTTGTTGAGTTGATCACGGGCTTCCAGACGTTTGCACCCGGCAGAGAGAAGCGTCAGCGCGATAGCTGCCGCGGCCAGCACCGGAACACGTGCGATTCGATTCATTCTTGGTCTCTTCTCCTTCGATCGCCAGGTCTGGCCTAGCTACGTGCAATGCGCAGTCACGACACTGAGGAGAGAACTTTCTCCGCGCTGTGATTGTAACGGCTTTTTACCGGCATGCAAGGTCTGAGAAAGTTTTCCGGCCAAAAGCGTGCCTGGAGCGGGTCTACTGACCCGCTAAAATCTTTGGAGTAATCAGCCCGATATGATCCACGCCTACAGCATGACCAATGTCCACGATATCGGCTACTTCGGAGAAATTCAGATCCGCGTCGCCTTTCACAAACATGATCTTCGTAGCACGTGACGCGTAAATCGCATCCAGCCGATTGCGCAGCTCTGTCTTCGCGACTGAGTCCTCATTAATCTTGTAAGTCGGCACGCCACCCGATCCGCCCAGGACCGACACCACGATTGTGCGGTCGTTCGGCTGCGCTTCGTTCGGATTCTTTGGCGGCTGAGGCACCATCGCATCGAGCCCCTTTGGGGTTACCGGCACGATGACCATAAAGATGATCAGCAGCACAAGAAGCACGTCGATCAGGGGCGTCACATTGATATCTGCATTCAGCCCACCCGGTCCAGAACCACCACCCATCGCCATAGGTCATCTCCTCAAAGGTTTGTTCCGCGTGAAACTACTATGCATCTCTTAAGAAGCCGCACCCGATTTCAGCGGGCGGGAAAGACCGCGCGCCTTACTGGGCGCCGGCTGCCCCGAGACGCTGCTCAGTCAGTAGACCCACCTCTTCTACGCCCGCGGTACGTACCGCGTCAATCGCGTCTTCCACAGTGCCGTAGTGGGCACGAGCATCTGCGCGAAAATACGCGATCTTGGTCGGCTTGTTCTCCAGGCGATCCTTGACCTGCGATCCCAACGACTCAAGGGTGGTTTGATCCTGGCCCAGGTAGATCTTGCTGTCGCGAGTCACCGCAATGATGACCGCGTCTTCCTTGTTCGCGTCATCCATAGTGGTCGCATTGTTCGTGCGTGCCAGGTTCACGTTGACCTTGTTGGTGAGCATGGGCGTGATGACCATGAAAATGATCAGCAGCACCAGCATCACGTCGACCATGGGGGTCACATTGATGTTGGAGTTGACCTTTTTGCCTTCGTCCCTCTTGACTATTGCCATTGCTGCACTCCTGCTGTGACTCGGGCCGACTACGTCTCGACAGTGGCAAACGCGAGAGTAGATAAGATGCTCGCCAGCCGGGGCGGTCCGGCGAGCATCTCGGCTATGTTCCCACGTGCGTCTTCCAAAAGCGGCAGATCTCTAGTGGCGATTCTGCTTGATGAAGTAGTCGAGCAACTCCGAGGCCGAGTTGTCCATCTCGACGTCGAACGCCTCTACCTTCGAAGTGAAGTAGTTGAAGGTCATCACGGCCGGGATCGCGACCAGCAGGCCGAAGGCGGTGGTGACGAGTGCCTCAGAGATACCGCCGGCGACTGCGCCGATACCGGGCGTTTTCTGCGTGGCAATTTCCTGGAAGGCCTTCAAGATACCAGCCACCGTACCAAACAGGCCGACGAAGGGCGAGGTGGAACCAATGGTTGCAAGACCGGAGAGACCGCGCTTGAGTTTCGCGTGCACGATTGCTTCCGAGCGCTCGAGGGCACGCTTGGACGACTCGATCTGCTCGACCGTAATGGCGCCGCCCGACCCGTAGTTGCGGAACTCCTGTAAGCCGGCCTGCACAACTTCCGCCAAATGCGACTTCTTATTGCGGTCGGCAACCTTAATCGCCTCATCAAGCTTGTTCTCGCGCAACGCGCCAGCGACGCGAGGAGCAAACTCGCGCGACTGTTTGCGTGCAGCCGAGAAGTAGAGCGCGCGATCGATGATCACAGCCAGCGACCAGATCGACATGATGAAGAGCAGGATAACGACGCCACGGGCGAGCCAGCCCATGTTACCCCACAGGTCCATAGGTGAGAAGCCGACGGCGGGTGCTGCCTGGTCCTGAAAAAAGAAGCCAAGAGCAGCCGGATTTGCTACGAGGTGTGCAACGTGAGCGAGAATCACTGAGGTCTTTCCTCCTGGGGTTTGAAGTACAGGGCACACAGGGTGCCGGTCAAGAAAGGGTTGAAGTGGAGCCGGCCCGGTAGTTTCAGGCCGGCTCGCACCGGAGACTTAAGCCCAAGCTGTATAGACTCAGCCGCCCAGGGTGAAGGTTACGTTCACCTGCGTCTGCACCTCCACCGGCTCACCATTGAGCAGGTAGGGCTTGTAACGCCAGGACCGGACCGCGTCCATAGCCGACTGTGCAAGCATCTGCGGGCCGCTCACCACGACGAGATTCTCAATCGAACCCGTCTTCGAGATGGTCGCCGAGAGCACGACTGTTCCCTGGATGCGGGCAGCTTTGGCGATCGCTGGATAAGTCGGCTGCGTCTTGACGAGCACGTTGCCGGCCATCACGCCGGAGGAGACAGCGACCTTCTTGGGTGCGGCCGCCTTGACGACCGGAGCCGGTCCGGTGCCAAGGCCGCCAAGGATGCCGCCGGCAGCACCACCAGGGGAGCCGCCCATGCCTTCCATGCCCGCTACGCCGGGAGACGGAGGCGGAGGCGTAGCTTCATCCTTGGTCATCTTGATGACTTTTGGAATCTTGGTC
>CAXTMM010000002.1:58163-78797 GCA_964245415.1 uncultured Acidobacteriaceae bacterium | reverse complement strand
GAGCCATATACCGCTGCATCGGGGGGGCAACAACTTCCCGGAGCTCGCGCAATCGATCATCGGGCGCCTGGGTCACTTTATCGAGCCAGTCATTCACCCGCTCGGCTTCAACTGGAAGATTGGCATTGGGCTGCTCTCGTCGATCATCGCGCGGGAGGTGATCGTCGGGACGCTTGGCACTCTCTACGGGTCAGACCCGGCGACCCAGTCGCTCGGCCTGCAGCAGGCGCTCCGGCATGACATGACATTGGGTGGCGCGATGGCGCTGGTGGTCTTCTTTGCGTTCGCGATGCAGTGCGCATCCACGCTCGCGGTGGTCCGTCGCGAGACGAACAGCTGGAAGTGGCCGACGATCCAGTTTGCGTATATGACGGTGCTGGCGTATGCGGCAGCGTTTGCGACGAATGCGCTGGTCAGCCGCTTCTTCTAGCCCCGCGCGGGTGGTCCGTTATCCGCCGGTGGTAGACTCCGTTACGGATGCGAACTCTTTTTTGGTCGACCCTTGCTGGCATCTGCCTTGCGGCCTACTGCCTGCCTGCGCGCGCGGTGGACTGCGCCACTCTGACGACCCTCACGCTGCCTGACACCACCATCGTCACCGCGGAGACGATTGCGGGCGGTTTCTTTGCTCCACCCTACGGCGATCCAACCAGTAAGCTTCCAAGCATCTGCCGTGTCGCAGGGCTGCTTCACCCTACGCCTGACTCGCACATCAAGTTTGAGGTCTGGCTGCCGGAGACGGGCTGGAACCAGAAGCTGATCGGTACCGGCAACGGAGGCTTTGGCGGCACCATTTACTACACCCAGATCGCCGGTGCTGTGAGACGCGGCTACGCGAGCTTTGGCAGCGACTCCGGCCACGAAGCCGACGCGCAAGATGCGAGCTGGGCCTATCACCACCCTGAAAAGGTGGTTGACTACGGCTACCGCGCACTGCACCTGACCACTGAGCGCGCGAAGGCGATCCTGGCTGCCTACTATGGCAGCGCGGCGCACGAGTCCTACTTCGACAGCTGCTCGGATGGCGGACGCGAGGCGCTGATGGAGGCGCAGCGGTATCCGGAGGACTATGATGGCATTCTCGCCGGGGCGCCGGCCAACTACTGGACGCATTTACTTGGGGCAGGCCTTGAGCCAGCCAAGCAACTGGCCGCTGACCCCGCGGCCTATATCTCTTCCATGAAGCTGCCAGCTATCACCGCGGCAGTGCTTGCAGCCTGCGACCAGGAAGACGGATTGAAGGACGGCATACTGGCCGATCCGCGCACCTGCCACTTTGATCCCGCGGCGATGCTCTGCAAGAGCGGCGACTCGCTTAGCTGCCTGACGGCGCCGCAGGTCAAGTGGCTGAAGACGATCTACAGTGGTGGCCACGATAGCCACGGCAAGCTGGTCTTCCCTGGCCTAATGCCTGGCGATGAAGCAGGTGCGTGGAAGGATTGGCTGATTGGGGAGGCGCCGGGTGGGAACAATTACTTGCAGAACTACTTTCGCTACATGGTGTTGGACGAACCGGCCTGGAATGCTTTGACTGCGGACCTCGATGCCTCGGTCAAGGCATCGGACGCGAAGCTGGCGCGGGTGCTGAACTCGACCGATCCTGACCTGTCGAAGTTTGCGGCACACGGCGGCAAGCTGATCGTGTATCACGGGTGGAACGACCCGGCGATCTCGCCGCTGAACACGATCAGCTACTACGAGAGCGTGGGCGCCAAGATGGGCGCGGAGAAGCAGGCGAGCTTTATGCGTCTTTACATGGTGGCAGGCATGGAGCACTGCGCAGGTGGGCCCGGGGCGAGCGCGTTTGGGCAGCTGGGGATTCCTTCGGCGAAGGGGCCAGCCTTTGGGGCGTTTACGGCGCTGGAGGACTGGGTCGAGAAGGGCAAGGCGCCTGCCGAGGTGATTGCAACCAAGTATGCTGGGCCGGGTAAGGTGGCGCTGACGCGGCCGATTTGCCCTTACCCGCAGAGCGTGAAATACAATGGCACCGGGGATGCGAACGACGCAGGCAGCTTCGCCTGCGTGGCGCCGGGGCAGTAACGCTAAGCCGTGAGACGATGATCCCCGCTTCGCCATTTCTACCATCTTTAAGGTGCTTTTGTGACTCAAACGGCCGTCGTCAAACACATCAGCCCCATGCTGGCCGCCGCCGACATGGCCGAGACCGTAGCTTTCTACCGCGAGGTTCTCGGCTTTAGCCTGGTAATGGAGACACCGGGCTACTCCATCCTTGAGCGCAATGGCCAGACGATTCACATTTCTGCGCCAGCGACGAAAGAAACACTCGCGAGCATGCGCGATCACACAGCGATCTACGTCGAGGTGTCCGGCCTTGGCGTGACGTGGGAACAGGTGAAACCTTTTGCCGGGCGCTCCAAAGTACGCGAACCCTTCGATCGTGAATACGGTATGACAGAGTTCCACATCATCGACCCGAATGGCTGCCTGATCTTCGTCGGTGAGCCGACCGCAGCGGCCTAGGTCCTGCCAATCAAGGCTGAGGCGCAGGTCGGCCCGGCACCTGCTGGACAATCGCTGATAAGATGGAGTAGGCGATTTCCCGCAAATTTATGGGTTTTCCTCGGTGTGTGGGTGTCTCATTTCCCCCGCTTGCCGGGGCGCCGCGCGAGAGTACAGAATGATTTCGGTAAGCAATGTAAGTATGCGTTACGGTTCGAAGATCCTCTTCGAGGATGTGTCGGTCTCCTTCATTCCGGGCCGCCGCTTCGGCCTTACCGGCCCGAACGGCGCCGGCAAGTCGACCTTCATGAAGGTGCTAACCGGCGAGCTTGACGCGCAAAAGGGCACGGTCGTGCGGCCGCGCAAGTTCGGCGTGCTGCGGCAGGACCAGTACGCCTTTGACGCCTACCGCGTGATCGACACGGTCATCATGGGCAACAAGCCGCTTTGGGCGGCACTCGCCGAGCGCGACACGATCTACGACAAGGCCGAGCTGACCGACGAGGACGGCATGCGCCTGGGCGAGCTTGAGGGCGTTGTCGGCGAGGAAGACGGCTACACAGCGGAGTCGGATGCGGCGGTGCTGCTGCAAGGCCTCGACATTCCAGACGAGCTGCACGAGCGCAAGATGGGCGAGTTGCAGGGTGGCCAAAAGGTGCGCGTGCTGCTTGCGCAGGCGCTGTTCGGCAACCCGCAGGCACTGCTGCTCGACGAGCCGACCAACTATCTGGATCTTGAATCGGTTGAGTGGTTGCAGGAGTTTCTGCTCAAGTTTGAAGGGGTGCTGATCACCATCTCGCACGACCGGCACTTCTTAAACTCGATCTGCACGCACATCGCGGACATCGATTACCAGACCATCATCACCTACACCGGCGGCTATGACGACATGGTGGCGGCCAAGACGCAGGTGCGTTCCACGCTGGAAAGCCAGAATGAGCAGCGCGAGAAGAAGATCGCGCAGCTCAACGACTTCATCGCTCGCTTCGGAGCTGGCACACGGTCAAGCCAGGTGACTAGCCGCAAGAAGGAGGTCGAGCGGCTGCAGACAAGCGAGCTCGCGCGGTCCAACATCCAGCGCCCCTACTTGCGCTTCGACCAGAACCGGCCGAGCGGTAAGCAAACCATTGAGCTCGAGGGCCTGAGTAAGGCGTATGGCACGCAGAAAGTTGTCACGAACTTCAACGCCACCGTGATGCGCGGCGAAAAAGTGTGCTTAATCGGACGCAATGGCCTTGGCAAGACGACCTTGCTGAAGTCGCTGCTTGCCGGCATGGACGATCTCGAAAAAGATTTTTCGATTGATGGCGGGACAGTCAAGTGGGGACACGAGGCGCAGGTAGGCTACTTTCCACAGGACCACACCGGTGCGATCGAACGCGGCACGACCGTGTTCGACTGGCTCTACCAGTGGGACCCGAAGAAGACCAAGGAAGAGATTCGCGGGCTGCTGGGACAGATGTTGTTCTCGGGCGAAGAAGGATTGAAGCGGACCGATGCGCTTTCGGGCGGCGAGGCGGCGCGGTTGCTGTTCTGCAAGCTGATGCTGCAGAAGCCCAATGTTCTTATCTTGGACGAACCTACAAACCATCTCGATCTGGAAGCAATCGTGGCGCTGAATACGTCCCTACAGAAGTATGAAGGGACTGTGTTGTTAGTCACGCACGATCGCGATTTGATTGATGAAGTGGCAACTCGTGTGTGGCGGTTCGAGCATGGCGCGATTCTCGATCACAAGGGGCCGTATTCGGAGTTGGCTGAGTCGGCTGCCACGGCTCGATAGGTACTTAGAGGGGTGCCTCTAGTAATCGGCGCAAGGTTCAACGGTCTGACCGTAGTTCGCGAGTTGGTTGTAGATGGGATGGCGGCTATTTATATTCAGTACAAGCTCACTCGCTGCTATACGCCCCCACCATACCTGTATATAAATCAACTCTTCGTTGATCCATAATGCAGAGAAGGTGTTTCCGTGGTTTGCGACGCGAACCTCGGAATCTGGCTTGGATGCTCCAGCGTGGCCTACATAGAGCGTGGTGGTCCATGGGCCTGTATGCATGTAGTCGGGATCTACTTCGACGAAAGTCTGCGTGCCATTAGGCGACCGATGCCATAATCCGTTTGGGAAAGGCTGCAGTGGAGCCGCGGCTGTTATCTGAATATTCGCCTGCAGCTCTTTTGAAGGAGTGTCGTACGTGATACGGGCAGAACCACATGGCGGAAGATTCTGACCAATGAGATAGCCGGGTTGCGCAAGAACAACAAGAACTATCCACCACTTAGTTTGCATGTCAGCCGCTTTCGCAACAATTTTGATGAAGCATATACCTGCGATGGCGCTGGTTCAATAGACATACGTGAACAGCTTCAGAAAATATGCTGCGCTGATTTGGAGATCATCCTTTGCTGATCCTTACCGCACAAAATCTAACCAAAGCCTTCGGAGCGCAGGCGCTCTTTCGCAACATCTCCTTCACCGTAAACGAGGGCGACCGGATCGCGCTCATCGGCCCTAATGGATCGGGTAAGTCGACGCTAATGAAAATCCTCGCCGGTGAGGTCGAGCCTGACTCGGGTGAGGTTTCGACGCGTAAGCGCGCGCGTCTCGCCTATATCGCGCAGGAGTCTACCTTTGAGCCCGGCGCAACCGTACGCTCGGTGCTTGAAGAAGCGCTCGCACGGGCAGGCGTCGCGGAGTGGGACCGCGAGCAGCGGATGCGGGAAATCTTTGGTCGCGCGGGCTTTGATTCACTCGACACAGAAGCAGTTACCTTCTCAGGCGGCTGGCGCAAACGGCTCGCGATCGTCGAAGCCGCTGTGCAGCAGCCCGACATCCTGCTGCTCGATGAGCCGACGAACCACCTCGATCTGGCCGGCATCGAGTGGCTGGAAGAGATGCTGCAAGCCGCGCCTTTCGCCTGCATCGTCGTCTCGCATGACAGATATTTTCTAGAAGCTGTTGCAACCGAAACAGCGGAGTTGAGCCGAGCCTACCCCGACGGCATGCTGCGCTACGCCGGCAATTACTCGACCTTTCTTGAGAAGAAAGAAGAGTATCTGGTAGCGCAAGGCAAGCGGCAGGAAGCCTTGCAGAATCGTGTTCGCATCGAAACAGACTGGCTGCGCCGCGGCCCGAAAGCCCGCACAACAAAATCGAAAGCGCGCATCGATAATGCGAATGAGTTGATCGGCGAGTTGCAAGGCATGAAGCAGCGTGCCGCCACCTCTTCAGCGGGCATCACCTTCGGCTCAACCGACCGCCAGACCAAGCGGCTGGTTGAGTTTGAAGACCTTACTTACTTAGTTCCCGAAGAAGGCGGTCGGCCTTTATTTCAGAGTCTGAACTTCGCCGTGACCGCGGGCATGCGGGTGTGCGTCGTCGGGCCGAACGGCTCCGGCAAGACGACCCTGCTGCACCTGGTCGATGGTCAACTGCACCCTGACTCCGGCACAATCAAAACCGCGAACAACCTGCGCATCGTTTACTTCGAACAGAATCGTGAGATTGATGGCGCGCAGACTCTTCGCCGCGCGCTGGCGCCAGACTCGGACTCGATCGTCTACCAGGACTCGGTGATCCACGTGGCCAGTTGGGCCGCACGCTTTCTCTTCAGCGGCGAGCAGTTGAATCAGCCGGTCGAGCGGCTCTCGGGCGGCGAGCGGGCGCGGGTACTCATTGCGAAGCTCATGCTTGAGCCGGCGGACCTGCTGCTGCTGGACGAGCCGACTAACGATCTCGATATCCCAACGCTTGAGATCCTTGAAGAGTCGCAGCTCGTGTACAAGGGCGCGATTATGCTCGTGACCCATGATCGCTACATGCTTGATCGCGTCTCGAACGTCGTGCTGGGCCTGGACGGCAAAGGTGGCGCGGGCAGCTTTGCAGACTACCAGCAGTGGGAAGAATGGAAGCGCGAGCGCGCTCAGAACGCAAGCCGCACCGCAATCTCCAAGACCAGTCGCGCTGACACAAGCACGAACGGCAAGAAGAAGAAACTCTCCTACCTGGAGCAGCGCGAATGGGAAACGATCGAGCAGCGCATCGAAGAAGCAGAAGCAGTTGTAGCAGCGAAACACGACCTTGCCGAAGACCCGGTGATCGCCACGAACCCCGACATGCTTACTGCTGCGCTCACTGCCGCTGCCCAAGCACAGGAAGCAGTCGACGCGCTCTACGTCCGTTGGGGCGAGCTGGGAGCAAAGCAAGGCTGAGAACTATTTGACATGAGCTTCACGCCCGTTGTGGCGGATACGCGGTGGTGACCGGACACAAGCCACTTAGAGAAGCTCGGAAGGAGCATACATGCGACGTCAAAAGCCACTGAGAGGAAGCACGCCATTTTAGAACTGAGCTGGTAGCGCCATCGGGGATCGAACCCGAACTCTTCGCCTTGAGAGGGCGACGTGTTAACCGATTACACCATGGCGCCAAGAACAAATTCCGACAATATCATCCCGGCTCCTCAACTATAACAGAGGCGGAGGCCATGAGGCAGGCGCCAATCGCAGCCAACCAGATGAGGGATATGACGCAAGCAACATCCCGATCAAGTCACTTAGCTAACAGATGCACTGCCAGAAAGTTCTCCAGTACAGCGGGACTGAACCTGATGTATCGGCGGCGCACCAAGTCTTGTGAGATAGATACTGTGGAGCACTGAATCTCATTTAAGAGATCTTCGGTGAATAGGCCAGGTTAGCGAAGCGGGCCAAAGCGATAACAGAGCAGTATGAGCAGGACCGGACCGTGACACACTCTCGTCCCAACGACGATATGGCAGCACGTTTGATGAGCGCCCTCAATCAGCTTAAACTCGCCGTGCCGGGGCTGGTAGAGATCACGGGAATGGATGACATCAAATATGCGAGCCTGTGCAGACACCTGTGACGACCATCCATCAACCCTGGTCGGCTTTTGGGGTGGTGGCTTGGATGGCTATGGTCGATCGGGTCAAGCACCCAGACGAGCCAGCGCGAGACCTCCTAATTGATTTCTAGCTGGTGATCAGAAATCATTACTCAATGAAAAGCAAGGTTCTCTGAGTAGGAAACAGTCGAAGGGCGCATCACAGGTCTTACAGGCTTGTAAAGGCGACATTTCATATCTGCTTAGCGCCAGATGGACTCATGATCATGCGGATGAGCGCAGCACGCCACGTTTTGGCTAAAAAGTCTGTGGGTGTTTGTTCTTCATGCATCTGGCTGGTGCGCAGTCGGGCCCAACTAGTTCTCCTGAGACGAACGGGGACTATGCAAGGCCTACGGCACGGAAACGCGCTTGTACGCGAGCATCAGTGGAATGAGGGATCGACGGCGAATCGCGTTTCGCTGTCGTAGCTGTCGATCTCAGTCATGCCTCGTCCGCCCTCCTTTGCCGCAAGATCTGTAAACTTTCTCACTTTCCATCTTTTGACTAACCCTCCTACAACTTGATCTAGAGACAGAGGACCACTCTCGTCCCGACTTAGGAACGAGGGCGAACGCAGCACCAAACCGTCTCAGGATGAACCAAAACACCTCCCATCTCTCAAGAAATTTCAGGTTCGTCCGATTCCTGTAGGTAGATCAATGTATTTGCTATTCGGGAGCATTTTGCTCCCTAGAACCTCTGCATGCACGAAACAGCCTTTTAGATCCAGGAACGGCAAAGGTGCGGATCGATTCGCCAGCGCAAAAGCATGGAGGTTCCACCAGAATGAGCAGTTCAGTGCAGGTCCATGAGCTTGGCAGCGCGGCAATCGTCCATGAGGAAAAGCAGAACCTCTCGACGGTCGAGATTGCTGGACACGCGGGGACTGAACTTCTTCGAACTGATCGGCGTAATCGAGCTTCTGCGAGCCTGCGCAGGCGGATCGGCATTCTGGGTGTACCGGTCAGCAACCTTACTCTTGACGAAGCAGTCAAAATCCTCGACATGTATATCCAGCAGGGCAGCTTTCGGCAGATCGCCACGGCGAACGTGGACTTTCTTATCAAAGCACGCCAGGATCATGCACTGCTGGAGGTACTGCACCATTGCTCAATCGTGCTGGCAGACGGCATGCCGCTGGTCTGGGCCTCGCGCCTGCTCGGAACACCCTTGCGCGAGCGTGCCACGGGCGCTGATCTTGTGCCCCGCCTGATTGAACTCGCCGCGGCGAAATCCTATAGCGTCTACCTTCTGGGCGCAGAGGAGAACCACTCCCTAGCGGCTGCCGAGTGGATCCGCAGAACACACCCCAAAGCCCGCCTGGTTGGGCGTTATTCCCCGCCCCTGGCTGATCTCGAAGCGATGGATCACGAGTGCATTCTGCGCAGCATTGAACAAGCGCGTCCCGATATCCTGCTGGTGGCCTTCGGTAACCCAAAGCAAGAAAAGTGGCTGGCTATGCACCGCGACCGTCTGCGGGTGCCGGTCTGCGTCGGTGTCGGCGCCTCGCTCAACTTTCTTTCCGGCGCTTACCAGAGAGCTCCTCGCTGGATGCAGGACAGTGGCCTGGAATGGCTGCACCGGCTCTACCGGGAACCAGCGCGGTTGGCTCCGCGCTACTTCTCAAACGCCGCTGGGCTGCTGCGCTACTTCTCATGGCAGTTGCTTGTCGCGTCCACGCAGGGAGAGGCTGGACGCAATGCGAAACTCGTTCAGCGTTGGGAGAACGGTATTTCGGTCGTGACGCTTCCCGGGAATTTCTCGGGCACGATCGTGACTGACTTTGAAAGCCTTCTGTATCGCACCTGCACGGCTGATTGCTCTATCATCCTCGACCTTAGCCGCACCCACAAAGTGGGCGCCGATGCCGTAGGAGCTCTCATCCATCTTGGCACTCGCATGCAGAGCGAAAGCCGCAAACTCTGGCTTGTGGGCGTGCGACCAAGCCTTCGCCGCGTGCTCCGCGCCTCCTTTCTTGGCGGACAATTCCGGTTTTCGACGAACGCTCTCTTTGCTACGCGCCAGATCGAAAAAGCGACAGGCGTATGCGCTTGACAGATCGGCGGACGGGTCGAGCGCGGGCAACCATATAGGAAAGTCACGCCCTTGCCCAAATGCAATCGGCGACATTATTTGTTGTATTCGATCAGTGCCATCCGCTTGCCCGTCCTCCTGCTTCGTCGATACTGCATCTGTCCGACATAGATCGGGATCTGCTGCACATGCGCGTGCATGCCATACAAGATGAGCGTGAGCCAGTTCGAAGATTTCCAGCGAGCCTTCCAAGCCGATCGCGCTGCCAGGGAGAGAAACAGCAGGCAAACAATGATCAGGGGCCAGCAGCTTACGAGCAGGACAGATGCGGCCACCCCAGCGATCGGAGTGACGGCCAGCGCCAGCGCTCGCTGCTCGTTGCCCCGGGAGGCGTCCAGCCAGAATGGATTCTCAGTCGCACGAAAACGCTCGGAGACCTCTGCAAAAGCGTGGCCGGCGCGGGTGGCGCGCCTCCAGTACTGGCTCCAGCAGGAGATGGCCAGGTCATGGCCGGTCATAGGGGAATCGATATGAAGAATCTTCCCGCCGAGACCGAGGATGCGGCGGCATAACTCCGGCTCCTCTCCTGCGATCAAGGTTTCGTCAAAACCATTGGTCTGGGCGAGGACACTGCGGCGGAAGAGTGCGTCGCCACCGCAAAAGGAGGTCCAGCCCGGCGGGTAGATCCAGTCCAGATCGAGCACCCGGTTGTAGAGGGAGTGCTCGGGGTGGAGTTCCCGCCGGTGACCCCAGATCACCGCTACTTCAGGGGCTGCGAACTCCGGAAGCGAGCGAGTCACGAACCCCGGATCGAGCACCGTGTCTCCGTCAAGGAACAGGATGAAGTCGCCTCCGGAGGCTCGCCAGCCGGCATTGCGGCCCAGCGCGGCCGAGGGCCGCTTGGGCTGGAGAGGGATGGTCCGAGCGCCGGCCTTGGCTGCCAGAGCCAGGCTTCCGTCGGTCGAGCCTGAGTCAACGTAGAGGATCTCGAGGCGGAAGTCGTCCCGGCGCATTGTGGCGGCGGAGGCAAGACAGCGTCCCAGCCGCTCCCCTTCGTTGCGGCCGATGACCACCACAGAGACCATAGGTGGCGCAGGGCGCACTGGTGAAGCCTGTACACCAGCGGTCATAAGGCCTGCTCGATTTCGGGAGAGAGCACAGGTGATAGCTCCTGGACCGATGACTTGCGGACGATGATGCGGGCTGGGATGCCGACGGCGACTGAGTTCGCAGGTACATCCGTTAGAACGACGGCATTAGCCCCGATCGCCGTATCATCGCCAATGACAATGGTGCCGAGTAGCTTGGCCCCGGCGCCGATATCAACCCGGTTGCCCAGGCGCGGGGAGCCGCGCTGGCCGCGGTAGCGCAGCCCGACAGTGACCCCGTTGCGGATCACGCAGTCGTCGCCGAAGACTGCATCGCCGCTGATCACGATACCGCCGATGTGCTCGATCGAAAAGCGGTGGCCAAGAGTTGCCTCGCAGGGCAGCTCGGTGCCGAGAAACATGATGGCGAAGAAGTGTAGCAGCTTGTAGAGCAAGGACAGGGGCAGGCGCGCAGGGCGCCAGCCGATGCGGTAGCGCCAGCGGCCAAAGCGGTAGATCACGAGCACCCAGAAGCCGTGCCGGCTCCACCGGCGGTCATGCGTTCGCCAGTCTTCTCGGATGTTCTCGAACACGATCGGCCTCGGTGAAAGCGGGATGTAGGCTCGCGAAGTAGGAGCGGGCGCGGTCCCTTGCAGCGGAGTGCCGTGTGGCACGCGCTCGCCGCACAGCCAGGTTCTAATTCAACAGCGCGCCGAGTGTGATGAGCGTAAGCAACGGCGAAATCTTCTGCAGTGAATCGGCCACGTGATTGAAGCCGTTCTCGGGCACGTAGATAATGTCGCCGGAGTGGAAGGAAAGGTGCAGGGGCTTTGGATCGAGAAGGTCCTTGAAGGAGACGGTCTCGATCCCGCCCGGAGCGGTGCCGACACCGGCGTGAACGATGAAGATCTTTGGATACCGGCCAGTCTTGTCTGTAAGCCCGCCTGTCAGGGCCAGCAGCTGAGGCAAGGTCGAGGTACTGTCGAGTCGTACAACGCCGGGATGCGAGACATTGCCGAGCACCGAGACATAGGGAAAGTCTCCTGGGACAAAGATAATGTCATCGCGCTTAAGCCGCAGGTTGACGATGGGGTCGCCCTGCTGAAGAAGCTTGCGCAACTGCACCGTTACCACGGCCTGACCCTTGCGATAAAGGATGCAGCGCTCCGGTACGGCGACCGGAGCAAGGGATTCTGCGGAATTGCTCGATGTGTTGGGACCGGGCGAACTTGCTCGCTGCGCAATGCCGCTGCGAGCGATCACCTCAAGCAGGGTCGGCGTCCCGTCGAACAGCAGCAATCCAGGATGTTCGACTGCGCCTAGAACCAGGATGTGGTTGGAGGTGTAAAGATCAACGCCGACGGAGACACTGATGTTCTGGTAGTAGGTGCCGAGAGCCGCCTGAATATCTTTGGCAGCCTGGCCGCGCGTCTTGCCCGCAAGCTGCACGTCTCCTGCGACGGGCAGGGTGACGCGGCCATCCGGCCCAACGATGTGCTTGCCGGAGAGTTCGGGTCTACCGTTGACGTCGATCGACACCGCATCGCCGCTACCCAGCTCATACTCCTGGTCAGGGGCGGCTTCAACCGCACGCAGCGCCTCGACTGTGCTTTGGTCCAACTCCCCAGCAGGGGCCGCCTGCGCGAAGACGCGAACGTCGGGCGCTGCTACCAGCGATAGTGTCAGTGCGAACAGCAGCGTCCGCAAGGAAAAGCCTGCACATCCCATATCTATCTCCGCCCTCTTCTCAGCCCCGCTGACTTTCAAGCTTCGAATCGTTGTTATTACCTGACCGTTCACCAGGACAAGAACAGCCGCCTGCCCTCTTACCAAAGCATCAAGCACTTGCTTCACGTCGCAGCTTGTGCGCTCCGCGCGGCGACGAGAAAATCTCGATCTGCATGTTGCAACCTAAGGTTCATCAGCACAGCCGCCACGCCTTGCGAGGTTAAGCGCTGGATTAGGGCAAGCGAACTGGTAAGTTCGCGACGGGTGGTCGAGCCAGATTCCGCGAGCAGCACCGTAACATCAACCAGGCGCGCGTCGAACTCCGCCTCAGCCGAGGAGAGAATAGGCTTGGCGTCGATGAAAAGCATGTCGAACCTGCGCGTAATCTGGTTCAGGTTCTGCCTCATGAGTGTCTGCTGCTTGACTCGGACCAGCGTTTTGTCCGGTTCGTTCCCATCGACCAAGAGCTCTTGAGCTTCTGGAGCTTCGGCTGTATCAGCCGTTAAGCCACTCAGGGCAGCCGAGGCCTTCGAGACCATGACCTTGTAGCCAATCGATTCCATCTTCTTGGCCAAAGTCGCGACCAACGTGGACGTGTTCATACCGGGCGAGGCCGGGGTAAACACAAACGTGTTCGCATTGCCTACGCGATGCGCCTGGTCGATGCCAGCCGCGAGTCGCAAAAGGAACTCATCCATGACAGGCGTATCCACATCGCCCGGATCGGGGAGCACCGCCATGGGAGAGAAATGCAGGGCACTATCGACATCCTCCGCGATATACACCCTCTGATCCAGCTTGCGCATGACCACGGTCGCCAGGGCTGCGCATAGCAGAGCGAGAGGAAAGGCCATCCCCACAAGGATGATCCTTCTACTCGCGCTGGAACTTTGCGGTTGCGTTGCGGCCAGCGAAAGATGGGCCAGACCGGTCGAGCTCTCCTGAAGCTCGAGCGCATGAATCGCGCTGTCGGTTTCGGTGAAGCGTGCTTGCAAGCGCGCGATATCGACGGTGACATCTGAGGCGCGCTGCAGCTTGGGTGCGACGCCAGTCGCAATCGAAGTCTGTTGCACCAGTTCGCCCTCAAGCCGCGATAAGACCGCCCCGGTCCTTGCCGCCTCAAGTTTCCACTTGCCCACCTGCTGCTGCGAAGCCTTGCTGCGCAACTTTTGCGACAGATTTGTTAATGATTCATCCAGCCGCGTTAGCTCTTCCTCATCCTGCTTGTACAGGGGATTGGACTGCGTCATGCCGGCCATCTGGGTCGTCAACGCACTGCGGCGCTGAGTGATGGTGGTCTTTAAGGCGCTCAGCCCCGCATCCGAGGAGGCTATCTCGTCTGAAACCGCATCCAGCATCTCTGCCGACCCTGCACCTTTGCTTACCGCCGCAAGCTGCGCCTGTGCGACGTCATGGTCCTGACGCGCCTTGGAGACCTGCTCCCGCAGGTCTCCAAGCTGTACGTCATAGGGGTTGCCCGTGTTCTCGCTCGATGTATCGGCGACGCCGAGGCTTGAGCTCAGCCCTGCCTGCTCCTGGCGGTCCTTATTCAAGTCGCCGAGGATTCTTGCGCGCTCCGCGATCAACAGCTGCAGCTGCTGGTCGCTCTGCGCCATTTCGTCCCTGCGCCCCATCCTCAAGAACGCAGCAGTCACCTCGTTGACCACCCGGGTCACAGCCACCGGGTCCCGGCCCTTGAGGCTGATCTCGACCTCGTAGCTGCTAAGCATCCGCTCCACCTTGAGCGATGCTCGCAGCCGTACCACCGCCGATTGGTCGGACTCCCCGGGCAGCTGCCACATCCCAGCAGGTAGCTTTTTCAGTGCGTCAGCCAATATATCGTCGCGCACGATCGTCTGCAGCTGTTGCTGCATGTAGGAGTCGTACCGAGAGGAGTCATAAAAACCAGACGTTACATCCGTCAATGGTTTCGGCGTGCCCGGCTGAATGTAAACCAGACTTTTCGCCATGTACTGCGGTTGACGCGTAAGCGCGAACGCGATACATAAAAGCGCCACACACGTAAACACCCACAGCGCCAGCTTTCTGTGCATCTTCAGGCTGCGTCGCAGATCAATCTTAATTCCCGGTTCCGACTCCGGCTTCATAGTCTCCTACCTGAATACCGATCCGTAGCTCGCGTGATATTTCGCTCGTGCATGCGACTCCTGTATCTACCCTGACAGCAATAACCTGCTGGTAACCTAACCCACCCGTTGGATTACCACACCGTATCGGTGGTAACCAGGCTTTCCATCACTTCCCGATATAGGTTCCCAGATGTGTTCCATAAGTGCACAAGGATCAGTGACGCACTATGAAGAGCGCTGGTGGAAGAGCGGCCCCGCAGATGGCCGCGACGATGAGCGACAACTGCACTTTTTTCTCTTCATCGTTCAGGCGCCGCTACAAAGATGTGGTCATTACTTCATCCTTACCAAGTGCTATCTACAAGGATCGAGTAAATACGTTTAGTCTTCTACTTCATTTTTCTAAATTATTTGAGCAATCTAATCTTCGTGTTAGCGTGATTCCTTGAGAGTCGTCTCGCACGAATCTCAGGATGAAAACGCTTGCACTGGATAAACCAAGAAGGCCCGTGGCAGCCATCCTCCTCGCACGCTGCCGGATCGTCAGCCGGTGGATGCATGGCTTACTCGATGTCTGATTTGTTTGAATACACCGCACGTCGCAGCGATACGCGTCACAGCACTCATCATAGCCAGGCAGACCTCGAGAGGCGCACGGCAAACGGGGTCAGCCTCTATTTCAGTTACCTTCGTGTTCCTACCACTTTCATCGCTCCCAGCTACTTAGTCTTCGAAGAGGTTGATTCTGTATGCAAGCTTTAGACGCCCACTCAGGAAAGCATCGGCCACAGGGCACTCGACTTTTGCTCGCTTTGCTTCTTTTTTCATGCTCGCATCTTTTCGCGCAGGACAGCGCAAGTGTGGAGAGCAATGCGGCCGACCGAGCGGCCACCCCGATCCAAGCTATGTTTCCCGCGACTGCTATGACCGGCAAGCTCGCAACTTCTGCGATTGCCAGCGGCTCTGTCACAAACATTGCGATCGACGGCAGTACCAAGGTAAGTAATGTGCAGCGGCTCGGTATTAACTTAGGCGGACAGACCTACTACGACTCCGGTCAGATTCTCCGCAATCTAGTCTCTCGAAATCCCGGCTTTGAGGGCGAAACGTTTCGCACGATTTTGCGTTGCGCCTCGACCACTGCTACTAGTTGCACCGACACGAATATCTACGCGCAGTGGCCGGCAAACTTCGCTAAGGGCGCGAGCTTCCAATTCATCTATGGTCACGCACTCGGAGCGACCGGGACGGTGAGTGCAAGCACGGCCGCCAGCTACTCAGGCAAGGTCGGCGTGACTATCTCGTTCGCCAAGGCCGCGCAGACACCTGCAGTCGGCGACTTTGTCGAGATCCAGATGAACGTACCGGGCAACGCGCAAGCGGGATGGTGGACCAGTGCCAATGGCGGCGCTTCTGTCACGACTGATTTCAGCGATCTATCTCCCCACAGTCCTGGCAAACAGGCGCTGCAGGTCGATGCTTCCGGATCCGGGCAGAGCGCCGAGGTCGCCTCTTATTTTGATAGTTACGGAGGACGCTCCTTTGTTCAACTCAACGGGAGTTATGACATCACCTTCAGGGCCAAGGGTACCGGAGGGAACAAACAGCTAACCATCACCGTCGAGCGGCTGCAGGCG
Source organism: uncultured Acidobacteriaceae bacterium (assembly GCA_964245415.1). Taxonomy (GTDB): domain Bacteria; phylum Acidobacteriota; class Terriglobia; order Terriglobales; family Acidobacteriaceae; genus EB88. The sequence continues at coordinate 62,854 of CAXTMM010000002.1, read as the reverse complement.
AGCGGCACAGTCATCCATTTCACGCAAACGATTACCCTCGCTTCCGCCTGGCAGGACTACAGCTTCAACTTCTCGGCTGCAGAAGCTGGAAGTTCCATTGGCACGGCTGCTCTCAAGTTTGATGTGTCCCAAGGCAGTATGCTCCTTGACGACGTAACGCTCACCGCAGCCAGCAACAGCCAAAATCCTACAGCCTTCCGCAATGAAGTTGTCAGCACGCTTGAGGCTCTTCACCCCGGCATCATTCGCTATGAGGATAGCAACGGTGCCGGGTTGGGCGGCTCGATCGATAACGCCATCGCTCCAGCGTTCGCCCGCGTGCGCACTGCATACAGTCAGCAGGAGACCGAGCGGGACGACATCACGGTCGGGCTTGAGGAATTTCTTGAACTCTGCAAGACGGTAGGCGCCAACCCCTGGTACAACGTTCCTGTGGGTGTGTCGCCAACCGAGATGGAGAACCTGATCCAGTTCCTAGGCGGCGATGCGAGCACTCCCTATGGCGCCAAGCGCGCCGCGCTCGGTCAGGCTGCTCCCTGGACCAGCGTCTTCTCGAAAATTTATCTTGAGCTTGGCAACGAAGTCTGGAATGACGGATATTTCCACGGCGCGGCGATGCAGGATCCGGTCGCCTATGGGTCTCGTGCCGCCACCATCTTCAGCGCGGCGCGTAGTTCCTCGTCCTATAATTCGGAGATCTTCAACCTTGTTCTGGGCAGCTGGGCGGCAGTTCCTTACTGGACCAGCACAGAGATGGCCAACAGTGCAGACTACGACACGGTCGACGCGGCTCCTTACCTGTTCAACTCGTTCAACGACGCCTCTTCCAACGAAGCGATCTTCGGTCCCATGTTTGCGCAACCTGAGAGCGTGGATAGCGTATCCACGGGTACGATGCATCAACAAGCCGTAGCCGCAAGCGCCTCGGGAACCTCCAACGTTAAACCCGCGGCCCTTGCTGTCTACGAAGTGCAACTCAGCGCCGTGACTGGCACCGCGTCGCAAGCCGCCGTCAATACTGTCGTACCCTCGCTCGGCGCCGGCATCACGGTCGTCGAACATATGCTGCTGATGATGCGCGACCTTGGCGTCACCGTTCAAAATGTTTTCGCTTTACCGGAGTATTCAAATCCATTCACAAACACGGCCAGCTCTGCCAGTGAAACGACCCCGCTATTTGGCGCCGTGGTTGACATGGGAGGCCAGACCAATCTCCGCCGCCCTCTGTTCCTTGCTGAGCAGCTTGCCAATAGCGCTATCCTGCCTTACCTACTCACGACAACTGTATCGGGTGCCAATCCAACGTGGAACCAGGCGCTCAGCACCAATGACAATATTCAGCTTACCGGGGCTCATCAGATCCAGGTCTTTGCCTTTTCTGATGGCGGAAAGAAACGCAGCATCATCGCGTTCAATCTAAGCAGGACGCAATCGCTTCCAGTAAATGCCATCGGGGCTGGTGCGCCATCGGACGTTCCAATTTCGATCAGTCTTCTTACTTCCACCAATCTCACGGACACGAATGAAGCAAGCGCCAAGGTCGCGATCCAAAACGAAACCTTCAGCGGCTTTCCTGCTGGAACAGTAGCGTACTTGCCACCTTACTCGATGTTCGTTCTGCAATGGAATGTGGATTAGGCATTTGGAGCTTCGCGCTTCGTCCGTGTTTCCATCCCGCTTAGCACATGCAATCCTCAAACGAATCGAGACGTATGTCGATGCCCATCAATCTATTTCGGTTGAGATAGCTTTTTAGGCGCGCGGCGAGCTCGCTCAGGTGTAGACGCGCGTGAGTCTTGCCTCCTGAACCGGGCTTTGCGCAGCACTCTTCTGCAAAGCCGGCATCTTGACGCGGACAAGCGGGATAGCTTGTATCCACCCCATAAGCAGGAAAAACAACTCGTAACTCTGCGCCCCCATATACACGGTGCTGAGCGTGATGACCCAACCGAGAGTGATGCCAAGAAGCGTGAAACAGAAGTGACGATCTTCGCTCGACTTGGTGGCGATTCCGGTGCGCACGAGCGCGATTCCGGCCTCGAATATGAGCAGCATATACGCGAAAACGCCCACATAGCCCTGCACCAGAAAGACTCGCAGAAATTCGTTGTCGATCGAGGGCTGACCATTTAAGACCGGGTGAAAGGTCCCCCACCCCCACAAGCCTCCTTTCTCAGCGAGAGGCAGGTAGTTCACAAGCAACTCGCGTCGGTACTGTGCCGTCTCTTGTTCAGAGCCATAGTTATGTCTTGGTCCACTTGTATAGCGATTTGCCTCGATGTAGGCCGGGATGGCAAGCGACAACAGTACGACAGCGACCAAAAGCGCCGCACGCCTGACGTGCTTCGCTCTGCCGACCAAGGCTACCGGTAGGGCCAGCACCGCTCCCAGCCAGGGTCCGCGTGACTGGGTCATCAAAAGGGTGACAACAAGAACGCCCAGCAAAAGCTGCAGCCCTTTTTGCGAAGGCACCCAGCGAAGCTTTGAGAACGGAAGCTCGGAGTCACTCCACCTCTGGACCCAAAGCAGCAACAACACCCCCACAATCAGGATCATTCCGTACACTTCTGCTGTTCCGTATGGCCCGGCTACTCGACCAAAACCCCAGCGCACCTGTGTCCACCAGCCCGACCATTGGCTTGGAAACAGATGCATCCCCACTCGGGAAAACAGATTTATCTTGAGGAAGAATTCGGGTATGGAGAGCAGGCAGCAGAGGGACAGGATTAAGATGATCCGCTTGACAGTTTCAAAACGAGCGCTCGTCTGCTCGACAAGCATCTTGCCCGCCATATAGGGAATGAGCGCTGCGACGATGACGTTGAACAGCCGGTACTTCGCCAGGCTTGCTTCACCTGCCCGCAAATCGGCGACGGCACTTGAAAGGATGTACAGCAAGATCCAGAGATCGCTGCGGCTGAACTTCCAACGTGAGCCAACAAGTGGAATCAGTGCTCCACCGAAGGGCATAAGAACTGCGAGCCCGAAGTCCACTCCTGGGAAGCCATCCATCTTCCAGTAGAAGTAAGTGGGCAAGACAAGGAGAACCGGCAGACACACATTCAGGAAGGTTTTCTGCACGCCCCACAACAGAAGCCCTGCTGTGCAGAGCAGCGCCGGAGCGAAGATGAGGAGATCCATCAGTTACGCGTGGCCGCCACGAACGGCGAGGACTGCGCGACATGACCTGTGTGGAAGCGCGAGAGAGACGGTACCGGTGCGAGCAAGAGGTTTCTCCGCATGTTCTTCGTTGCGAACTGTTAATGCCTAAGCACAAAAACTACTATTTTGACTGCAGCAGTCGCACAGATTGGGTGCAGTAGCGCTGCGCCGCTTTATGTCGCCGATGCTGATTGTAGACACCAGAAGCGTCTGGGATTTTCCATTTCGCTGGAAACCCTACACCGAAGGAATCAGCATTCCCAAAACCGGAGAAATCGACCCCCTCATCAACACGTGATCAGCGATTCTCCGCCGGTTCGTTCCGGGGCTACGCGGTTACTTTCGGTCGAACCGGCCGAAGGCTGGGCGGGTACGGCACTTATAAGATGACAGCTGAGACCAGCCAGCAGATCGATCAATCCGGCTTCGGGGGAAGCGCAAACAGGATGAGCATTCTTCCAAGTCGAGGAAGCTACGACCCAGCCATTTATCGGTTTGATAGAGATTGCCGGATAGCGGTGCTGGTCTGGACTCGGGGCGGATGGCAATCACTGCTTGTGCTGACAATATTATGCATGCTGCTGCAGGCGACATGCAGCCAGTCTGCCGCTCAAACTACTTCTCCCGACATAGCTAGCTCAGTAACCGACATCGCTATCACGGCCAAGGTGCTGCGAACCGGCGTAAAGCGCTTCGGCATCAACATCGGCGGTGAGAACTTTTACGATTCCGGTCAGATGCTGCGAAACCTCACCTTTCGCAATCCCGGCTTCGAGGGCGAGACCTGGCAATCAATCCTGCGCTGCAAGAGCGCTACAGCCACGAGCTGCACCGATGGGAACCAGTATGCTGTCTGGCCGAAGGACTTCCTCAAGGATGCGAGTTTCGAGTTCCTGTCAGGTCCAGCTGCCGGTCTTGCAGGAACCGTTCGATCGAGCAGCCACGCGGCGGAGAGCGGGGTAGCGTTTGACTTTCCTGCGCTCGCGCATACGCCGTCTGCGGGCGACTTTGTGCTGGTACGCTTCGCCCACGCCGGCGATGCCGAGAGAGGGTGGTGGACGAACTCGATGCAAAGCGGTGCTACATTTACGACGGAGTTTCACGATCTCGCGCCCAACAGCCCTGGCAAGCAGGCCTTGCGCATCCATGCGTCGGGCGCCGGGCAGAGTGCTCGCCTCGACTCGTACTTCGACACGTACCAGGATCGATCCTTTATTCAGCTCAGGGGCCGTTACACACTGGCTTTCCGCGCAAAAGGTTTGGGCGGCAATGCCTCAGTCAGCGTCAGCATCATACGGGCCGGCGCCAGGCAGGAGATCCTATTTCCTAACAAAAGGATTCCGCTTTCGAGCTTTTGGAAGGACTACACCTTCGATTGGAATGCAGCCGAGGATGGAACACGCGTTGGCCCTGTCGATCTAAGCTTCAGCATAAGCGGAGCCGATATGCTGCTTGATGACGTGAGCCTGACTGCGGCCGCCGCAAGCGACAATCCGACCGCCTTCCGCAATGAAGTGGTCACCACGCTG
>CAXTMM010000002.1:5182-58153 GCA_964245415.1 uncultured Acidobacteriaceae bacterium | reverse complement strand
GCGGGAGTTAAAGCCGGGCATCTTGCGCTACACAGACGGTGGTGCCGCCACGGCGAGCACGATTGACAACATGATCGCGCCGCCGTTTGCCCGGCAGCGTGCCGGGTACAGCACCCAGGCGACAGAGCAGGAGCAGGTTCCGCTAGGGCTGCATGAGTTTTTGACACTCTGCAAGGCGGTACAGGCTGAACCCTGGTACTCATTGCCGGCGACCACAACGCCCGAAGACGCGGGCCGCCTGATTGAGTATTTGGCCGGCGCGGCGGGAAGCCCCTACGGGGCAAAGCGCGCTGCGCTTGGGCAGAGTGTGCCTTGGACGAAAGTATTTCCTGTGATTCATCTTGAGTTTGGCAATGAATTGTGGAACGCCAGCACGTTTTACGGGGCCGCGATGGCTGATCCGGTTTTGTATGGCAGGCGGGCTGCGCAGGTTTTTTCTAGAACCCGCTTGTCGCCGGCGTTTGTGCCGGCCCGGTTTGATCTTACTCTTGGGAGTTTTGCGGCGAATTCGTGGTGGACGGGTCAGGAGCTTGCGAACAGTGACGGTTACGATAGTGTAGCGGTGGCCCCATACCTGTTCAACAAGCTCCCGGACGCGAGCTCAACAGAGGCGATCTTCGGCTCGATGTTCGCAGAACCGGAGAGCCTGGACAGTGTGCCAAGCGGGGGCATGGCGCAGCAGGCGAAGGCAGCGCGGGGAGCTCAACGCCCCGCAAAGCTCGCCGTGTACGAGGTGAACCTTGGCACGGACCAGGGCGATGCACAGCAGACGATGGTGAACGCGGTGGTGCCGTCGGTGGGCGGCGGTCTGACAGTGATCGAACATATGCTGCTGATGCTGCGCGATCTAGGAATCACAAGCCAGTCCACCTACTCTCTGCCCGGATATGCGAACAAGTTTCGGAACCCGAGAAATAGTGCGGAATTGACGCCGCTATGGGGCATGGTGCTGGACATGGGCGGACCTACGGATCGGCGGCGGCCCCTGTTTCTGACGGAAGAGGTGGTCAATCGCGTCATGCTTTCGAGCATGGTTGAGACAAGGCTTACCGGCGCGGACCCGGTGTGGAAGCAGGAGCTGAGCAGGAACAACGATGTCAAGATGGAGAAAGCTCATGCATTGCAGGTCTTTGCCTTCAGTGAGGGTGAGCGTCGCAGCGTGATTGTATTCAACCTCGATCGGCGAAAGACTTGGCCGGTTACTTTCTCAGGCGGCCGGCCTGAGGGGATGGTGCGACTCAGCCAACTTACCGCGCCCCATATTACGGATTCCAACGAAGAGGAAGAGGTGGTACGAATCGTTCGTTCCGAGGAGCCGCATTTTCGCGCCGAGGCGCCGTACTCTCTGGCGCCTTTTTCCATAACGACTTTCGAGTGGAGCGAGGTGCGCTGAACCTGGGAGCCGGCAATCAAGCCGAACTGACTCCAATATATTCGCGCGTGCGCCACTTTAAAAGCGCAATACGGAAAGTAAGCCGGGTTCGCTGTCGGCAAGAAGCACAAACGCAACTTGATACTTTGTCTGCGGAGGGGGAGAGTTTGGAAGTTGTCCTGAAGGAAAATAAACCCGCTGCTCGCTCGATAGCTGAGGCAGGCAAGTACGTTGAGACACTTTTGTCCCAGCGCTTTGTGCTGCCTGGCGCTGTGCTCGTGGCTGCGCTGTTGCGACTGATGCTTATCGCCGTCGCCGGGCGAGGACAGCGCTTTTATGATGAGGGCGAGTACCTAAGTATCGCGCGCTCGCTTGCCCACGGACAAGGTTATCGCCTCTTTGACCATGCGAGCGCGTACCGGCCACCGGCGATGCCTTATTTTCTTGCTTTCTGCATGAAGCTCGTAGGCGATCGGTATTGGGTACTTGCCATGATCCAGGCTGTATTGCTGTGCCTGCTTCCGTTTCTTGTTTTCTGGACGGCGCGCTTTCTCAAGCTTCAGCGACCATACGCGGTGCTTGCTGCCCTGATCGTTGCTTTCCATCCTGGATTGAACTATGCGGCGACGACTGTGTACCCGACGACGATGACCGCAATCGCGCTTATCCTCTCGATACTGCTTGCACTTCAGGCCATCAGTCGTAACTCGATAGGGTATGGGTTGCTGGCGGGACTGGCCGCTGGGATCGCAGCCTCCGCTACTACCATTTTCGGCCCGTTCGGGATCCTGCTGGCCATTGTTGCCGGCGTGCGTCGCCGGGTGCGAGTTGCGTGCCTGATCGCGTTCTTCAGCTTACTGCCCACCGGTGCCTGGATTGTGCGGAACCACCTGGTGCTGCATACGCAATCGGTCGCTACCAATGGCGGCTTCAACATGGAGCTCGGTGCGAACGATCAGGCTGAACCACGATCGGGCAACCTGATCCGAGCCGACATTACTCCTGAAGAGCCATTCGGCGATGAAGTGACCTGGGACAGAGATCATCATGCGCGGGCGAATGCCTGGATTGCTGCGCATCGCGTGCGCTTTGGATACTTGTTTGTTTTGCGTTCGTTAGCCGTTCTAGATTCGGTCGGCAAGCCGGCCACGCCGGGCCTGCACAATTCGCTGGCTGCGCAACTGGTGGGTTGGGCTATGCTGCCGCTTATCCTACTAAGCTTAGCTGGGTTGTGGCTCCATCGGCGATCTCCGCTGGCCTGGATGTCTGGGGGCGCATTAGCCCTAGTGATGCTTAGCTCGGGAGTAACGATAGTCAAGCCGCGCTTCCGCTTTCCCTGCGATCCTATGCTAATTCTCTTTTCCGTGGCTGTGCTTCCGTCGGCTGTTTCTGCTCGCTCTCTGGAGCAACAACAGCGTGAGCCTTGCAGTCTGTCTGCCAGATGATGGGCTCTCGAAAGGAGGCGCGGTGGCGATCATGATCAAGGAGAGTGCGGCGGCAGAAGCGCCGGCGGAACTTTCAAAGCTCGAGGCAAAGGCTGCTCGCGCCTCTATCTGGACCATTCTGGAATACGGCTCCGGGATGGCCCTCCGGGTGGTGAGCAGCCTTGTGCTGACCCGGCTATTGCTGCCGGCGATCTTCGGCGAGATGACGCTTCTGACAACGCTGATCATCGGCCTAACCCTGCTTTCGGATATAGGGCTGGCGCCGAGCGTGGTGCAGTCTCCGCACGGCGACGAACCCATCTTTCTGAACACCGCCTGGACGATCCAGGTGGTTCGCGGAGCCGCGATCTGGCTGTGCGCGGCGGCGGTGAGCTGGGAGATGGCTGCGTTTTACCATGATCCAAAACTTCGCATGCTTCTACCTGTGCTCGGGCTCACCTCCCTAATCTCGGGGTTCAACAGCACGAACCTGCTTAGCCTTTCCCGACACATGGCCGTCAAGCGGCTCTTTGCGATCGATGGCAGCATGACTCTAGTGAGTCTTTTTGCGACGGTAGTGTGGGCTTACTTCAGACCGTCTGTCTGGGCCATTGTCGGTGGCCAGCTGATTGCCACCTTCTATCGCCTGGTCATCAGCCACGTGGGTGCTTTCACGCCTGGGATCCGAAATCGATTCGCCTGGGATAAAGAGTCAGCTCACAATATCATCCATTTCGGTAAGTGGATCATGGTCGGGACTGCCTTCTTCTTTTTTGCTTCGCAGGCAGACCGTCTGCTTTTGGGACGGCTAATCAGTTTGTCGCTGCTTGGAATTTACGGTATCGCGTACTCGCTGAGCGATATTCCTCGCGCTGTGATCCTCTCGCTCTCTTCTCGCGTCGCATACCCGTTTATCGCCAAGATCATTCACCTGCCCAAGCAGGAATTCCGGGCCAAGTTTCTCCACTATCGCTTTTACGCACTCCTAGCGGGCGCTGTGTTGCTCAGCATAATGTCTGTCTGGGGACACCTGCTCATCGTTAAACTCTATGACGGGCGGTACCGAGAAGCAGCCTGGATGATTCCAATTCTTGCGCTCGGTCTGTGGCATACGCTGCTTTACCAGACTACGGCGCCGGTGCTGTTCTCGCTGGGGAAAACAAAGTACAACGCTATCGGCAATGCTGCTTACTGTGCCACAATGCTGCTTGGTATCCCGCTTAGCTTTCGCTTCTTTGGCATGTATGGCGCGGTGGTTGCGGTGGCCGCCGGAGACTTTCCCCTTTATGTTGTAACCCAGTTTGGAGCGACACGCGAGGGGGTCAGCCCGCTGCGTCAGGACCTCCAGGCTACGGGAATCTTTCTGGTGTTTCTGGCTGTTTGCTTCCTGTTGAGAAGGACACTCTGAACAAGCACGGTGGAGCGAGCGGCACAGAGTGACCTATGCTTCGCTTCGCCGCTTCTCGATAGCCGCGGCAGGAACGCCAACTACTGTCGCGCCGGGAGCTACGTCGCGCGTGACCACGGCATTGGCCCCGACCGTTGCGCCGTCGCCGATGGTGACGCCGCCCAGCACGATCGCTCCACGACCAATCCAGACCTCTGCTCCAATGACGATCGGCTTGGCGGTGTGGCCTGCATCGCGGATGGACATACCCGGTGTGCGTTGATGATTTGCGTCGCGGACGCTGGTGTATTCGCCCAACATAGAGCCGCGGCCGAGGGTGATGCCGGCCATGGCGACCAGGTGCACACCTCGCGATAGCACAACGCCGTCGCCTAGCGTAATCACCGCTTTGCCCTGGGTTTCTAAATGCAGGTCAGGATAGAGCAGCGTGTGTTCGCCCAAGTGGATCGCGCCTGTTCCGTAGACCCAAGACTTACCCAGCACGACCACGGTCGCAGGCAGCGGTCGGCTTAGGTGCGCTGCAAGCGAAGCATGCGCATAGAGTCTGCGAGTATTTTCCTGGAGACCGGCAATGGCCCTGAACAAAGCCCGCAAAGGCCACACGAGGAACCGTTTCGAGGTGCTCATCGCCTAAATCACCACGGGCGAGGCGGTGAAACGCGGCCGCCCTCTGTATCGGTCCAGGCCTGTTGCATGAGTTGGATCAGCACGCGATGATGTCTTGCACGTTCTTTACGCGCTTCTGCCTGACTCAGACTGCTGCGGACAACGGTGATGCTGTAAAGCAGGATCTCAAGCCATTTGGCAAATCGAGCTTTCGCGCCATGATGCTTGCGGTAGTAAAGCAATGTGCTGCGCATCCTCCATAGAACCACCTGCGCGGCTTTCGAGGCAAAGGCTAACGTCTTCAGCTGACGCGATGATTCTCCACCCAGATGGACGACAACGACATCCGGCCAGTACCAGACCGTATAACCTGTCTGCTTCATTCGAAAACAAAGATCGACTTCTTCGTAGTAAAGAAAAAACGCGGGATCAAAGACTCCCACATTCGCTACCGCTTGCGGCCGCAGGATCGAGAATGCACCCGGCACCCAATCAACAGACGCAGCCTGGTTCGGGTCAGCCCAGCTTCGATCAAGGCTGCCAAATAGCTGAGATTTCGGAAATGTCCCGGCTAGTCCGGTCAGCACGAAAAAATCTCTTGCCAGCGAGTGGAACATACGCGCAGAGGGCTGCGGTGCGCCGTCCCTCCCGACCAGGCGAGCGCCACCGAGGCCGCAAAGCGGGGTCTGATCCATGTGGCGTATTGATAGTTCAAGCGCACCCGGCTCAAAGAAAGCGTCCGAGTTGAGGAGCACGAAGTAGCGTCCACGTGCGCGTGCAAGAGCGACGTTGTTTGCGGCGCCGAACCCGAGGTTGGTGGGGCTGCGAATCAGGGTAACGTGTGGGAACTGCTGCTCAACCATCTCCGCCGATCCATCGCTCGAGTTGTTGTCTACCAGCAGCACCTCGATGCGGAGGTTGGCTGCTTCTCGCCCGACCGATTGCAGGCACTCGCGCAAGATCTCGCGTGTGTTAAAAGAGACGATGATGACTGAAGCATCGATTGTGGCCGCACCCGTAAGGGAGGCGCTATCTTTCGCCATGCCTGCTCCGATCGCCCAACTTCAGTCCGATCCCATCCCGCACTTAGTCGCGGAGGCATTATGTTGCCGCTTACCACGGCTACGAAAAGCTAATCACAATCATCGCGACGAAGGTACATTCAAGATTCTTTCTTAGTACTTAGGGCACATCTTCTCTCGCTTACGCTCGTTACTGCTGGAGCTTGCGCTTACACTTTCTATGAGCAAATCGCTTTGGAGCGGCCAACAGATGTATTTGCGCGCCTGGGACAATGTCTGCAGATGAGCTCACAGCCAAAGCGCATCGCCTACCTGATCAGCAAATACCCAGCCGTATCTCACACGTTCATCCTGCGCGAAGTCCTCGCGCTGCGCGAGCGGGGGATCGCAATCGAGGTTGCGTCCATCAACGCTGGTCCAGCGCACGACACGCTTACTCAGGTCGAGCGGGTCGAGGCTTCGCGCACTTTCTATATTAAGGCCCAGGCGGCGCGCGGAGGCCTCAAGAGCCTGGCATGGTTCCTGGTACATCGTCCCTCCGCATTGCTTGGCAGCCTGTTCGCAGCGCTCCGCCTGGGTGCTCCGGATCCAGCGCGCACCCTGCTTTGCCTGTTCTATTGGATAGAAGCCGCGATCCTCACTCGCTGGATGCAACGGCGAGCTCTTTCGCACCTGCATGTTCACTTTGCCTCACAGGCCGCCAGCGTTGCATTGTTGGCCACCTATCTCGCGCCAGTTACTCTCTCGATAACCGTACATGGACCGGACGAATTCTATGACGTACCCGGCTCCTTGCTCTCTGCCAAAGTAGCTCGTGCTTCCTTTATTACCTGTATCAGCTTCTTTGCGCAAAGCCAGATGATGAGGATCTCTGCAGGTCATCATTGGTCTAAGTTTGAAATATCACGCCTGGGCGTAGATACCGAACACTTTATGGCTCGCCCTGCTCGGCCGGAGCCGCAATGCACTGAGATACTCTGTGTCGGGCGACTGGTCTCAAGCAAGGGTCATCGCATTCTGATCGAGGCAGCTAACCGCCTTGTTCGCGCAGGGCGGCGAGTTCACTTGACCTTCGTAGGCGATGGTCCGGATCGCTTTGCACTGGAACAGCTCGTGTCTGTCCGGGCGTTGGGCGAGCAGATTTGCTTTGCCGGCGCGATCAATCAGGATGAAATACAGACCTTCTATGCTGCGGCCGACATCTTTGCCCTGGCTAGCTTTGCTGAAGGTATTCCCGTCGTTCTCATGGAGGCGATGGCGATGGGAATCCCTTGCATCGCGACCCATATTAATGGCATCCAGGAGCTGATCCGGAATGGCGTTGACGGCCTGCTTGTTGCCCCTTCCGACATCGACGGCCTTGCCGCGGCGATTGCTTTTCTCATTGACGACCCGAGTCTTTGCCGGACTCTGGGCGCCTCGGGCCGCATCCGCATAAAGGAGTGCTATGAGTTATCTTATAGCGCTGACCACTTAGCGGAGATTTTTGGCAGGCGGCTTGCTACGGACCTGTAGCAAACGTCATCATGATCTCACCTGCTTGAAAACGTACTTTCGAGCAGCCTGCAATCTAGCATGGGGAGTTGGTAGCGACTCTCAGGCACGTCCGCGGTTTCCGCAGACGATCGAGGCGGCCGAATCAAAAGGCAATGGGAACACCTTTCACGAAAACGAGGGATCAACGCCGGTCTTCCTCCGGACGGATAAGCGACTGTGCGCAGACGACCTGGCCGCGCCAGCTGACCCCGTGTCCTAATGCCAATTTCTCACACCCGGATCCGCTATGCAGCTGCTGCATGAGATTGAGCGAGTCAAGCGACCACCGGTGTAAGGTTGCCGCCACCCAATGTCTTAGCAATCACAGTTTGAACTATGGGTCCGTTGGTGAGAGAAAGCTAACTTTTCTCGACTTTTCATAAGCTCGGGAAGCGGCCACCTGCTTGTGCAAGTCTCGAGAAAAAAGCGAGCCTGCTTGATGCTCCGTGAAAGCAAGCCCGTATTCGCTTACCTGCGACTGCAAGCCTGCGATACTACGAGCGGCCAGCCTATGCCGTTGATCTTTGGATCATCACAGTTTTCGGTCTTAGTTAAAAAAGCCTCACCAGCTGGTGGTTACTTAGGCCATCTTCCTGCATTCATTCGCAACGACCGGCTGCGTCACACCGCTAAAAGCCTCCAAGCGGTTATCTAAGAGCATTGGTGAACGCCTGAACGTTGAGGCGCGCCGTGCCTTGGCAATACATGCACTCCCTATATACGAAAAGCGGATACTGCAGCAAGACAGCGGCCTGGTGAATATAAGGAGAAGCAGAGATGCACAGCGTTGCCGAAATCCTGGTCGAGTTTTTACAACCCCTGAGAAGTGGCCTGATCCCTCTGCTTCGGAACTTGGCCGGCGCCTTTGCAGCATGCCTCACCCTTCCCGGCTCGATCGAGTTGCTGGTCCTAACTCTAGGGGCCCAACTTCCGGGCAGACGCCAACATGCGCGTCCAACTCTGGGGCCCTGGCGCGCAGCCGTCGTCATTCCCGCGCACAATGAGCACGCTACCATTACCGATTGTGTGCGGAGCCTACGGGAAGCCGACCCTCCGGAGACAGACGTCGCAGTGGACATCTATGTGGTAGCCGATAACTGCACCGATCGCACCGCTTGGCTTGCCCGCCAGGCCGGCGCGCGAGTACTCGAGCGCAACAATGCGACGCAGCGAGGCAAGGGTTATGCTCTGGACTATGCTTTCACTCATCTGCTTGCGCTCGGTTATGACTGCATGCTCGTGGTGGACGCAGACACTCATGTGGCATCCAACTTCCTTGTGGCATCGATCAGCTCACTACGCAGGGGCGCGCACGCGGTTCAGGCTCGTTACCTGGTTCTCAATGCCACTGAAACAATGCGCAGCCGCCTCATGCGCGTGGCATTGCTCGCTTTTAACCTTGTTCGCCCCATCGGGCGAGAAAGGCTCGGCCTTTCTGCTGGTATTCTTGGTAATGGATTCGGACTTCGCCGCGAGACACTTCTCGCTCTTCCCTACCTTGCTACCTCGATCGTTGAAGATCTTGAATACCATTTAGCGCTTGTTCGCTCTGGCCGCCGCGTAGCGTTCCTCAACGAGACTGCAGTTTATGCAGAAACGCCTGTAAACACCAAGGATGTCAAGTCTCAGCGCTCCCGCTGGGAAGGTGGGCGGTTCCGTATGCTTGCCACCTGCGCACCTTCACTCTTACGCGATGTCTGCAACGGCAAGCTGCGCTGCCTTGAGCCACTCCTCGACTTGCTTTTGCTGCCCCTGGCTTTCCACGTTTTTTTTCTTTGCGTGGCCTTCTCAGCCCCGCTGTCAATCGAGCGCGAGATGGGTTTTACGGGGATCCTTATTGTTATGCTGCACCTGGTCAGCGCCATTGCAGCTGGAGGCGGCGGCTGGCGTGATGCCGCTATCCTCGCTCTTGCTCCCTTTTACGTGCTTTGGAAGATTATGCTGATTCCTAACCTAATCCGCAGTGTCCGCTCAGGGGAAGTCTGGATCCGGACAGGCCGCAATGTCGAGCATGCTTCTATCGAAGAGGTCACAAGCAAAAAGCGTCAGAGGGTCCTCCACTAAGTTGCAGCGACGAGCACCCTGCTGACGGCGCACCATTGCTTGACAAGCCTGGAGCTCCAGTAAGATGGGCGCTGCCGAAACAATGCGCTGAAGCGAGGCCTCTGTCTACTCTCGCCTAAGTAAACTTCTCGCCTAAGTATTTCTTTTGCCCCTCCCAGGCTGGTAATACTGTTTAAGCTCGTGCGTTGATTCTCGATCAGGATTAGTTCCTTCTTACTTCAACCGTCTCGCTGCTGGCGTGGCATGCTTTGTCGGCATAGAGCGTTGCGAGGCTTCACGCTCTTGCATGAGGATGGTGCCGCTTTCAGTTGATCAAAACACCTCAGTTTGCCACTGCCAAAAGTAGAGGAATATTTGCACGTCGGAAATTGTGACCCATACCTGCCGTCTTAAGAAACTAATAACGCGTTTCACGCGGAGAGTCGGTACCTAGATTGATTTCTATGATCCGGCTCAAGCAGAAACCAAGACAATTGCACGCTCCTTTGTTCAGCACTTCGCCTGGATCTTGCGGTTACAGAGCGAGGTCGAATGTGAGGACGACGGACTCCGAAATCCATTACACTTCCTCACTTTTACCGGTAACACACGGCGTTCGTCCTTTAAGCTTTGGCAGATTTTGCAGTCCGTTGCAATACAGGTCTATATTTGCCGTTAAGCAGAGGGGCCTTGCGGGAGTTGTCAAACAGCTTTGCTGCACCATAAGCCAGCTTCTTACATGGATGAAAAACCGGTATCGCTGACCCTAAAGATGCTCTGCAGCGGGCGGCTTCCGGAATCCGAACTCCTCGGGCGAACAACATTGGCGCCAGCTATGCTGGTCTTCCCGCGCGATGCAAACCCTGCATTTCACTCACAACATCCAAAGTTTATCTCAAGCATAGCGGCAGGCCCTTTTACTCAAGCTCCCGAAATACTGCTTCGAGCGCCTTCTCCCAATGTGGCATCTGAACGCCGAAGGTATCATGGACCTTCTGATTTCCAAGCACTGAATTGAGAGGCCGTCGAGCTGCCGCTGGATAAAGCTCCGCCGGAATGCCACACACCTGCGGGCGAGAGCAGAATCCGCGTTCGGCTGCCGCGTCAAAAATGGCTTCAGCAAAAGTGCACCAGGTGGTTTTTCCCGCGCACGAGAGGTGATACACGCCCGCCCATCGTTCGGGCAGTGCATCCTCACCCTGTGCTCTGGCTGCCACGTTCAGCTTGTCGACGATAGCACGCGTTGCATGGGCGAGTGCGGCCGAACTTGTCGGAGCGCCCCACTGGTCGTTCACCACTTTCAGCACCGGCCGCTCCAGGCCAAGGCGAAGCATCGTGCGCAAAAAGTTAGATCCATCGGGACCATAGATCCAGCTTGTGCGCAGAATTATATGGCGCTGGCAGGATCTGGCTATAGCTTGCTCACCTGCAAGCTTGGTGGCGCCATACACATTTAGAGGCGCGGGAAGATCGGTCTCGCTCCACGGCTCGCTTTTTTGTCCATCGAACACGTAGTCCGTCGAGTAGTGAACCAGCAAGGCGCCCGCACGCTCAGCCTCTTCAGCCAGGACCTTGGGAGATTCATGATTCACAAGGTCAGCCATGGCTGGTTCCGACTCTGCCCGATCGACTGCAGTGTACGCAGCAGCATTGACAATCAAGGCTGGTTGCATATCGCGCACCAGATTGCGCAAACTCTCCGGGTGAGCGAAGTTGGCCGCCTGCCGATCAAGCGCCCGCAGGTTCTGGTCATCAAAGGCGCGCGTCAACGCCGTCCCAAGCTGGCCGGTCGCTCCCAGCAGGAGTAGAGTCTGATCTCCACTTGAGTAGAAACCACGCATAAAGGAGGGAGTCACCTTCTGGTTAAATGGCCCAAGCTACTCGAATACGTCTGCATCTGCGAACAAGGTTCCTGACTGATCCTTCGCAGAGACAATCGCCTGCGCTTTTGCAATGGGCCAGTCGATAGCGAGGTTCGGATCATCCCAGCGGATGGTCCGCTCGGCAGGCGCCGAGTAGTAGTCGGTGACCTTGTAGGCAAATCCGACTTCATCGCTCAAAGCTAGAAAGCCATGTCCAAAACCTGGCGGAATATAGAGCGTTGTGTAATCGGAAGCCCTGAGTTCCATAGCCAAGTGGCGCCCGAATGTGGGGGAACTCCGTCGCAGATCCACCGCAATGTCGAGCGCGATTCCGGAGGTGACTCGAATCAGTTTTCCCTGGGGCTGGGTTATCTGGTAATGCAAGCCTCGCACGACGTTCCGCGTAGAGACAGAAAAGTTGTCCTGGCACCATCGTGTGGGCAGACCTGCTTCTTCCAAGACCCGGTGATTATAAGTCTCCATAAAGATTCCACGCGGGTCAGCGTACGTTGCAGGTGTAAGCAGCATGACTCCAGGGAGGGCTGTTTCTGCGATTCTCATGTTCTAAAAGGAGTCCGGGAAGAAGTCGGGCTCGCTGACAATGTCGAGAAGATACTGCCCATATCCACTCTTTCGCATTGGTTGCGCTAATGCTTCAAGCTCTGCTTTCGTTATGTATCCACAACGGTAGGCAAGCTCCTCGGGACATGCGATTTTGGTGCCTTGTCGCCGCTCGATACTCTGGATAAAAGCTCCCGCCTCAAACAGAGAATCGTGTGTGCCCATGTCAAGCCATGCCATGCCCCGGCCCATCACCTTTACGTCGAGCAGACCCTGTGCCATGTAAGCCTGGTTGACGTCGGTAATTTCAAGCTCTCCTCGCGCCGATGGCTTGAGCTCGGCAGCTATGTCAACCACGGTACTATCATAGAAGTAAAGCCCGGTAACGGCATATGGTGACTTGGGGGCCTGGGGCTTCTCTTCCAGGCTCATCGCGTGGCCTGCCGAGTCGAATTGGACGACTCCATACCGCTCGGGGTCTTGCACGCGATAGGCAAACACGGTGGCTCCCCGTGTCTTCGCCGCCGCGCTTTTCAGTAATCCCCCGAGAGCCTCTCCATAAAAGATGTTGTCTCCCAATACCAGCGAGTTCTGGCTGTTCCCGATAAAATCACGCCCGATCAGAAAGGCTTGGGCGAGTCCGTCGGGAGAAGGCTGCACGGCATGTTCAATCGAGAGGCCCCATTTGGAACCATCGCCAAGCAGAGCAGCAAAACGGGAGGTATCTTGTGGCGTGGAGATGACGAGAATGTCACGGACGCCGGCAAGCAGCAATGCGCACAGCGGATAGTAGATCATCGGCTTGTCATAGACCGGCAGCAGCTGCTTGGACACGACATGGGTGACCGGATGGAGCCTGGTACCCGAGCCGCCAGCAAGAATAATGCCCTTCACTGAGCGACCCGCTCGGTGTAATTGGTCTTGATCCAATCCAGATAGGCGCCAGTGCGCACGTCGTTGACCCAGTTCCTGTTTTCGATGTACCACTGCACTGTACGCCGTAGACCGGTGCTAAAGTCAACCGTCGGCTGCCATCCTAGTTCACGCCTGATCTTGTCTGCATTGATGGCGTAGCGTCGATCATGCCCAGGACGGTCCGGCACATAGTTAATCAGCCTGCGTCGGGGTAGCTTAGCTGGCCTCTCGTCATCGAGGATCGCGCAGATTTCGGTCACTACTTCAAGGTTGGTCAGTTCGTTCAGACCGCCTATGTTGTAGACCTCTCCAACACGGCCGCGCGTTAAAACAGACCGAATTGCCGAACAGTGATCCTCGACAAACAACCAATCGCGCACGTTGCTGCCATCGCCATACACAGGCAGCGGCTTCTCTTCTAGCGCATTCAGGGTCACAAGCGGGATCAGCTTTTCAGGAAATTGAAAGGGACCATAGTTATTGGAGCAGTTGGTAGTAAGTACCGGAAAACCGTAGGTATGATAGTACGCTCGTACGAGATGGTCAGAGGAGGCCTTTGATGCCGCATATGGACTGTTTGGCGCGTACTGGTTCTGCTCTGTAAAAGCCGCATCGTGAGGCCTGAGGCTACCATAAACCTCATCGGTAGAGACATGCAGAAAACGAAAGCTATTCTGCTCCTGTTTGCCGAGAGTTTGCCAGTACTGCTTGGCCGACTCAAGCAGACGATAGGTACCTTCAATGTTGGTACGAAGAAATGCACCCGGATCGAGGATCGATCGATCTACATGACTTTCGGCAGCGAAGTGCACGATAGCACAAGGCCGGTGCTCGGCAAGCAATGAGCGCGTGAGCGCCTGGTCGCTGATATCTCCTACAACCAGCTGGTGCACGGTCTCGTCGGCAATCGTGCGCAGGTTCGACGGATTTCCAGCATAGGTGAGCAGGTCGAGGTTCACGACCTTGGAATGCGCATTCTTGATCCAGTGCAACACGAAGTTCGACCCGATAAAGCCGGCCCCTCCCGTGACAAGGATCGCGTTCGTCATCACTGCTGCTTTCTCCACATTTCTTTCACAGGCACAAGCTCCGAGGGAGACCCTTCCACTTGCGTTGCAAGAAAGACCCAGCGCTTGACTTGCAACAATCCTGACCGTAACACTGGCACTCTTCTTCCTTGCCTGAGGCACCCCTTGGCAGCCGGGGCTCTTCCTGATTATGCGTGTTCAGAAGCCAACCCGCAATGACTTCGGTAATCCTGCCGACAACAGACCGCCGCCCTCTAAATGAACCCACTTTCCTCCGAACTTAGCATGAGCTCCTTGATCCGAGCCGCACGCAGATCATTCCAGGCAGATCGAGTGTTTACCATTGCACGCTCACGCGCAGCCAGGCTCATCTTCTGGAGCAGCGTGCGGTCACTGTGTGCCTGCCGGATTCGATCGGCTAGCCCTTCGACGTCGGCCATCGGAGCAAGGAGGCCATCCAGTCGATCACGCACAGTATGGCTTGCGGCATCGCTGTGAAATGCGATGACAGGCAAACCTGCAGCCATAGCATCCCAAAAGGCGCGGCCAAAATCTGTTGTGAGATGGGCCATGATGGATAGATCGTGCCCTTCAAGAGCCTGACGAAAGGCTGGGCCGTTCGCCAACCCTTCTAGGAAGATGACGCGATCATCCACATCAAGGATCCTGGCAAGTCTGACCAGGTGAGCCTTTTCCGGTCCTCCACCATAGATGTCGAGAGTGACGGGAATCTGCTGGACCTTCAATAGTTGAACGGCTCTCAGCAGGAAGTCAAGGCCTTTCAACGCTGCCAACCGGGAGGCGACTACAAGACGCAAAGGCTCTCCCCCGTTAGCTCGCGAAGCGCGATCTGCCAGTGTGGTCTTCGAGACAACATCGGCAGCTTCGTGAACAGGCTGGCGGATCGCCAAAGCGCGTGGCGCCGAAAGACGGTAGCGCTGTACGGCGGCCGGAGTATGCAGAAACGAGACAGAGGCAGAGGAGAGGCACTGGCGAGTCAGCCTGTCTTGCTTGTGCAGCAAGCGCATGGCACGCATTCTGCGCAGGCCTGACAATTCCCCGGCAGCGAAGGTCCATTCCATGAAATCCTGGAAGTCTTCGGCCACGACGAAGATCGTCTTTTTTCTCTTTCTAACCGCCAGGCGATGTGCATAGACCAAGCCGAGATAAGGCGTATAGAAGTTGGACGAATGCACCATGTCTGCCTGGAGTACCTCGCGGCTAAGAATCGAACGGAGCCTCAAGGCACCCAGCGACGCCTCGACCGGGTTCCGAAAAGAAGGCAATCCAACAAAGCGAATGCCATCCGCCTCGCGAAGTGCAGACTCTCCTGTGCCCCACCAACCCTTCGTGGTCGCTTTCTGCTTGGTCTCAGGCGCAGCTACTGTCACATTGCCGACAGCATGAAAAAGACCACGCAGATCCTCAGCCCATAGGCCGTCGACAATAGCCGCGCCGTCGCTCGATCGGTGAAAAGGAATCAGGGTGACGAGGAGATACTTCATCCAAAGAAAATGCTAGCAGAGAGGAGCGAGAAAGAAAGACAGTTGCAGCCCAGTGGTTACCAAAGCGATGGTGCTGTCCGGGATGGTCGGATATCGCATCTCCATTTACTGAGCATTTGTTTCAGATCCATCAAGCCTGTGGACCGATGCTGACGCATCCAGACAGAATGTTCTCTGTTGTGTCATTCGCTCTCTTTTCTACGCATCGTCCTAAGCGATACATCATTGATCGGCGGCCCAAGCCACAACTGCATTTCTGACTATTCATATCGAACAAGAGCTTGCGTGTACAGCGTGCTCCTTGGATAGCTCAGGCGCATCCGCAGGACCTGGCCGCAACCTGTCTGCGACGACCTGTACCTTATCGACGTGCTGCCACTTCTGCCCTCAACAAGCGCTGAGTGGAACTCGTGAAGTATGAACGCTGGTCCGCATGATACTGCTTACAACAACTCAGTCGCTCTCCGGCGATAGTAGAGTGGAATGAGACGGAGACTAAATGCTTACGAGAAGCAGAGCTTTTACCGCTTTTACCTGGCTGCTCTACGCGTGTGCGGTTTTGCAACTAGTGCGCTACTACGTTGTCAGCACCTACTTCTACCTGGATATGCCTCGCTATCTAAGTGGGCGGGAGCGGCTCCCCTTTCAGGAGCGCGTACTGCCCATCTTTCTGATGTGGCCGATCAATCATTCGCGTTTTCTGATGCAACACCTTTCTCACCCGAAGGGTGGCGTATTTAGTCCGTCAGCCGCAACGCAGGAGACAGCCGCTTTTTACATGATTTCCTTGATCTCCTTCGCTCTCTCGTGCTTTCTGGTCGCGCGACTGTATCGGGCGTTGACGACGAGCGGCGTTCTTTCCATGCTGGTACTGCCGATCTTCATGGTCCTTACTCTCTGGACCTATGTAGTGCATATCGATGCGAACTACTCCTACCCCTACGACATGCCATCGCTCGCATTCTTCGCGGGGGGCTTGCTTGCCATCTATACGCGGCGATACTTTCCTTTGCTTGCCATCATGTTCTTTGGAACGATGAACCGCGAGACAACGCTCTTTCTCGTCGGCATTTATATCCTTGATAGTGCTTCGACCGATCTCGAGAGCGCAGGCAATAGGCGGATCTCGCTCAAAGAGCGCTTCTCTCTCCCTCAAGTGCAGTGGACGAGAGCGGCCTTGTTGATCGCAGTGTGGCTGGTTGTCAAGGTAGTGATTTATCAACATTTCAAGCACAATGACAACTCAGAAAACTTTGTCCGCCTCTGGGGCAATTTCGGCCGCCTTCGACCACGCCTATGGCCAACCCTATTGAATATATGTGGCTATCTTTTGCCGATCGTTGTGATTTTACGGAGACGCCTGACACCAACACGATTTGCCAATTACCTCTACATTCTCCCTTTCTGGCTTGCCGTTATGCTTTACACCGGCGTGATTCTTGAAACGCGTATTTGGGGCGAATTATGCTCGTTTACAGCAGTAGCGTCGGTGCTTTTGCTGGAGAACTACATTTCGCAGCAAGTTCATCCTGGATCATTGCCGATCGGTGCGGGGCACGACGGAACAGTCCGACTGGAGCAAGCCAAAGACTATGATCGACTGGGACGAGTTAGTGCCCTTTCTCCAGATCAAAGATGAGTGTCTCTATTCCATCATGGAGATAGGTGGCAGCTGGGGCTTCACAGAATGTAGATCGCATCTTGGCTGAGGTCGGCCCACTCTTTGCAGGTTCGGCGGCTTGGAAGCAGCCGGTAAATGGCGTGTACGCAGTGGCAACGTAATAACGGACACCGTAGCGGGCGAGCGCTTCTTTGAGCGGCGTTTGACTCTTGATCAGGTTCAGATAAGCTCGATCCATCATGAGTCCTTCTGTTTGGAGCAGGGGGTATGGCAGCAGGTAACCGACGCGACCGGCGCGGTCTCCCATGGCGTAGATGCCGGGATGAGCTGAAGCAAAGGTTTGGATGTCGAGCGTGGCGGCATAAATATCTTCCTGTTGCCGTCTCCAGCGCAGCAGCCCAAGGCTGGCAAAAACGATAAGAAGAAGTAGGCCTGTGACGAGCGGCCGTTCCAGAAAGTCCCGCGTTGGTAGCCAAAGGCAGAAGATGAGAAAGCTGACGCAGAGGGCCGACCGCAGGGGATACATGTACCAGCCCCACAGCGTCCAGTCACTCACACAGCAGAGAATAAAGTAGTAAAGAAAAGGAAAGAGCAGGGCAGCGGGGAACAGAATTCTGCTCATAGGCGTAAGCCTTGGCTTAATTCTTGAGATTAGCAAGAGGGCGGCGAGGAGAACGACAGCGTAAGATCCGGCAAGCGGATGTAAGAAAACGCGCCATGGTTCAAGCGAGGGCAGGTGGGTTAGTCGAAGCTCCTTGGCTGACCCGGAGATGGGAAGCCAGGTGTGAAAGAGAAAGTGATTGAGAAGAAAGTAGCAGGCGAGGGGGGCCAGGCCCAATCCCACGCCCGCGATCAAACGGAGCCGCATCAGTGCTCGCAGTGGAGCTGAGGCCAGCATGCCGGCAAGGATGAGTCCGCCGAGGATTAAGGTGTCGATCCGAGCGAGAACCATGGCCGAGAGCATCAGTCCGAGCAAAAAGGTACGGAGTGAGCTTTGCACCAACCAGGGCACATTGAGTAGAAGACAAAACAGGGCGAGAAGGATGGGAACGGCGAGCGTTACTTCCATGCCGTAGAAGAAAAGAGTGACGGAGTAGGTAGTGATAAAAGCTGTGAGCGCGAACACAAGCAGCGGCCGTGCGCCAGAGGTACGGATGAGCCTGCGCGCAAGCAGAAAGGTGGCGAGCGCGGCGAGAAAGTCTGTCGCAGCGAGGAAAGCCAGGATGGCTTTCGCGTTCCCGGTGAACCAGCTGAGCGCCACAAGAACTACTAGCCAGAGTGGTTGATAGCCGTTCGTCAAGGCGATGGAGTTGAAGGTGGAGCCATGGCCATGCGCTATGTTCTGCGCAACTTTCAGGTAGTAGAGAAAATCGTCCTGGACAAAGATCATCCACGGTGCGCGGGAGAAGAGTGGTTGCATCAGCACCAGCATCAAGCCCAGGAAGAAGACGAAGGTAGCCAGATGAGCCATAAGCTCTTCGCGCTGAATAGCGCGGGCGGTTGGACGCGGGGCCACTGTTGTGACAACTGATCGCATACAAATCTCCAAGGCATCCATGATCGAGCCATGCTCGTTTGCTAATTTGGTTCCAGAATCGGAGCCTCCGCTGGCCGCCTTATACTTTTATGCATAGGCTTGAAACACGTCCAGCGGGTTATTCGGTTACGGCCGTCTGGGACTTCTTGACAACACGGCGGAACGCCCTGATGAAACCCTGTACTGCACTGATGCTTTTCACTACTGCACTGATGATCTCCGCACCCGTGGTTGGAACCGGATGCGCCCAGCCTTCTCTTGTGATTACCTATGGCAGCCGAGGGATCGAGCAGCTTTCTTACAAGGGCATTGGCCTCGAAGACCTGGGGCAGCATCCGGCTGATGCCTTTCACATCTGGCACATGAAGGCAACAGACAGGAACGGGAAGGTGCTGTCCCAGGGAGAGTATGGATGGGGAGAGGTAAACGAGGGCCGCAGCTGGAATGCTGTAACCCATACCTGGACCTACTCCTTTATATGGGGTTCGATCAGCGTGGGGTTTGTGCAAAGTGGGGATGCGCTGAATGTAAATATAACTACGAAGAACAATGCGAACTCGGGCATTGTTTTTGATGGCGCTACGATTTATCCCTTCGCGTTTCACTTCCCTCAGCTGCCGGCGGCCTTCGGCGATCGCAGCGCTGCGCAGTATTCGTTTAACGTGAATGCTCCGAGCGTCCTGGTTGCGGACTACGCGCAGGGCGAGGTTGCCTCTGTCGTGCCCGACGCAACGCGCCCGCTCTACAGCGGCTTTCTGCCGTCGAGCCAGACCTACGCGTATACGCCGGTCGTGAGCACCACGCCGCCCGATGAACTGGCGGTTTTTCTGCCGCACAACGATCGCGCACTCGAGCCCGGTCAATCGCAGACGGCTACCGTGTCGCTGCGCTTCGCGCCTTCGGGCACGCCGGCCACAAGCATCGCGGCAGACGTGTACAAGAACTGGGCGACAGCGTGGCCTGCACAAGTGAAATGGAGTGACCGCCGGATTATTGGAACCGTCTACCTGGCAAGTTCGCCGAAGGGCGATAGCACGATGCCGGGGGGATTCATGAACAATCCTCGCCGTTACTTTGCCGAGAACGATGCGCAGCATTTCAATGTAAATACAAAGCCAGGTCTCATCGCTTTCGAGGCGCGAGTGTTGAAGCAGGCCGAAGATGTTGTGCACAATCTCGAGAGATTGAACGCGCAGGGTGCAATCACCTGGGACTTGGAAGGCGAGCAGTATCCGCAGCCAACCAGCTACGCTTGCTCGCCTGATCAGATCGCGAGGCTCGCACCCGAGATGGAGAGCGTGATAACCGTGCCGGGGTCTCGCTACGAGGGGATGAAGCTCGATGACGCGTACTTCAAAATGCAGCGGGATGCCGGCTTCAAAGTTGGGGTCTGTGTACGCCCGCAGCATCTTCGAGTGATGCCATCGGGAACGGCGCAGCAGCTCTACCTGAATGGTAAGAGCGTAGAGGCCGAGTTGCTGGGCAAGATGAAGTTTGCGCATGATCGCTGGGCCGCCACACTGTTTTACGTCGATACGAGCGTTGAAGCCAATGGTGCAGTACTTTCTCCGGATGTTTTTGAGCATTTAGCTGCTGCGTTGCCGGACTCGCTGCTAATTCCCGAAGAGAGTACGCCGCGGCATTACGCCTACAGCGCTCCGCTGCGGAGTTTTCTATTTCATTCCGATCTCGGCACTGACAGCAGCATCTATAACTACTATCCTCATGCGTTCAGCTTGAACTTGATTAACGATGTAGATCGAGCCAAGCTCGCCCAGTTCACGCCTCAGCTTGTAGAGGCAGTTGGGAGGGGCGATATTCTTATGGTGCATGCGGATTACTGGCAAGCAAATAATCCTACCGTGATGCAGATTTACCAGGCAGCCTCCGGCAAGTAACACTTCTCAAGCGATACTCGCCTGGAGACTGGATCCATAGCTCAGGCGACGCTTGTGACCGCGTATCGATTTTCGCGCTCCCCTTCCAACTCCGCGAACTGCCTTCCCCTGGACTGGAGATGCTCCTCTATAACGTGGACCGCCATCATCATCAGCAAGGGTGCCTGGCTTTGGTGGATGCGGGTAAGCTTGAGCAGGCCTTGACGACCGAGGGTGAGCGTCATGGCCCAGGCAGGCTCCTGATCGGTAATGTGAAGAGCGGCCGCGTAGGAGTGCCCAGCATATTCCATGCTGACCGAGGCAAACTGCAGGTAATCGCAGGTGGTGTAGATGATCTCCCAGCAGGCATCTAGCGTGGGTGCGGAGTCGAGCGACTTAGTCAGGGTCTCGAGGTACATCCTGCGCTGCAGGGTGCGTAGGAAACCTCGCTGCGACAGAAGTCTCCGTGCTGCGCTGAACTCGACATAATTAAGCCGTCGTATACCGAGAAGCGCGAGGCCGCAGAATACAATCACGATCAATCCCTGGTACCGGTAATTAATCACGCTTTGCAGCAGGGAGAGAACAGCGGCAACACCGCAGACTCCGTAGAGGATGAGCGCAACATCGCGCGGCGTAAAGCCAAGGGCGAGCAGGCGATGGTGAATATGTCCGCGGTCGGCGCCGAAGATAGGCCGGCTGCTCAGATAGCGTCGACCGATGGAGAGACCGACGTCGATCAGCGGGAGGGCGAGCACCATCATGGGAGCGGCCATGCCTAAAAGCGTCGCTGATTTCTGACTCCAGATAAGTGCAAAGGAGCCAAGCAGAAAACCGATGGTCAGGCTGCCACAGTCACCCAGGAAGACCGAGGCTGGATTGAAGTTGTAACGCAGAAACGCCAGCAGGCAGCAGGCAAGCGGGATGGTCGCCATGATCAAACCAGGGTTGCCCTGCAGGATGGCAGCGAGCAGAGTGGTGAGCGTAGCGAAGAGGCCTACACCGGTCGCAAGACCGTCGAGCCCATCAATCAGGTTGAGCGCATTGGTACAGGCGAGCAGCCAGAAGACGCTGAGCGGAATGGTGATCCAGGGAGAAGCTGCGACCCCACCCACCAGGTGGATGCGCGCCCCGAAGGCGACAGCGAGTACGGCGCCTACTGCTTGGCCGGCGAGCTTGGTCACGGGCCGCAATCCCACCAGATCATCGATAAGGCCAGTGGCAAAGATGATGCAGGCGGGCGGCAGCAGCGCCAGCAGGAGCGCCTTGTGCTGGATAAAGATCTGCATGCCGTGGGGCGCAAAGGTGAGCAGCAATCCCAACGCCGCTGCGTAGGAGAAGGCGATAGCGATGCCGCCGACGCGCGGCACTGCCAAGACGTGCAGCTTCCTTGTATCGTCTGGATGATCCACAATGCCGAGGCGCAGAAAGATCTGCCGGCAAATAGGCGTGGCTATCAGACAGAGGATAAATGCGGTACTACCGAGTGCGATCTGTGCGCGCATATGGTCACCTTGCTCTTGATCGATTGATACTTATGCGAAATGTTGGTAAACGGGCACGTCTTCCAGATCTTGCAGCGCCGACTCCCGTTGATCAGCCGCTTGGCAGAGAGGCACCGCACCCACCAGGTCGCAGATGCGAGCGACGCCGATAGGTCTGTCAAAGTGTTCGAGTAACACCTTTCTTGCGCGTTGTCCGGCTGCGGAAACCTCCGCAGGATTCGCTGAAAGCCTCAATAGCAATTCGGTAAGCGCAGGTGCGGCACCACACCGGATGTGCCACCCACAGCCGTAGCGCCGTATGATCCTCGCAGGAGTCGCATCCTCCGGCCCGATAAACAGGATGGGCCTGCCTGCGGCGAGCAGACCGTACACTTTACTCGGAACCACTGCCCCGACGCAGGAGTCCTGCTGGGTCACGAGTCCGATATCACCGGCACCGAGACTTTCGCCTAGACTCATGCGCTGCACATAAGGCCTGAACTCGGCAGCGGCTATGGATTCTCGATGACAAAAAGCTTGCAGCTCTTTTCGGCGTGGACCGCCGCCGGTAAAGATGAAGGAAAACTGTTCGTTCGACCGAAGCCCGAGCATGGCCGAGGCGATCGTGTCGATATCATGAGCAAGGCCAAGATTGCCTGAGTAGAGTAAGATCAGCCTCTCATTTGATCCAGGCCTTGTGACTGGTTGGATGGCGACACTGTGTGCCCAGTTCTCAGCAACCAAGATGCGTTCACCCGCTATGTTGCGCGCAATGAGGCGCTGCTTCATGCACTCGCCGAGGGCGAGAATACCGTCCGCCCGCCTGCGTGAGAAATCAGCGAGCATGCCGACGACGCGGTCTAGAAAACCACCAGCCTTGAAGTAGCCCAGGCTGATGGCTACGTCGGGATACACATCCATCTCCCAGCTAAAATGCCGCGAACCACGTACTGCCTTGATCAGCGTACCGAGAAGCGACAGCAGGGGTGGCGTGGTAAGGGTGATCACGAGATCTGGTCTGGCGAGGGTAAGTCCACGCCAGGCAGCGCCGAAGTAAAACGATAGATAGGAGAGGATGCGGCCTAATTTCCCGCGGCTGAATGGAAAAGCCTTGACACGATGTATCTCAACTGAAGGCCGCTGCTCGTCAGAGGCAAGAGCATAGTTGCCATCCGCGCAGATCACATGGATCTCGTGCCCACGTTCAGCCATTCCGGCCGCAAGGTCGGTCAGCAGCTGGCTGGTAGCTGCAGAGTCCGGCCAGAAAAACTGGTTCATGAAAAGAATTCTCACGAGAGTGTCTCCGCGCTCATATGTGCTGACCCGTAGACCGGATCAAACGAATGAGCTGTAGGGGTGGTGCGTATAGCTCGATACTTACTGAACGCGGCTGGATTGCCTGCATGGATCTCAAAGTCCGGGATTGATTTGGAAACAACGCTGCCGGCCGCGGCAATGGCGCCCGTGCCGAGCACCACGCCGGGCATCAGTGTTGCCTTGGCTCCCACCCACGCGCCATCCCGTACTTCGATGGGCGCGAGGATCAGTCCGAACGCAGGATCCTTCCAGTCATGATTGCCCGTGCAAAGATACGAACCCTGGGAGAGGCAAACATCATCACCGATCTGCACCCGGCTGAGGTTATCGATCCAGCAGGCTTCACCGATCCAGCAGCAGTTGCCAATGACAAGGTTCCAGGGATACTTGACATTGACAGACGGCTTGATGACCACGCCTGCTCCGATGCGCGCGCCAAACCATCGGAGCAATCGCACCCGCAACCCGGAAGAAGGGATGAGCGAAGAGCGCAGCACAGGAAGCCCGAGAAAAAACCAGGCTGCCTGCCAGAGCCGTGAGCGTCCTGGCTGGTACCAGGAGTTATCGTAGAGTCGCAGGTGAACCGCACTCATACGCGCACCTGCGCCTTCGCGAAGTAGACACTTGGCGGAGCAGCAGTATCGTCAGCCCCGTTCGCTACCCATGCGTACAGTTCTGCCATTTGCGCGGCGACGGTCGCCCAGCTATAACGCTGCTTGATCAGGGCTGCGCCGCGCTTTCCCATATCGCTGTTCGACGAAGATGAGTTATCGAGCCAGGACTGCACCGCTGACGCAAGATCATCCTCTTCGGCGCGCACCTGCCATCCGGCGCGCACTTGATGCACCTCCGGTAAGTTGCAATGCTCGCTGACGATGACCGGCAGCCCGGCGCCCATCGCTTCAAGCGTGGCGATACTTAGCCCCTCCGAGTAAGAAGGCAGAACAAAGCATTCTGCAGCAGCAAGCGCGCTCCACTTCATCGCTGGAGCAAGCATTCCGGGCAATGAGACCTGATCTGTCAGCCCCAACTCACCGACCAGGTGCTCGACTCTGGCCCGGGTATCATCTTCGGAAGGCCCCCCGATAACCAGGTGGGCGTTGGATGATCGGGCGTGCACGCATGCCCACGCGCGAACCAGCAGCTCAACACCCTTCTTCTGGTGCAAGCGGCCGAGAAAGATCATGATGCGTTTGCCGAGCAGGCTCGGAAATGCCTCGAGAAACAAATCCGGAGAAAAGTATCGCGGCACGTCCACGCCGTTTGGAATCACCGCGATGGGCTGCCTGCAGCCGAAGTCCCGATAGTTCCCTGCCTCCGCCAGTGTCAAAGCGTGCAAGCAGGCAGCGCCTTGCAAAGTTGCACGTTCGAACAGGGCTGCGTACACCTGCTTCTTGGTTCGGCTGCGTGCCAGGGCCCAAGGCTCGAGCATGCCGTGCGCGGAGACGATATATGGCTTGTGCAACGCGCGTGCCGCCCGCGCGGGATAAAGGCTATTCTGCTCCCACAGCCCATGAATATGCAGGCCATCGGCATCTGCAACCATCTGGCAAAATCTGCGCCGTAGATTGCCATCGATCAACCAGGCTCTCCTGCTAGTTGGCCAATAGGAGACAGCCAGATCCGGATACGCAGAAAGGCGGTAGTGCTCGCCGGGAAGACAGAAAGCCCCTATCGAGACATCAACTCTGTCGCTGGCTGCAAGGCGTGAAGCAAGCTGGGGAATGGCCGCGCTCAGACCGCCATACCTGGGATCGAGATGCGAGACCGTGCTTAGCCACCTTCGCCGCCCGTCCGGCACAACGGGCTTATCGCTCTTCACCATGGTACTAAGTTCAACTGGCATAACAACTCCGACCCGGGAGGGGAGAACTAAGCTGCTCGAGAATGCACTAGATACTAGATAGCTCGCCGGCGAAGGCTTTCCCGCTCTACGGCATTGCATGATAACGGTCTCAAGACTCTGCGTTCACCACGATCGCGATCTGCTCACCAAACGCTGCTGGTGAGAAGGCCGCGATTTGCCTCAAAGAGTTTTTACTCATTTGTAACCACTGCTGTTCGTCTAGCTTTTCGACAGCTGCCAAGAATGCAGTAAGTTGAAAGTTTTGTGAAGGATCAAAGAGAAATCCATTAAAGCCGGGGACAACCAGATCGTCTGCGCAGCCGCAGCGGCTGGAAACAAGGACGGGCAGCCCGCAAGCCATCGCTTCATTGACCACAAGGCCCCACGGCTCGCGGGTGCTGGGCAGCACGAAGCAGCCCGCGAAAGCATAGTAGAGCGGTAACTCTGCGGAGCCCTTGTGGCCTACCATATGTACGTCAGCTCCATACGCAGACCGGACCACTTGCTGCGTAAGTGTGCTGCGCTCGGGCCCATCGCCGACCAGGATCAGCGACCAATGCCCGCCTGTCTCCCGGTACGCAAAGTAGGCGTCGAGCAATCCGCTGAGATTCTTCTCAGCCGCCAGCCTTCCAATATAAAGAAAGTAGCGATCCGGCAGCGGCGCGGGCGATTTACGGCGAAGCTGCTGTGCCTGGCCATAGAGACCATCGTTATCGACGACATCATACGAGCGCACGACCCGATCAGCAGGGAAACCAAGCCCGGCCAGGTAACTCGCGTGCCGACTGCCGCCTATGACGGCCCAATCAAAAAGGGAGCGCACAAGGATTGACTTGAGCTTTTCTTTGGCCCTGGAGCGCTGGTGGTCTTCGCGCGTGCTTTCAGTCATCAGCACGCTTTTGCGCCCATGCATCCGTGCCCAGAGGGCAGCGGCGATGCCCGGCAAGGTGTAGTAGCCGGGCACCAGAACCACCTCCGGATCAAGCGCGGAGAGCCTGGCCCATAAGGCCTTGGCGATCCGCAGCTGTCCTATCTGTTGCCAATTTCCTTCTGGAAAGAGTGTCTGGACGGGCAGCCCTTCTGGCAGATCTTCCCTGAAGCGTAACCCTGCGTGCACGCCGATGCCGCCGACCAGCTCGATGCCGACCACCGAGCCGGCAAGCTCAGGATTGCCGGCCAAGCCTGCAAAGCGGGCGACATGGTAGGCATACCAGTCGATCCAGATAACAACCACGCGGCAGCGTTCCGGTGGCCGGACGGCGGCTGAGGTAGGCGGCGCTTCAAGCAGCGTGTCAAGCATTCTGCACACTCCCAAGCACGGGCGGGATGGGGACAACGAGCGGAGCGCGGCGGCCACGTACCGGCGTGCGCAGAGCCCACCGCCAGGTAAGCCAGCAGGGTAGCGAGAGCAGCAGGCTACGGAAGATGACCGCCTCCATGGTCTGCATGATGAGATAGATCGAGAGCGCGGAGAGAATGACGTACTGCGCAGTCCAGGGGCCGCCGCGCTCGACGGCCCGCTTCCAGACAAAGCCGTAGAGCAGGCCGAGGCCGGCCATCGCGGGTATGCAAAGCCAGGACATTTCGATCCACAGATCGGCGACAATACCGGGCGCGGAGCCGACCGCGCCTTTCCAGCCCATGGCGTCGCCAATGCCGGCGCCGGTACCGCCATTCTCAAGCAACTCAGGGACGCCGAAGTCTTCGTACTTGGTCGGCCAGAGAGCGCTGGGGATCGGGCGCACCATAATCTGAGCCAGGTAGCGGCGCATCCAAAAGTAGTGGTCGCGGCGCTGCGCGCTGATCACCGAACCGCCGCCGTAAATGTACTCGTTGCCGGTGTCGGCCTTGTCGGCGATCTGGGTGACGTCGGTGTTCACGTCGCTCAGGTCGGCGCCGAGATGGATGCTCTGCCGGTTGGTGACCAGGAACAGGACCGACCAGCCCAGCAGGAATCCAACGGTTGCCATGGCCATTACGGGTGGGCGCTTGCGCCGGGCCATGTACCATCCCATGAGCAGGATGATTGTGATCGCGAATGTGGGTCCGCGCCGTGCGGTGAGCAGCGCCTGGGCGCTCCAAGGCAGGCCGAAGACCGCAGCCAGCGCAAGGCTGATCAGACGTGGGCCGCCAAGCGAGAGCGCGGTCATCGAGAGCAGTACGCCCACCAGCATCAGCAGGCTCCCATCGCGCACGTAACCGCTATCGTCCCAGCCTCCGGCATAGGAGGCGCTGAAGGCGTTGACAAAGCCTCCGACGTTGATGATGGTGACGCACCAGCAGCCTAAGCCTATAGCGCCGGCGATGGCGCCGCCAACCAGCAGACGGCGATACAGGATGGGCGACGGCGGGCGGCCGAGGCTCGGACGAGGACGCCGAAAGCGCACGCCCACGCTTAGGCACCCGACTATGAACGCAACGATGCCGCAGAGATACAGACCCTGTAGAAAAACCAGCTGTTCCGAGTCGAAGTAATGGCTGAGCGCGTCCGCGGCCAACAGGCGCGAAGGCATCCAGACATAGAGAAAGGCAATCATCGGCCCGATAAAGATCAGCGGATGAAAGACATCGCGGCTGCCATCGAGCGCAATCAAGATGCCCAAGACGGTGACTGCGCCGGTAATCCAGAGGAGGGCCTCAAACATGGCGCACCTCTGCGTCCTGCGCAAAGAAGGACTTGGAAGGACTTTCGGATGCAGCGAGAAACCCTTCGAAAGCCGCTACGACACCGCTGCGGAAGCGCTGCCAGGGAAACGCTTCGGCGCGGGCGCGAGCTGCGGCGCGCATCTGGGCAAGCTCGCGGCGATGCGCGCAGGCCCAGGCAATCCGTTCTGCCAGAAGATCAGGCCGGGCTGGCGCGACGATCCAGCCCTGGACCCCGTCCTCAATCAGGTCGGGAGCCGCGGTGTGCGTGGTACTAAGAACAGGCAGTCCGCAGGCCAGCGACTCAAGCAGTACCTGGCCGAACCCCTCTGCAACAGAAGGAAAGACAAAGAGGTCGGCTTCACGATACGCGGCGAGCAGCTCAGACTGGTTGACGTTCGGCCGTATCTCTACCTGCGCGGCGAAGGGCTTGAAAATCTCAAGATCATCCACAACGCGCCCACACACAGTAAGGTGCACATCTGTGCGTCCGAGCAGGCGAAGCGCCTCCAGCAGATACCGGATACCTTTGCGCTGGTTGATGCGCCCGACAAACAAGAGCCGCAGCTTCGCATCCGTGCGGCGAGGTTCCGGCGAGGGTGAGAACCGGGCACAGTCCACGCCGTAGGGAATCACCGTGATCGCGGCCGCCGGCGTTCCATGTTCGATCAGCGTGTCGCGGGTAAACGAAGAAGCGACCAGGATGTGGGCCGCCATCCGTGGCTCTTCGACCAGGCGGTTGAAGTCTTGCTCGGGAAGCGCAAGCTCCCACTCCTTGCTGAGCGACTGAGAGCACTCGGGATGCGCGGCAAGCTCGGCCGTCAGAATGCGGCGCATGCTGGCAGGGTGTGGATGCAGTTGGAAGAGGATCCCGGGAGACCTCGTCTGCGCGAACGCGTGATAGCCGTAGTAGCTGTAGCTCAGCAGCGTTGCGCCGGTATGCCCGGCGCGCCGCCCTGCATATCGTCCGAGCGCGGCATCACTGCGCCGCATCTTGCTGCGCCGCCAGGCGAATGGAACTTTCGGGAGTTTGTCGAGCAGCAACGTCAACATGCCGCGCACGGTAAGCGCCCGGACATGCTGAGAGCGCAAGGCAGGCTCGGAACGCTGCAGAAGCTGGGCACGCAACGACACCGGCAGCATGCGGAGCAGGTGCGCTGCCCAGGGGCAATCAGCCGGCCAATAGAGATCGGTTACCAGGCACTCCAGCCGGCCAGCCTCCTCCAACGCCCGCGCTACCTGGTAGGCGTCGCGTGCGCCGCTGTGAACGACAACAGCTTTCCCAGGTTGAACTCCCGTGTTCAGAGCGCGCGAGCGTGCCTGCATTCGATCTGCACGCTGGACCTTCTCCGGTAAAGTCGTCGTTGCCATGGCCGCGGTCTCTTTCCTAGCTACAGGAGCGAATTGAAATGTTCTGTCAGTGCGTGAGCGCTTATCGCCCAGGTAAAGCGCGACGCCTGTTTGCGACCCCGCAGGGATAGCTCAGAGGCTACCCGCTCATCGCTCAGGATCGAGCCGAGAGCCTCAACGTGTCCTTCGGCCCTAGAAGGATCGGTAAGCAGCGCCGCGTCTCCGGCAATCTCAGGCAGTGAGGAGGCGCGGCTTGCCACCACGGGCGCCCCGCAAGCCATCGCCTCCACAACCGGAAGGCCAAACCCCTCGTAGCGCGAGGGAAACCAAACGGCGGTCGCGGCGCCATAGAGCGCCCGCAGCGCCGCATCGGAGACGAAGCCGAGCATCCGGAATCTTGGCCCCAGGGCTGCGGCACGCGCAGCGTAGGCGGGGTTCGAGTGATTGACCACGGCTATCGTGAGCGCCGGAAAACGCTCCAGAAGCATGGACGCGGCAGTCAGGATCAACTCCGCATTCTTGCGATAGTGCAGGCCGCCGGGTACCAGCAGCAGGGAGCGATCGTTCAAGCCATGCAGGTGCAAATACGTAACGCCCTCCGCCGTGACCGGATCGAAGAAGTGCGGCGATACGGCATTGTGCACCACCCGCAGGCGCGAGCGGATGGAAGGAAAAAAATGTGCCAGGCGATCGGCCGAAAACTGCGAGACCGTGTGAAACAGATCGACATTGCGGCTCAGCCGGGCGAACATCAGCCGCCACTTCAGGCTCTGCTTCCAGAAGGCAGCATCGCGTACATGCGCGTCCTTCTCAAAGTAGGCCGCATCATGCAGGGTCACGACGGAACGAGCCTTGCGCGCCGGAACATACGACTCGGCCGTGCAAAAAACGAGTTGTGCCTCAGGCCAGAAGCTCTCGGCATTGGGCGTATTGAGGGCCAGCCAGCGTGCCTGCTGCCGGGAGGTGTCGGCGGCAAAAAGGCTATAGTCGAACTGGT
Source organism: uncultured Acidobacteriaceae bacterium (assembly GCA_964245415.1). Lineage (GTDB taxonomy): Bacteria > Acidobacteriota > Terriglobia > Terriglobales > Acidobacteriaceae > EB88. Next base: position 28,199 of record CAXTMM010000002.1, on the reverse strand, counting down.
CCCAGGGAGCGCCGACCAGCGGCACAATGCGCGCATGATCGCCGGCGTCGGCCAGAATGCGGAGGCGCAGATCGCCGCGTAGCGCAAGGTGCTCGGTTAACTGGCGAGCCACGCGGCCAGCGCCGGTGGAGGCGTGAATATTGCGCAGGTGCACATACGCAAGCACTTTAAGAACGCGAGCGCTGCTGGCGTGCTGCGGCGTCGATGGAGGCGCACTTGCCGGCTGCAGGAATGGAGGGCTAGACACCATGAGCACTCCTCCCGGCCGGAAACGTACGGGCCTGTATAGAAAGCCAGAGCTGGCGAATCGCCGCCCGACTTGGCATCCAGCTGTGCTTTTTCCCCAGCAGGACAAGAGCGCAGAAAGCGGTCGCGATCACGGCTAGCATGGCGAGCGTGCAAGGCAACACAAAGGCGGCCCCAAGGGTGCGCAGCCAGGCGAGCCCGGCCAGCAAAACGCTGGTTGTGCTGCCCAAAGCCAGCACCGCAACCATGCCTGATGGAACGCACCGGTGCCGTACCAGCGCGACAACCACAAGCGTGGACGAGAGCAGGTGTGCGCCCAGATACACGCCCATCGCCTGCCAGGCCGTGCCGCCACGCAGCAGTATCGCCGAGCCCGCACCCGCGACAAAAATCGCCCAGATCGTGTTAATCACACCCGAAGTCTTGATTGAGACAATGGTCAGCCGAGCAGCTGCGGGCGAGTTGCCCATATGCACGATGGCAATGGCGAGCGCGACTGCGGTCGTGATCGCGCCTGCCCGGTAGGCACTCCCGTAGAGCAGGGTCAAACCCCACGGAACGATCAGGATGCCGAGTGCGGACAGCACCAGCGAAGACGCAGTGGCAAAGTAGGTGCAAAGCGCCATCACCTGGTCCGGCGTCTGATCGCGGGCTTCTACATCGTGTTCGTGGCCCGCCGCCATGATGGCGTAGCTGCTCTCAGTGAGCAGGCTCGGGCCCAAACCGACAATATTGCGCATCTGGTTGGCAATAGCGAAAAAGCTCATCTGCACCAAGGTGGTGTCCGCACGCGCCACCAAAGTGGTAAGCCACCACCCGGCCAGGTTCATGCCGATCAACCCGGCCAGCTGCACCATGCCGAAAGACCAGACCTCCCGAAGCACCGGCCCTACAGCTCGGCTACCCTGGGGCGCTGTAGCCAGCATGCCGAGCGGACGCGCCAGCACCAGGCAAAGTGCGACGGCAGAAACCGTGATTGCGGCCTGCGAAACGATCATGTGCGAAGGATTGTGGCGCGTAGCGGCGAATGGGATGAGCACCACCATGCCGAGCCCGACAAGAAGCGAGAGAAGCAGGAGCGCGACCAGCCGCCGCTGCCCGATAAAGAAGCCGCGCGCGCACTCGAGCAGGATCATGCCGGCAGCGGAGAAAGCAGCCCAGCGCAGCAGGGGCGCCAGGCTCGGCTTATCGAGAATGCGGGCAAGCGGCACCGCACCGAACCACAAGGCTGCCGCTGCGACCGATGCCGATACAATCGAGACAATAGCCAACGCGCGCGCCAGGCTGCCATAGCCCGCAGTTCCCAGCGGGTACTTGCCGGAGAAGCGCGCTGCCGTCGACCCAATACCTCCCGCGGCATAGGTGGAGATATTGGCCGCCGTCGTAATGCCCAGCGCGTAGGCGCCAAAGGTCGACGCGCCCCCAAAACGCGCTGCGAGAATATTGGCCAGAAAGCCCAGGCCCCGCTCGATGACTGCACCAGCGCCCATCGCCGAGGTGCCGCTGACCAGGTTGCGCGTCACATGCGCGGGAACCCCGGCCGAGGATGCCACAACCTCCGGCACAGCCACTTCTCCATCCAGCAGCGAACCAGGCAACACTCCTGACTCGCTGGTGGAGGACCTAAGCGGCTCCGGAATGTAGGCGATACTCATACCTTTGCCTCATCGCCCTCGAGGGTTTCTACTGCGCCTTTGTACTGGTAATAGGACTTGTAATAGCCGCGCTTGCCCTCGCGATTGGGATCAAAGTCGTTCAGGATGGTGCCGAGAACCCGCACCCGATCGTGTACAAAGATCTCGTGCGCTGCCTGGGCCTGCTCGAGATTGGTCACGCCCGCGCGAAATACGAGAATGACCCCATCCGCGTGGTCGGCAAAGATGCGCGCATCGGCCATGTGCAGCATTGGTGGAGTATCGATCAGGACCAGATCAAACTCCTCGCTCAGTCGCTGCAGCAGATCGCCGGCACGCGAAGAATGCAGCAGTTCAGTGACCTCCTCCTTCCCGCTGCCCGAGGTCACAATGGACAGATTGGGAATGGAAGTAGGCCGGCAAAAGGCATCGAGCGGACTCGTCATCGGATTGATCTCGCCGCGCAGCACATCGCGCAGGCCGGCAGCGTTCGCGACACCGAGCGCCTTGTGCAGCCCTGGCTTGCGCAGATCGCCATCAAGGATCACGACGCGACGCTGCGCCTGGCTGAGTGCCACACCAAGGTTCGACACCACTGTTGTCTTGCCCTCACCTGCCCCCGGGCTGGAGACGACATACATTTTGGCGATTCCGAGAACTCGGCTCGCAAGCAGGATTGAGAAGGTGGTATTGCGGTAAGCCTCGGCCGCTACCGAGAACTGCTCGCTCCAGATATGAAGGGGACCGAAAGGCTCGCGACGAGAAAGCGCCATGCCCGACGACGGGAGAGGCACCTTGCTGCCCGGCAGATTTCGCAAAAGGCCGCCCGGCGCAGCGTGTAGTTCGCGCCGCCCGCGGCTCACGCTGGGAATCACGCCAAGCTCCTGCACATGCAGACGGATCGGCATCTCGCCAGGAAAGCGGATGGTGCCCGAGGTGCGCTCTTTATAGAAGGCGAAGCCAACTCCAAAGAGCGATCCGACGAGGAATCCTGCCCCGATGGCACTGCTGCGGCGCGGCGAGATGGCCACCTTCGGCGCCTTCGCAGCATCAACAACGCGAATCGTGTTGACATGCATTGCCGAGGCGAAACCCGCTTCCTTGGCGCGCTGCAGCAGTGTCTGGTAGAGCTGCTGCTCGGAGTCAACCTCCCTCCGGAGCAGGTTCACCTTATTCGTCTTGCCTAGCTCGCTTGACGTGTTCGCCTCCTGCGCCTGATAGGTGATATTGAGCAGGTCTTCACGGTGCTTGGCTGAGGCGTACTCATCTTTGACCCGACCAACGATGACCCGGCGCTCCTGCTCCATCTCGATCTGCACTTCCGCGATCTGCGAACGAAGATGGATGACCTTCGGATTCTCTTCGGTAAGCGGCGGCACCAGCTGCGCAACCTTGTTCTTCAGGTCGGCAAGCTGCTGCTGGTACCCGCGAAAGTTGGGGTTATCGATAACTCTTGGCAGGGAATCGACGGGAGCCGTCATGCTCACCTCGAGCATGGCCTGCTTTTCCATGCGATCAGCCTGCGCACGCACCAGCTCTTCCTGCACCTGGCGCAGGCGGTCCTCAGCCACGCTGTTGTTTTGCGTGCTGAGCACCAGGCCATTTCCGCCGGTCGCGGCCTCGAGCTTCTGCTCCGACTCCTGCGCTTGGGCACGCACATCGGCTACCTGGCGGGTTAACCACTCGCTGGTCTTGGAGGCTTCAGCGCCGCGGGTGGCATAGTCATCCTCGCGGAAAGTGTCGGTAAGGGTGTTGCAGAACTTGGCCGAGAAATCCGCATTCCAGGAGTCGCATGTGATCTCGACCAAGCGCGTAAGACCGAGTGGCTTGACCTTGATGCGCGCCGCTGCGTCGTGCAGCAGCATGGAGTAGGTCAGGGGAGCACCATGGCCGAGGTGCAAAGCCATTTTGCTGCGCGATAGCAGGTCATCCCGCTCCACATAGGCTGCATGCGGCTGCAGCTCGAGCGCTCGCACCGTATCTTCAAGCAGGGTGTCACTCTGCAGCATCTTGATCTGGGTCTGCACGTAGGCTTCCGTTGAGACGTCGCCTGCATCGCCGGTTGGAGCCACCGTCTTCATATCCATGAAGTTGCTATTCAGGCTTTGAATATCAAGCGAAGTGCGGGCCCGGTACACAGGCTGCGCAGCCAGATTGACAAGCACGCCCACCAGGGCACCGGCCAACGCCAATACCAGGACTGCCTTGCGATTGCGCACGACAACGCGAAAGTAGTCAGATAGCAGGTTATTCTTCTTGTCGGATTCTGGTTCCCAGCCGTAGCCTGCGCCGCCTTCAAGTAGCGATGTGGCTCCTGGCAACGCCCGCGGGCGCTGGTGCTGATTGGGGAAATCTTCCATAGTTGCTCCAGAGCTTCAATGACGAGATTCGCTGCTGCTCACCGGTGTGAGAACTGTGGCGAGTCAGTACCTAATGGGCGTAGATTGCTACGCCGGTGCCTGCCTGTAATACTGCCTCGGCCACCCGCCGCGCAGACGATTTGGCCAAACTGTTCGGAACAAAAAGGACATCGTTGGCGTAGAGAGCCACGTCCGGCATCTTGCCTTCGAAGATTTTTTGCAAGTTAACGGGGATCTCCTGCATCTGGCTCGCATCCTTCTCGGCAGGGCGCATAATTCTGGCGTTCTTCGGGGAGGCCGCCGGGCCGAAGCCTTCAGAAAGGGAGAGTGCCTGGAGCACAGACATAGAAGCATGCGAGGAGAGTTGAAAGCCGCCTGCCTTCTTAACGTCACCCACCACGTACACTAGGTCGGCTTTGGGCACCGAGATCACGTCGTCGGGAAGGATGGGAATGTTCTCAGCCGGGTGCCTTGCGGCTAGCAGGCTGTCGAGCGAAACTCTGGCTGTGCTAAATCCTTCAGTCTCGTCAGTTTGGACCGAGGGGAGTGGAAGTGCTCCCCACTTAGCCTGCCGGGTGATGATGACGATCGCGCCCGCATCGGAGCGCACGCCGCCGGCAAGGGAAATAACTTCGATAAGCCGCTTTGGCCCTTGTAATTGATGCACTCCTGGACTGTTGACAGCCCCAATGATCGACACGGGGCGACTCTGATCGTCGGTAAGGTTGATCGAGATATGGGGAGCGCTGATGTACCTTGCCAACTTGGCCGCGAGCGAGATCTTCAACTGCTCGACAGTAAGGCCGCTTGCTTCGACCCGGCCGGCGAGCGGCAAGTCAATAAACCCGCTGGGATCAATGCGGATGGGCTTCTCGGAGATCTCGTCCAGATCAACTACATGAAGAACGATTTCATCTCCAGGACCAAGAACATAATCCTTAGCGGGCGCAAGCAAGCCCGTTCCTTGCGCCATGAGAGGCATAAGTGAGACTACGGCCATGACTAACGTCAGCTGGAGTAAGAGTCTTCTCATTATTCGGATACACAATACTTACGGAAAAATTACGCGTTTGGATGCACTTACTATATCGAACATCCGGCGAATAACAGCAGCAGGGTACGGGCGCCGGCAACCTCATCAACACAGCAGAACAGTTACCTAAGGATACTTACCAGGCGCAATTGGGCGCCTTCTATGGAATTGCGAAGAAAGTACACCGTCTTGCGACGCTCGAAGCTCCACGAACATCTATCAGGCCTGCATTGTCCAATTCGCGTGCTATGTATGAGGTAGCGTAGCTTTTAGGGGCACACAGATCACAGATTTCCGTCCGCTACCAAGAACATGCTCAACTTAGATACCTTCCAAAGTAACTCCCTATTTAGGGTAATTGAGTGTGACTTAAAATAATCGAGCCTGCTCTCCATATCCCGTCTAAAATGTTGCACTTCGGCACACATTTAGGCATGACGGCAACAAGCCTAAATAGGTTTAGCGGCTGCAGCGAGCTTCCGGTACACAAAGCGCGTAGATGATCAGCGCGGCTTAATGGAAGGACCCGCGCCGCACCAAGAAGTTGCCTACCTGCAGAGCTATATCGTTGTGGAAAACGTCCAGGCAGACCTAAAGCTGCTCTGAAACAAGCGGCGTTCTCAGCCCAATAAGCAAGTGATTGCCAGATGCGTGAGGCAGCGTGCACCTGCATCAAGATTCTCCTGAGTCATCAAGAATCCAGCGCTTAGCTTTCGTGCGTGCTGGGGCTTGGATATCCGTGCTGACGCATCAACGCTTCCTGCTGAGCGGACTTGGCATCAGCCTCCACCATCTCACGCACAAGTTCTTTGAATGTCGTGCGCGGTTCCCATCCGAGCTGGCGTCTGGCCTTTGCCGGATCTCCGAGCAGAGTCTCGACCTCGGTTGGACGAAAGTATGCCGGATCGATGCGCACAATCACTTTTCCACTCGCATCGACTGCTTCCTGCTCACTGCCGCTGCCTCGCCAGGTAAGTTCCATTTTCAGCATCTCTGCTGCAATCGTGATGAACTCCCTCACGGAATGTTGCTCGCCAGTCGAAATGACATAATCTTCCGGTTGCTCCTGCTGCAACATGAGCCACTGCATTTCCACATAGTCACGTGCGTGTCCCCAATCGCGCAACGAGTCGATGTTGCCCATATGCAATGTTTCCTGCAGGCCATACTTGATCCGCGCCAACCCTTGCGTGACCTTCCGGGTCACGAACGTCTCTCCTCGTAGGGGCGATTCATGGTTAAAAAGGATGCCGTTGCAGGCATACATACCGTAGGCCTCACGATAGTTAACGACGATCCAGTAGCCGTAAAGCTTTGCCACGGCATAGGGAGACCGCGGATAAAAGGCGGTTCGCTCTGTTTGTGGCGTCTGCTGTACAAGACCGTATAACTCCGAAGTAGATGCCTGATAAAAGCGCGTTTTCTTCTCTAGTCCGAGAATGCGGACCGCTTCTAACATGCGAAGCACACCGATGGCATCTGAGTTCGCAGTGTACTCAGGTTCCTCGAAAGAGACCTTGACGTGGCTTTGCGCGGCCAGGTTATAAACTTCGTCCGGCTGCACCTTTTCAACTATATGAATGAGGCTTGACGAATCTGTCATGTCGCCGTAGTGAAGAAAGAGTCTACGACCGGACGAGTGAGGATCTTCGTATAGGTGGTCGATTCTGGAGGTGTTGATCAGTGAGGTGCGGCGCTTGATGCCATGGACCTCATAGCCCCTGGTGATCAGAAACTCTGCCAGGTAAGCACCATCTTGCCCTGTTACACCAGTGATGAGAGCCTTTTTCATCGTACCTTCCGTGTTCATCTTAATCGTTCCGGTAATTGCTTCAAGCCGCTTGCAAGATGATGCGGCCATCGGATTTGGCAGGCGTTCTGAACAGTGCGATGTACCTGGTGCAGCGTAACATCTCACCTAGAGAGATGAGCAGCGCACACTCCACTATGCCGGTGCGCGTTGATTTGTCCAAGATTTCGAGTTGCTACCTGCGCCCGCGTCAAGCACGAATGCCGAACTCGCGCGAAGCATCATTTTTCACGCTCGTGCTCAGCGCGAGATAAAGCGGGATGAAGGAAAACCGGCGATTCGCAGTTTCAAGCAGTATTGCGCTTCGCTCCAGTCATGCCACCATCTGACTGCTACGCCGGACTCCTTGGGCCACGGAGCTACGTCTGTCCTCCATAGGATGGGGAAATGCTTAAGAATGCGGCTCACACGCGGCAGATGGTTCCACGAACTTACTACGTCCGCCGATTGCCATCCGTGAGCATGCATGATCTGCACTGCGTAATAAACGTTTTGGATCGTATTTTGAGATTGCGGCTCTTCGAGAATGTTGACGGAAGGCACGCCTTGCTGTTCGGCCAGCAATGCCATCGAGTGCGCCTCAACCCACTGGTTGTGCGCGGCTCCGCCGCTCATCACAATCCTCGGCGCAACACCTCGCCGCCACTCACGAATTCCTTCCAGCACCCGTTCACGCTGCGTAGGGGAGGCCGACCCATCTGCTAATGATGGCGTTCCCAGCACGAGAATGATGTCAAAGGTCTTTTGAGCTGTGTTCTCAGAAGGTTCTGCACGCCACAACACCCACATGGCAGCCTGCTCAAGCAAAATCAGGCTCGCTACAAGAAAGAGCACCCTCGCTACTCTCATGCTCCCAACCTACCACTGGAACAAACAAGAGAGCGGTAGCTGCCTACACCGAGCTGCCGGACGTGAGTTGTTCCGCGACTTAGGCGCAGTCTCGACACTACGCGTGCTCCCACGCGACCTTGCGAAGGCTGTTCCATTTCGGAACAATCTGTACCCTCGAACGCCGGTAAGCAACTGTGCAGGTGACGCCGCAATCTCATCATGGAGCACCTCAGAGAGGAGCAAGGCCATGAATGAAGACAACATCAAAGGGAGTTTGCAAAAAATAGGCGGAAGGATTGAGGAAGCTGCGGGCGCGTTGGTCGGTGATCCCAACTTAAAAGATGCCGGGCGTGAAGACCAGCTCAAGGGAGCCGCACGGGACGCTTGGGGCAACGTGAAGGATGCTGGCAACGCGCTTATCGATCGAGCCCGCGGAGCTAAGTACGACGCAGAGGAGAAATCGGCTGCTGCAGAAAGCTTTGACAAAGAACATCCGCCAGTCCTCGTGGATAAAGACCCCGTTTAATCCTTTAGTTCGATTCGCCGTCCGCCTCAAACGTAGCTGCCATCAATGTCACACGCAGGGTGCAAATAGGCACCCTGCTTATTTCACGTAGGTAATCAAGCCGCTTCGGAAATTTTAATAGCTTCAGCAGCAATCAGGGGTGGCAACTCCGACTTGTACTTCAGCATGAGCCACACAAGCTTGCGTGCTGACCAGTATCGGGGCACATACGATGTTGGCTTGGAAAGGCAGCGCAGCAGCCAACCCATGCCAGTCTTGTCCGCCCAGGTAGGAATAAGAACCTGATCGCCGCTCAGGAACGCAATAGCAGCGCCGATGCAGTGGATTCCCGGCAGGTAGTGAAGATTCCGCTTCATGTAGAGGCCAAGCCGCTCCTGAGTGCCACCGCCTACCGTGACAATCACGTGCTTATAGCGGTGCGCCCGCATCTTGGCAAGCAGCGCCTCGTCTGATATTTCACCCGTATATAGCGGTGCCATATAGATATCTTCAGGGCGGATCAGAACTCCTTGCGCCTTTAACCAGTTCAGGTTTGTTTTTGCGCTCTTTGGACTCGCCATGATCCATAACGTGTTGCCGGGCTCGCGCAGTTCAGACTCCAGCAGCAATTCTTTCAGGTACTCCAGGCCGGAGACCCTTGGAATCCGATCGGGGCTCATAAAGTTCCAGATAAGCACCATAAACGCGCTATCGGTAATCGCCAGATCGGCGTTGAGGAGCGCCTCGCGATAATCCACGTTCTCAGGTAGATCCTTAAGCGCTGGCGCCGCTGGCACAACAAGAAGGCCGCCATGCTTCATCCGATCAATCGTCTGCCGCGCGGTCCCACAGAAAAAGTCCACTCCGAGAATGCGCTGGAAGCGTCCTGTGCCTGCGTGTACCCGTTGCTTGGTCATGCGGTCTCCCTAAAGTTTGCTTACCGTTCGGTCGATGAAACTTCCTGTCGATCGCGACTGATCTGGCTGATACACATTGAGTGCAAATCAAGCCCTGGTACTGGTGGAAGCTTCTGGTTCGCGCGAGTAGCTACATTCTTGAGCTATCGGCGCCATCCCGAAGTTCATGAGTACAGCCCGGGGGCTACGTCTTACACGAAATCCCTTCGTGAGTACACGTGCGTCTTGCAAAGCTAAATCCACGTCTCACATACGTTAGGCAAGCTTTTCATGTGCGGGGTTAGCACTATTGTACCCTGCCATTTTGTTGGATGCGCGATGTGTGCCATGTTCTTGTACCGTTTGGTAGGAAGTTGGCCTCTAAGCTTTATGCTGGTATAGGTACTCGCGGTTGACCTCGGCGCGTTTTATCTTGCGAACACAGCCTGTGGAATGGCCCGGCGCGATAAGCGTGTCTTGAAAAGCCACAAAGGAGCACCTTTAACGATGCTGTTTAGCCCATGGTTGGGTCGCGCCGCCGGTCTTGCTCTGCTGAGCGCGAGTTCGGCAACCTTACCGCTCGCTGCCCGGGCGGAACTACCTTTGACCCCCGACCCGAGAGTCGCAGCCCTGCCAGACGCGCCCAGCACGTTTTATCAGGAACAACCAGCCGCACAAACTCCTGCGCCGTCTGCGAATCTGCCTCAGCCTACGGCGCCAGACAGCTCACAGACGCCTACAAATACGTCTGGCAGCAGTTACAATCTGAAAAGAGCCGAGCACCAGCGCATCCTGGGCATCATGCCTGAGTTTCAGGCAGTCAACGGCGGTGGAGCGCTCCAACCCCTTACGCCCAAAGAGAAGTTCCACCTGATGTGGAAAAGCTCCACCGATCCGTTCATCTTCTCGCTCGATGCGATCGTCGCCGGCATCGGCCAGGCCAAGGACAGCAACCCTGGCTTTCACCAGGGCGCAGAAGGCTACTTCAAACGCTTTGGCGCCTCCTACGCGGACACCTTTGACGGCAACTTTTGGGGCAATGCGGTGCTGACTATAGCCTTCAGGGAAGACCCTCGCTACTACCGCGAAGGCAACAGCTACTCGTCTATCCATCGCGCCCTTTACTCGGCAGGAACTGCGCTCTGGACCCGGAGGGACAACGGCAAATCGGGTCCGAACTACGCCAACGTTCTGGGCAACTTTATTTCCGGGGGCATTTCGAACCTCTACTATCCCGCGGCCGATCGGGGCCTGGGCAAGACAGTAACTGGAGCAGTCACGGTGACGGCTGAGGGTACGATCGGCTCAGAGCTGATCGAGTTCTGGCCCGATATCGCTCACAAGCTCTTCCGCAAGCGTTACGAGCGGATGGAACAGCAAAACGCCGCTGCCGGCAACGGCGACTAGCGACTCCCGTCCTTGAACAGTTCAAAGGCCTGAGGCAGTGATCACCAACGGACCGGGAGCACGATAGCGTACCGGCCGCTCTGCTAAGCTCACGCTGGAGCGAAAATGCCGATGTTCCTTTTCCTGCGCAGCAGCGTGTGCGTGCTGACCCTGCTTGCCTCTCTCCTGCTGCTCCCCGCCCGGGCAGGCGCTGCCGCAGATTTCAAAGCTACCAGCCAGACGATCGTCTTTGACGAGCCTGACTTCCCTGCCGCCGACTCAGCCCTACCTGTAGAGCCGGCGCTCAGAGCGGCGTTTGGTGGTGCGCGGTTCGCCGGCGCCGACGAGTTGGGCTCCTCGCTTGCAGCACGTGGACAAGGCGATCTGCTGGTTATGCCGTATGGCTCTGCTTACCCTGAGCAAGCATGGCGGCCAATCCTTGAATACCTGGACCGCGGCGGCGACCTGCTGGTGTTGGGCGGCAAGCCATTTACCCGCGCCGGCTACCGGACTGGCACAGGCTGGCAGTTGCGCCCGCCAAGCGTAGCAGCATCGCTCGAGCTCTTCATCCATGACTACCAGGAAACGCCTCCGTCGCAGGCTGATGTAAAGGGCAGCCTGCGCTTTACGCCGAATCCTGACGTGCAGCCTGCTCTACCGGCATTTGCATGGAAGCGCGCCTTCAGTCCCGTGCTGCGCCTTTCTGTGATTCCCATGTACAAGGAAGATGGTTCGACCGGCACCGAAGATGCCGACTTGACGACGCTTGCATGGGGGGTAAGCGCGGGGCACAAGCAGGCAGCTCCGGTGATAGAGCTCAACCACCTGCAGCACCGGTTCACCGGCGGCCGCTGGATCCTGGTAGCCTGCGAGCTCGATAGCAGCTTCTTCTCCCAGCCCGAACTGCTCATCCAGCTGGCCGCACTCGCTGTGCGTCGCGAGGACCGCTTTACCCTGCGGCCACGAGTGCCTCTCTTTCTACCGGGCGAGCCGCTCGAGCTCCAGTTTAGAATGACAGATCCCCTTGCTCCCCTTCCCACGGGCACCGGGCTGCACCTGCGCGTATCCGCCGAACAAGGTGGGACGCCGGTCGAACTGACCGTGCCGGCAGACCCGGCTCAAACTCTCACGCTACCCGCATCCGCGGCTACCGGGCGCGGCCTGCATACGATAGAGGCTACGCTGATCCGTAATGGTAAGCCCCTGACCACCTACCGCTCCGGCTTCTGGCTTCGCGACCGGGCCTACCTGCTTTCCGGCCCGAACCTGGGGGTTAGCTCAGACTACTTCACGCTTGATGGCAAGCCGCTGCCGGTGGTCGGCACGACGCTGATGGCGAGCGACGTGCAGCGGCTATACCTGATGCGCCCCAACGCGTACGTGTGGGATCAGGACATGGCGCAGATTCGCGGAGCCGGACTCAACATGATACGCAGCGGCATCTGGTCCGCCTGGATGCCCGAGCTCGAACCGAACGGCGAGATGAGCGAAGACGCGCTGCGCACGGTGGAAGCTTTCCTGATGTGCGCCCGCCACAACGGGCTGCCGGTCCAGTTCAATCTGCTGGCATTTGTGGCTGACAATTTGGGCGAAGGCGAGAACGCTTACCTCGATCCAGTCGACTTCCGCCAGCAGGCGCTTTACATCCACTCCATCGCCGAGCGCTTTCACGATGTTCCCTTCCTCGCCTGGGACCTGATCAACGAACCAAGCGCCAACCGCAACCACTGGAAGACCGAGCCGGATTATGACGCCTGGGAAGAGTCGGCTTGGCGCAAGTGGCTAGCCGCGCGGTACCCCGACAAAGATGCGCTGCTCTCGGCCTGGGACGAGCCCTCGTTCGGGGTCGGCCGCGATCTGCAGCACGCGCCCATGACCAACCCGCCCGAGTTCGCGGCCCAAGACCCATTTGCGCTGCCGAAGGCCGGCGCCTTCGCGGGACCAGACTCAGTGCGCTCCGGCTACAACCCGTTGAAGATCTACGACTACTACCTGTTCACGCAAGCGATCTTCGCGGACTGGGTGGAGCGTATTCGAGACCAGATCCGAACGACAGGATCAAAGCAGCTGATTACGGTCGGCCAGGAGGAGCAGGGCGTCGGCTCGCGACTTTCACCGGCCTTCTACTCGCAGTTGGTCGACTTTACCGCCGACCATACCTGGTGGGACTTCGACGGTGCGCTGTGGGCAACGCTCGCAGCCAAGTTTCCAGGCAAGCCCGTGCTGATCCAGGAAACAGGCGAACAGCGCCGGCTGTGGGAGGATGACAGCCTTCGCTTCTCACCGCAGATCGAAGGCTGGCAGCTGGAACGAAAGCTGGCTATGTCTTTTGCCCAGGGTGCAGGCGCTCTCGAGTGGGTTTGGAATGTGAACAGCTACATGGCGAACGACAACGAGATCCCGATCGGGGCAGTGCGGCCGGACGGGACCGAGAAGCCGGAAGCCGAGGTGCTGTCAGGATTCGCGCACTTCGCCGCGCAGAGCCCGGGCAGCTTTACCCGGGTTGCGCCGCCCGAGGTGGTTCTGGTCACGAGCCAGGCTCTCCAGTACTCGAACCAGAACGCCATGGCGGTCGAGGTGCAAAAGCACGCCCTGCGCGCACTGGCCTACTACAATCACACCCCCACGCGCATGCTGGCCGAAAACCGGATCGCGGAGCTGGGCACGCCGAAACTGGTCATCGTCCCGGCACCGCAGGCGCTTACGAGCCAGGCCTGGCAGCAGTTGCTGGCCTACGCTGAGGCCGGCGGAACGTTGCTAATCTCGGGACCAGTCGGGCGGGATGAGCACTGGCACTCGGTCAACCGCCTGGCACCGCTCGGGCTTACCGCGCAGGTTCTGCCCATGTCCACGCGCGAGTCTCTGCTGCAGCTTGGGGGCCAGGTGCCGATCAAGGTGAGCCTGAGCGGCACGGCCCAGGTCGCACCGTATGAGGTCCTGCGATTCTCAAGCGGCAAGTCGCTTGAGACCGCGATCCACGGCAAAGGACGCATCCTCTGGGCAGCCGACCCGGTCGAGATGGCGGAAGGCTACGAACCGTCCGCCGCGCTCTACCGCTACGCGCTGGCCCAAGCCAGTGTCGCGCCAGCGTTTAAAGAGCTAGCTCCACTTTCACCCGGCGTGCTGGCTTTTCCTACCGTGCTCGAGGATGCGGTACTCTACAGCTTTTCAAACGAGTCTCTGGACGCGCAATCAGTTGACCTGCGCGATGCCACGACCAAGGCGCACATCCACTTCACACTCGGGGGCCAGCGCGGCGCGATGCTGCTGCTCAGCAAGGCTGATGGACGTGTGTTGGCCAGCTACGGCGATGCTAGCACCAGCGCGCAGTAGCCCAACCTTACTTTGAAGACACTCAAGGCGCGCAAAGGTATGCTGGCGCTGGAAGTTTTGATGGGTCACAAGGAAGGCTTAAAGCTTGAGTAAGCCGCAGACGTACGCGAACCACGGGCGCCTCGATCCGCCTTTTCACTTCTTTATCGTGCCTATCCTGCTGATCAACGTAGGCGTGCGCGGCTATGTAGCGTTTCGGCACAGAGATCTGCTGGATCTCTGGAATATTTTGGTGGCTCTTGTCTTGCTCTCGCTGGCCATGCTGATGCGCATCTACGCGCTACGAGTGCAGGATCGCGTCATCCGCATGGAAGAACGCATTCGCATCGCTGCAGTAGCCTCGCCGGCAACGCTTGCACGCATGGACGAGTTAACCATCAAGCAGTTGGTCGCCCTTCGTTTCGCCCCGTATGCTGAATTAGGTCCACTGGCAGACCGCGCGCTCGCCGAGCAGCTGACGCCCAAGCAGATCAAGCAAGCCATCGTGAACTGGAGGCCGGATACGTACCGAGTCTAGCTGCAGCCTGCCCTTTGCCCTGGACAAGAAAAGCCACACTCCGACCGCCAGTGTGACTCTCTGACAAGCGCGAGGCGTCCTATATGCCCAGCCGCCGAACCTCATCGTTGTAGTACTTGCGGTACAGAATATTCCACTCCTGAGTGCCTTCCATGATGATCTTGCGCTGCGAAGTAATTTTTAACCGCGCCGCCTGATCGATCTTCATCTCTTCCAGCAGCAGGTGCTCGAGCGCCTGCCGCGCGGCTCTCCGGATCGTATCCCGATCCTCAAGGAACGTACACTGGTCTATCTCAGCCAAGGTATCGGCGACCGCGTGGGCCAATTTGTTCAACTTGTCCGGGGTAATCCTCACAGCACCGCCTTGTACTTGCGTACCAGCTGCTGCTTTACCTTCTTGAACATCTCGCCGTACTCGGCGCCGCCCTTGCGCATCTCGTCCTGGATCGCATCCAGGATCACGCGGACCTCATCGTTGATCTGGTCTTCCAGCGACAGCTCCTCGATAAGAGCCTGGGAGACACGCTCCTCAACGAGTTTGAAGTGCGCTGTTTCGATCAGCTTAGCGTCAACGAGCTGTTGCACTGTTTTGCGGCCCAGATAGCCGACGTACTCGCGTGAAAAAATCATCGATGTTGGTCAGAATATAGCACATCGACTTGGGCCACGATGACGGGCCAAGCCGGCTCCTGAAAGCTCCCACGTCCGCCGAAAGACTAGGCTTGCGGCCGCGGCGACGGCAGTTCGCGATGCGGACACGCAGCTGTATTGAGGCACGAATCGGCCAGCCGCAGCCGCTCGACCGGCCGCCTGCCCACCAGGTGCTCGCTCACGATCTGGTCCACATCGCCCGGCGTGACAAAGCCGTACCAGACCACCTCCGGGTAGACAACGACGACTGGCCCATGCTCGCACTGGTCCAGACAGCCAGCCTTATTGATGCGCACCCGCGAACCCAGCCCGGCCGCACGCGCCCTATCCTTGAGCAGCCCTTGCAGCTCACCCTTGCCATCGATGGTGCACGAAGGTCGAGCACTGCCGGGCTCCCGGGCATTAGTACAAACAAACACATGGTGCTCAAACTGCATCGACACTCACCCCTTGGCCCGAAAGAACAATCCCGAGTCTTCCCTATCGTACGTGGGGCCGTGTCTGCGAAAATGGAGAGAATATGGTTACCAACACGAATTTAGTTTCGCTTAAAGATGACATGGTGGCTTTCATTGAAGGTCACGGGATGCGCCGGGTTCCTGGATACGTGGATGAGGCTGTGCCCTCCGTGTTGTGGGAAGACGACAAGAACGCTGACAGCTGGAAAGATCTGGTCGAGACGGCGAAGGCCGCGGGAGCGCCGTTCCTTACTCTGAGCGATGTTACTCTCGACGCAGAAGAGATTGACCTGCTGCTCGAGAAACTGCGCGAGCAGAACTTCCCCGACGAAGAGGCGCCGGAGTTTGAAGAAGCTCAGTACCTGCGTGACCACGTGGGCAAGGTCGGCTTTCTGCAGCTCGGCTTTGTGCACCAGGGCGTCGCCTTTCTGCATGAGACCGCGACCGAGTGGTATGAGCGCTACGAGCAGCTGCTCGAGGCAATTGAAGAATTTAACATCGACGACGTCGTCTTTGAAGAAGACGGAGAAGAAGAGGAATAGCGGCGGCGCGTGAGCAGCCCCTCCTATCCGCGTCGGTGGATTCTGCCGCAGCCGGAACCCATGCAGGTAGCTGAGTTGGCCCGCGAGGCCCGGCTGCCTGAAATTCTTGCGACACTGCTGCTGCTGCGCGGCGTTCGCTCCGCGGAAGAAGCAGGCTGTTTTCTGCATCCCTCATTTGACCATCTGCACCCGGGTGCAAGCATGCACGGTATGGTGCAGGCCGTTACACGCGTGCGCGCCGCTATCGACGGCAACCAGCCAGTCCTGATCTACGGCGACTACGATGTCGACGGCACCACCGCTGTCGTCCTGCTGAAGACTGCAATTGAAATGCTCGGCGGCGAGGCTCGCTACCACGTGCCGCACCGCCTCCGCGAGGGCTACGGCATGCAGCGCGAGGTGCTTGAGCGTGCGCATGCAGAGGGCGTGCGCCTGGTCATTAGCGTTGACACAGGGATTCGCGCCTTTGCGGCAGCCGAAGCGGCAGAGGCGCTCGGGCTTGACCTGATTGTGACGGACCACCATCTGCCTGAGAGCACCGCTCTGCCGCGTGCGTTCGCAATTCTCAACCCGAATCAGCAGGGGTGTGGTTACGCGTCGAAAGCGCTCTGCGGGGCCGGCGTGGCCTTCAAGCTGGCCTACGCGCTGCTTGAGGCAGACGCTCTCGGCTCGGCTAATCCGGCCGGCAAACTGAACCGCCTCCGCACACGCCTGCTGCCCTCGTTCTTGAAGATGCTCGCGATTGCGACCGTTGCCGATGCTGTGCCCCTGTTAGGCGAGAATCGCGCCATCGTCGCGCTCGGCATGGAAGCGCTGCGCCAGCCCGTCAACCCGGGCCTGCGCGCTCTGATGAGCGTGGCTCAGCTTGACCCATCCAGGCGCAGGCTGTCTGCAACCGATCTCGGCTTTCGCCTGGCACCACGCATCAACGCTGCCGGACGCATGGATGTTGCCTCCGATGTGATCGAGCTTTTCACTACCAGGCAGCCGCAACGCGCACAGGAGCTAGCCGAGAAGCTCAACCGCTTGAATGCGGAGCGTCGTGCCACCGAGCTAAAGATGCTGGCTGCTGTGACACGAAGATTGGAAGAGCCGGAGCTTGCCTCGGCGCGCTGCATTGTGATCGATGGAGAGGATTGGCATCGCGGCGTGATCGGCATCCTGGCTTCGCGCGTCGTCGATCTGACCGGCAAGCCGACGCTGGTAATCGCGCACGAAGCAGGAGAGGCGTATGGTTCGGGCCGCTCGATCGTCGGCTTTCACCTGCTTTCAGCGCTCGAAAGTTGCGCTGACCTGTTCACCCGCTTTGGCGGCCACGCGCACGCAGTTGGCTTTTCGCTTCCGTCGGGCCGTGTGCCGGACTTGCGCGCAGCCATGGCCACTTACTCCCTTGCTCATCTGAGCGATGAGTTGCTGGGCCGCGCGATAGTCTGCGACGCCGAGCTTGCGCTCGACCGCATTACGCCAGCACTCTTTCGCCAATTGCGCCTGCTTGAGCCGACCGGGATCGGCAACGGCGAACCCATCTTTGTCACGCGGGGCGCCAGGATCGCCGCTGAACCGCGCTATATCAAGGAAGAGCATGTGCGTCTGCAGTTGACCGCGGGCATGGCTGCATACGCTGCGCTCGCCTGGCGCTGGGGCGATCGCGTTCGCGCCATGGCTCTCAAACCGGGCGACCGCGTGGCAATCGCCTACAAGTTACGCGAGAACGAGCACCCTGAATACGGCGGCCTTGAACTCGAGTTAATCGATCTAGAACGACTTACTTCTTGACCGGCACCATCGGTGCAAGAACCTCATCCAGGCGATCCGGCGTACCTTCAACCCGCTCCAGGTGCGGATACTTCAGTCCACCGTGATAATCAAGCTTCGCAATCTTGTAATACCCGGTATTCGCCACGATAAGTTCGATCGGCGTGCTGCTCCCCTTAGCATCGACAATCGCATCGCTGAGCAGTGCGCCCGTGTACTGCCGCCCATTCACCGCCACAATCGTCATCGCCGGGCCAAGCCCCGCCTTATCCGCAGGAGAGCCGACCAGAACATCCTCGATGCGCCCGTCGCTTGTCACCTTCAAGCCCAGCGTCCACCACTGGACTGTACCACCATACGCAGCATCGTAGGCGTCAAGAAAAGGATTGTCCTGGTCTGAATACACAAGCCTGTACCCGCCTGCCTCAATCCCACCGAGCGGTGCGTGCGGCGCTTTTGAGGTAAGACGCTCTTTAAGGAAGCCGGCCCAGTCATACGGCGCGACCGCATTCAAGTTAGCCACAACATCCTCAAAGGTATAAGGCACAACCTTGGGTAGGGTATTGCCGCCCAGCCCGTAAAAGCGCGCACAAAAATCATTCATCGACTTCTTGTTGCCCGTTTGCTTGCGGATCGTCGTATCGACATCAAGCCAGATCAACTCGCCTTCCGCATAATAATCCACACTGCGCCGCCAATTATCCCACTGTCCGCTGGTCGAGTAGAGTATCTGCGCCGCGGTCGCAGTATCCTGCAAGTCGCGCCACGTGCGTCCCGGTCGCGCATCCAAGCCGGCGGCACTTACAGCCAGGTAATTGCGATACTGTTCCGTCGTCTCGATACCGCTGCGCGCCGCGAGCACATCGCCCAGATACTGCGTAAGTCCTTCGTAGACCCACAGCAGATCACCCTTCATCGGATCTTCGTAGTTACCAGTCGCAAGCCCCGCAGGCCGGCGATACTTGCCATTCCACGAGTGGCTAAACTCATGCGGCAGCAGGTCAGCCTCGACGTAAGCCAGGTTGTCATCCAGAAAGGTCTTTTCCGGCACGCGATCGTCGCTCGACTGGTGATGCTCCAAGCCGAAATGCGCGACCTGGTCGCTGAGCGTCACCAGTAAGTGGTAACTCGCAAAGTGGCGCGACTGATAGAGAGCTCCCGTTTCATGTACCAAGTTACCAAACGCAGCCAGCGCTTCCGCCTTGAGCTTCAAATCTTCCGGCCCATCCGCGGCAAGATCAAGATAGTGCTTCGGGCTAACTTCAGGAGCCAGAGGAAACTCCTTGAAGTACTTACCCGCGAGCAGGGGTGAGTCCACTAACTGTTCGAGCGAGACTGGAGCGAAGGCCACTGACTTCTTACCCGAAACAAGCACCGGCGCTGTCGTCTGCGTGAGCGCTGTGCCAAACTGCCAGTCGAATGGAAGCTTGACCGAAGGCGTGATCTGAATATCAGGTGGCGACTTACCCTCGGGATAAAGGATAACCGAATTCCAGCTCAGCATGGCCAGATTAGCGCTGGTCGACGCACCTGCCGAAAAGCCTGCCGCGGCGGCGGTCGTAAGGAAGTCACACTTGACGTTCAGCGTTGAAGCACCCTGTGGAACCATAACGTGAAACGCAAACATGTTCACGCTGTCGCGCTGCCAGGCGAGCGTCTGCCCATCGGCCGTGATCACAAGACCAGCAAGATTATCGATGGGTCCGCTGGGCGTGTGCTCGCCCGGAATCCACTTGGGGTAAAGCAGTGTCGCCGGGCCGGCCGCGACCGGGATGGTGAGTTCCGCATGCACGATCTTGCGCGGCGCGTCGGTCAGATCAACGGCGATCGTGAGCGGCGCTGACTGCGCCAAGGCAATCTGCGAAAGTAGGGCGAGCAGCGATGGAAGCAGATTTCGGATTTGCAAGTACAGGGACCCTCCGGAAGTACTCGTACGCATCAAGAAAGTCCAGTGTACCGGAGAACGGTTCTGCTCCTGCTTCGTCAACCTGCTACACTCGGCGCCATGCATCGCGGCTTTTTCATCACCTTTGAAGGGTTGGATGGCTCGGGCAAAACCACGCAGCTGCTCAAGCTGGCTGCCACCCTCGAGAGCCGCGGCGAACGTCTGACGCTCACGCGCCAGCCAGGCGGCACGCGTCTGGGCGACCGCATCCGCTCCCTGCTGCTTGACTCGAAAGGCGAGGCAATTGCCGCGCGCGCCGAGATGGCGCTTATGTTCGCCGACCGCGCGCAAGCCATTGCAGAGATCATCCAAGCGGCGCTCGCACGCGGCGAGATCGTGCTATGCGACCGCTTTACCGACTCAACCGAGGCTTACCAAGGCGGCGGCCGAGAGCTGGGAACAGCGCTGGTGCTGGCCCTGCACCAAGCAATCTGCGGAGGGCTTCAGCCTGATCTCACCCTGCTGCTGCTTCCCAGTCTCGACGCCTCGCTCGGGCGCGCACGCCGCCGCAACGAGCGCAGCCTGCGTCAACAAGGAAAAGACGAGAGCCGCTTCGAGCGCGAGAACGAGAGTTTCTACGAGCGAGTGCTCACGCAGTATCGGACCATCGCCGCACGCGAGCCTTTGCGTGTCGTTACAATCGATGGTGATGCTTCGATTGAGCAAATTCACGCCACTGTCGTACAAACAGTAGAGGCGCGGCTGCAACACCATCGCGGCGCCTGAAAGCTGCACCCCATGGCAATACCTGTCGCAGAGCCCGAGTCCCGCACCAAAGGCGCGCCCACCCTCACGGTAATTGAGCGTGGCGCATTTCGCTACCCGCCCGGCCTGCAGCGCAATCTTCCTTTCTATCTCTTTAGCCGATTTTTCCGTGTCAGCAATCCGATCGTGCTCTTTGAGTACCTGCAGGCGACCTACGGCAATATTGTGCACTATCGCCTGCTGCACAACCACATCGTCTTTCTCAATGAGCCCGAGTACATCCGCGAAGTGCTCATCAACCAGGCGCAGCACTTCATCAAGGAGCGCACCCAGCGCCGCATGAAGATTCTGCTTGGCGAAGGGCTGATCACGAGCGAAGGCGAGACGCACATGCGCCAGCGCCGCATTGCTGCGCCAGCCTTTCATCGGCAGCGCATTCAGGCTTACGGCTCGATGATGGTGGACCGAGCTGCCACCATGCGCGCAGAGTGGCGCGCCGGCGCTGAGGTTGACGCGGCAAGCGAGATGATGCGCCTGGCGCTGCAGGTGGTAGCCCGCACAATCTTCGACACCGACGTGACCGAAGAGGTGCAGTCGATCAACACGGAAGTCAACGCGATCATGGATCTGTATAACTTTCTGATCGCGCTCCCCAGGGCCGAGGCGCTGCTGCACTTACCTATCCCTGGACTCATGCGCTTCAAGCGTGCCCGGCGGCGGCTCGATGCAGTCGTACATCGCATGATCGAGCAACGCCGCGCACTCGGGGAGGATCGCGGTGACCTGCTTTCCATGCTGCTCGCCTCACGCGATGAAGAGCGTGATGACAGCAAGCTGACCGACGAACAGGTGCGCGATGAAGTCACGACTATCTTTCTGGCCGGCTATGAGACAGTTGCGAACGCGCTCGCCTGGACCTGGCTGCTGCTGGCGCAAAATCCCGATGCCGAGGCGAAGCTGCACGCCGAATTGGACGAGGTGCTGGGACACGGCCCCGAAGCTCGCCTGCCCACGCTCGCGGATCTGCCGGCGCTGCGATACACCGAAATGGTTCTGTCAGAATCGATGCGCCTCTACCCGCCGGCGTGGGCAATGGGCCGGCAGTCGACCGCTCCTATCGAGATAGGACCATATCGTTTCCCCACCGGCACTTACTTTTTTTTCAGCCAGTACATTATGCAGCGCACGCCAGAGCACTTCCCGGATCCACTCCGCTTCGACCCGGAGCGCTTTACGCCCGAGCGGAAGGCGGCGCGGGATAAGTTCGCCTACTTTCCCTTCGGCGGCGGCAATCGCCAGTGTATCGGCGAGTCGTTCGCGTGGATGGAGGCTATTCTGCTGACCGCGACGATCGGCCAGTGCTGGCGTTTACGACTTGTGCCCGGGCAGAAGATCGAGGTTCAGCCAAAGATTACCTTGCGGCCCAAGCAGCCCATTCGCATGGTTCTTGAGCCGCGATAGCACTTACTTCTGATGCGGCTCAAGTCTACGCCGCTTCAGCATAGGCTCAACTCTCGGGTCGCCTCCCAGCCACGCCTCGTACATCGTAGCCAGGTCCTCGGTCTTGCCGCGCGACAAGACCACCTTGCAAGCCCGCTCACCATTCGCGCAAGGCAGCTTGCCGTGATCTTCAAACCCCTGTCACGCCAGTGTCGTCCGGCATCTCCGCCCATTAATACGCGTTGCAGCCAGCGGCATAATTAGTGCCTCAGATATACGAAAAGTAAGTCGAACGATAGCGTGGCGGCACAGCCTCGATCGCCAGGTGCGTCTTCGCGGCAGCGGGAGATTCAAGTGAATCCAGCTACCGCGGCGGCGCATTTGCAGCCAAGTTGAAAGGGAAGCGTACTGACTGGGTGATGGGTTTGATTGGCCGAGAGAACGATCCACGGCCTTCCCTTCATAGGATAGAAGCCCCACAGTTGCTATAAAGCGCGCTTGCACAAGTGAGTCTCCGTGCTGGAGTTGCGATCCGGACAATATGCGTGCTCTAACTATCCTTACACCTCAGGTGTAAAGAACATATCGCAGGTAAGAGTCGCATCAAACCGGAGACGCATATCAAGCAGACGCGAATCGGCGGTGGACGAGATTTTGCATCAAGGTGCACATTTACCCCTGGTTTTCTTTTAGCGAACTCGGAATTTACTTGCTCAAGCGTCCAAGCACCAATGGAGCGAGTTAGAATAAAAGAAAATGCAACTGGCACACCTTCTTCCTCACCTCAACGCGGAAATCGAGCGTCTGCAAAAAGCTAGGGACCTTCTCGCGCTTAGCTCCTCGTCCACCGTCATTCTTCACGCCTTTGAAACAGTCACAGCCGCTCAAGCGCAACTTGCGACTGACAAGGTTGCACACAGGCAAGCAAGTAAGCCTGCCGCAGTCAACCCGGTCGTCATCGCTCCTGACG
>CAXTMM010000002.1:0-5172 GCA_964245415.1 uncultured Acidobacteriaceae bacterium | reverse complement strand
ACGCCCACCAAGACCCGGCGTGCGCGTGTAGCTGGAAATGAACAGGGCGCCAGCAGGCGAAAGCGTCTTATCTTGTCTGACACGGCGTTACGTGGCCCGGTGCCCGCAGGCCCCGTTGTGGTCTCAGCCGAGGAAGTGCGCAAGTCTCAGGCTTCCAAGACAGCGCAGACTACACGAGCAGCAGAGGTCAGGCAAGCAGGCGCCGAAGTTATGTCTTCGTTCAACTGGCGCAGCCGATCCACCGACGCACACAAGGTAGACTCACTGTTACAAAGGTTAATGAGTATTGGTGAGAGTACGGAGCAAGGCAGGGCGGCACAACTTCCCTCACTTGGACCAAATAAAAATTTCTTGACAGCAGCACAAATAACTGGCGGTTCCAAACTTGACTAGTTGGATTCACCCGCTTGTGCTTACCAAGTCAGCATGCTGGTAACCGGCTTAGGGCAGTATGACTCTGCATCCTTTCACGATCGCCGTGCATAAGACCAGTTCTCCTTGCTGTGTTCAACGGCATTCACAGCGAGTATAGAGCCGGCTGCACGACGCGGTTCAGCGCATCCTGTGTAATCCGGTAGCACTCGCATGCCGCACTCTCCAGCTTGGCCCGGTCCAGTATTTGCACATGGCCGCGACTGTATTCGATCAGGCCGCTACGTTGCAATGTTCCCGCGACCAGCGTCACCGTCGAGCGACGTGCGCCAAGCATCTGCGACAAAAACTCCTGAGTGAGCCGCAACTCGGAGTCGCCGATCCGATCCGAGACCATGAGCAGCCACCGTGCCAACCGCTCTTCTACCTCATGCAGGCGGTTGCAGGCGGCAATCTGGCTCAGCACGAGGTTCTGAAACTGCACATAGCGAAGCACGGGCCGGCGTACTGCCTTATCGCGCTGAAAAAGCTGTTCAAAATCCTTAAATCGCATGCGCAAACCCGTGCCTGCGATCTGCATAAAGCAATTTGTCTGGATCAGCGCCGGTCCCAGTAGATGCAGTGCTTCCGGCAAGCCCTCACGCCCAATCAGACCTACTTCAGCAGCTTCGCCTTCTTTCATGTAAGTGACGATAGAAGCCAATCCACTTGTAATAAAGTGGACGTGGTAAGGTGCACGCTCGGGCTCAAAGAGCACAGCGCGCAAAGGCAGGGCAACCGGCTCGAGCGACCGCATGAGCATCGACCGTTGCTCAAGGGGTAGCAAGGATAGGAGAAGATTGATGGGCGCGTAATTCATGGCCATCCCTGACAAGATATTCGCAAGGGATGGCCGCCGGACGGGCGGGGAGAATTGCGTGTGGACTGATAGCGGACCGATATAACTGAACTATGCTGAGCATACGCTCTTATCCGGCCTATGTATGTTCGGACAAGCGAATCGTGTGAATAATTGGCTTTACTGGCAGCAAGGGCGAAGAGGGAGAGCGATTATCGTAAGCATCGAGAGTTAATCTTGCTTCATACTTGCGCGGCTGACTCCCGGTAAGATTCAAGCGAAACGATAGCCGTCATGGTGTGCTGCTTGCCCGGAGCGAGCACGACCGCGTAGTCCATGATGTTGCTCGCCTCAACGCAGGCCATCTGTTGCCACTCCGAATCGGCAAGATCAGCCAGCGAGGCAGCACCTTCCTCCCAGGGGTTCCACACTACTGTAGTAAGCGAGTTGTGCTTGGCGGTCCGGATGCGCCGGCGCAGACCAGGGTCGATCAGCTCGACCGTACTTGCGGTATCAAGATAAGCGCTGTCGGTCGCGTGGCGGTAAGTTACGTCGCCCAGCTGCATCTTGTCGCGGTTCGCGTCCATGTTGTCGAGGTAGGCTACCTGGTCCAGACCCGAGACACGCACCCTCGCTGCGTCGCCTACCGCATGATAGGTGTGCAGAGCCTCTTCAAAACGCATCGGTTCAGCATCCTCTTGCTCGCTGGTATTGGACACGATCAGTTCAAGCTTCAGGTCAGCACCCACGGTAATACGGTGGGCAATGTGAAATTCGTGCGGCCACCAGCGCCGGCTCATCTCATCGCTCGTCGTCGAGAGCGTGACGATCACCGTGTCGCTGTCTTCTGTCAACGCGTCGAGCTGCCAGGCTTTCGTGCGTACAACACCATGGGCCGGTGCCTGTGGATTGTCAGCCTTGCCGCGAAACCAAGGGAAGCAGATTGGAATGCCACCCCGAATTGCGCGCCCATCCTCCCAGCGCGATTGCCGGCTGACAAACAGTACTTCCTCAGCACCGGAAGGCCGCCAGGAGGTGACCTGCGCGCCATGCAGATAAATCTCGGCCGCAGCCGCAGGCGTGGTGATACGAAGCTTGCCCAGACCGCCGCTGCCGGCAACAATCTGCGCGATACCAGGGATGGCGAAGCGGTCATTGAGTGCTGTGATTTCGGAGAGATTCAAGGCCTTGTCTCGCTCAGGTGTCTTGGTAACAACGGAATGATTGCACTTTCATACTAAGCGTATCTCTGCCGGTTGTTTTAGCGCACATAGGATGGACAGGACTGACTTCCTACATAAACGAACTAGTATGGGAGCAAGAGGTGCCTCCAGATGACCTTTGCCCACACCGTGGACAGCCGGACCTATGTCTTCCCCGACCTGAAATCGCTGCTGGCTAAGGCCAGTCCGGAGCGCTCAGGCGATGCCCTAGCCATGCTCGCGGCCAACTCAGCAGAGGAGCGGGTCGCAGCCAGGATGGCGCTCGCAGACGTGCCGCTGCGACATTTTCTAGACGAAGCAGTTGTTCCTTACGAGACCGATGAGGTGACGCGGCTCATCCTAGACACGCACGACACCTCCGCGTTTGCGCCGCTGCGACACCTGACTGTGGGTAGCTTTCGCGAATGGCTGCTGGCCCCGGAGCAAACCAGCGCCCGGCTGGCACATGCCGCGCCCGGCATCACGCCGGAGATGGCGGCCTCTGTCTCAAAGCTGATGCGCAACCAGGACCTGGTGCTGGTCGCGCAAAAATGCGGCGTAGTCACACGCTTCCGCAACACGCTCGGCCTGCCGGGGCGCATGGCCGTGCGGCTGCAGCCAAATCACCCTACCGACGACACTCAAGGTATTTTCGCGTCGATGCTCGACGGGCTGATGTACGGCTGCGGCGATGCAGTGATCGGCATCAACCCGGCCGGCGATAGCGTCCCCAATGCAATGCGCCTGCTTCATGCGCTTGACGATTTCCGGCAGCGCTTCGACGCACCTATCCAGACATGTGTGCTAACCCACGTTACAAATACGCTCGAAGCGATCGCCCAAAAGGCGCCGGTCGATCTCGTATTTCAGTCCGTCGCCGGAACCCAGAAGGCCAACGCCAGCTTCGGCATCGATCTCGCTTTGCTGGACGCAGCGCACCAGGCAGCGCAAAGCCTGAAACGCGGCACAGTCGGTGACAACGTCATGTACTTTGAGACGGGCCAGGGCTCGGCGCTCTCGGCCGACGCGCACTTTGGCGTCGACCAGCAGACTTGCGAGGCGCGCGCCTATGCCGTCGCGCGGCGGTTCGATCCCCTGCTGGTCAACACCGTGGTCGGCTTTATCGGGCCGGAGTACCTCTACGACGGCAAGCAGATCCTGCGCGCCGGGCTTGAAGATCACTTCTGCGGCAAGCTGCTGGGGCTGCCCATGGGGTGCGACGTCTGCTATACCAACCACGCCGAAGCCGACCAGGACGACATGGATTCCCTGCTCACGATGCTCGCCGTAGCCGGCGTCAACTTTGTAATGGGCGTCCCCGGCGCAGACGACATCATGCTGAATTATCAGAGCACGTCGTTCCATGATGCGCTCTATGTGCGCGAGGTGCTTGGACGAAAGCGGGCGCCGGAGTTCGAAGAGTGGCTGCTGAGCATGGGGATCACCAATGCCCTTGGCCGACTCGCGCCTGCCGGGAATCACGGCCCGTCCGCAAGCCCGCTGCTTGCCGGTCTGTCGCACATGCTTGGTGCGCAATGACGGATTTACCCAAGACGCCCTGCGTGGACGAAACTCCAGACCAACCTGCACTCACAGCGAAGCTCGCCCCGGATGCCTGGAACGGTCTGCGCCGCTACACACCGGCGCGCATCGCCCTGGGCCACATCGGCGCCAGCCTGCCAACAACCGAAGTTCTTGCCTTCTCCATGGCGCACGCTCGCGCTCGCGATGCGGTGCACCTGAGCTTCGACGCGGACTTCTTGGGCGCCTCGATCGAGAAGGCAGGCTTTCAGACGTTGCGGGCGCGAAGCCGGGCCGCAGACCGGTCGGAATACCTGCGCCGCCCCGACCTCGGCCGCCAGCTTCACCCAGACTGCAGAGCGCAGCTGCTCGCTCCTGAAGCCGCTCCCGCGCATCGGCTTACGCTTGTAGTCGCCGATGGCCTTTCCTCGCTCGCACCCGCACGCCACGCGTTACCGCTGCTGATCGAACTGCGCGCGCAACTTGACCGCTTATCAGCCTGGTCGCTCGACTCTGTCATAATTGCGAGCGAGGCGAGGGTCGCGCTGGCTGATGAAGTAGCCGAGTTGCGCGGGGCAGAAGCGGTGGTGATGCTGCTAGGCGAACGGCCCGGGCTAAGCTCGCCTGACAGTTTGGGCATTTACATGACCTACGCGCCCTGCCGCGGTCGCAGCGACGCGGAGCGTAACTGCCTCTCAAATGTGCGGCACCAGGGGCTTCCCTACGACGAGGCCGCCTACAAGCTTCTCTATTTACTCGACCAGGCCCGACGCGTCGGGGCGAGTGGCGTTGTGATTAAAGACAGCAGCGACTGGTCTGCATCCACGTCGCTGCCGACGTCTGCGCCGGGCAGGAAACAACTGTCATCCTGAACGAAGGCCCATTCGTCACAGGCAAGCTTCACCGTACCTTAGTGCCCGTGGCCACCGCCGGCAGCAGGCGCGGACACATGCGGCGCTGCAATCGGAGCCGGCATCGACGCCGGCGCACTCACCCGCGGTGCCGGTGTGTAGACCGGCGCATGCGGAGCCTGAGGGATACGGGAAGAGACGCCAGTTCCAGGCATGAGCATCCGCCCGCCCGTCACATAGCCGGACTGTCCTGCCTGCGACATACCCAGGCCCCTCGATGTGGAGCGGTATCCTCGCGCCGAGATGACCGATTGGTAGCTGGGTCGCGCTTCGACCGCTAAAGGCTGCACCGGCACACCTGAGACCACCAGTGCTCGCGGTGCATTTC
>CAXTMM010000001.1:89528-111095 GCA_964245415.1 uncultured Acidobacteriaceae bacterium | reverse complement strand
ATGATGCTGATGATGCGGGTGGTGGGGGTGAAGGTGGGCGAAGCCTTCAGCACGGTGACTGCGGTTTGGATTTCGGGAGCGGTGAGTGGTTCGAGGGGATGCAGGGGCATAGTGTTGGAAGTCCTCGCGTTCACTCCGATCATAATGCCGGATTGGTGAAAAACGGGCCAGGAAAGCGCTTGCATGACGCAGATTTGCCTACGCGAGTGTGGGGTCAGGGGTGTAGGCGAGCAGGGTACCAGTCGCGCTATTGGGGGTGCAGCGCAGATCGAAGCAGGAGACGAGCAGCCCATGGTGCGGCATCGGTCGGCGATGCGGAGAGGATCTCCAAGGCGCAGTCGTCGGCGTAGCGGGAGTCGTCTGCGCTGCGCAGGACGCGGTGGGCAAGGTCCTGGTCGCCGCTGAGGTGGACGCGGTGCTCGATGCCGGGAGTGTACTGCTCGAACCGGGTAGGCAGGAGGTCAGGTTTTCGAGGCGTTAGCTGTGCTCGGGGCGAAGGCTGGAGATGATGCTGAGGGCGGGTGCCAGGTCTTCAAGCCTAGGCTGGGGAGCAGCAGGCGTTCCAGAGGGCTTGAGGGCTGGTGTTGGCTAGAGACGCGGTACGGGAGATCGTTCTGGCGCTTAGGTGAAAATGCTGGGCTAGGGCGGTCGCTGCGTGAATAGCTCCTCTTCTGGCGGCCGAGCGTCGCCGGTCTCAGGCCGAAGTGGGAGTGGGGAAAAGAGCGATCCTGCGAGGGCCGGCTGAGACGGCTTGGCTGCAGGATGGTGCGCATCAGGCGTTGCAGGTAGCCGCTCGTCCTAATACAGGGCTCCCGGCGCTATACAGGGCTCCCGGCGCTATACAGGGCTCCCGGCGCTATAAGGGCTCCCGGCGTTATACAGGGCTGGCGGCTTGTAGAGTGCAACCGGCATTGTGTCCGCCATCAACGCTGAAATCGTTGGCGAAGCCGGTCGTTGTACTGGTGGCTCGCCTGCGTGCTGGACCATGCCCAGGTAGAGGGTGCGGCGGGCTTGGCTGAGGGAGAGGATTTCGTTTTCGGCCGGCGTAGGCCGAGGCGAGAATGTTCACCTGCCAGGGCGGGGAGCGGACGCGGGACGCGGCTCAGAGGAAGGCGGTCATGTCGGGCGGCTCGTCTTCGGTGTGGTCGCAGACCGGGCGGAGAGCGCAAGGTGGGTTTCGGACAAGGGGTCGGCGGCGGCCATCGCTTCTTCGATCTCTTCTACTTCTTTGGGCGTAAAGGTGGGTGGGTCGACTGGGTTGAGCTTGCATTGCTCGATGAGGCGCAGGAGGCTGTTTCGGGATCGTTGGCGCGCATGATCAAGGCCGGGTCGCGGCTGGATGGGAGAGGGAAGGAACGGTCTCGAGCGGTGATGATGGCGGCTTGGTTGCAGGGGTAGAAAGTTCCCGCTTGCACGGACCTAGCGGGAGCGTGTCGCCGGTTTTGTAGCGAAGTAGAACAGTAACATACGCTTCGCTTGCTCAAGGGGGCTCGTGGATTCGGCAAAGGGAAAGCTGGTCTTGGTGTGTGGGAGCGAGTGCCGGCGTGGGAGTCGCCAGGGGAAGCTCAGTTAGGTACCCACCTGTTTAGGAGGTTTGCCCACGGAGCGGCGCGCGAGTGCGGATATCCGGTGGGCCGGCGGGGGCACTTTAGTTCTATCTCGAGTTTGTTGATAATGAGGCTATGTCGAAACGTGAATTCCAGACCGAAGTCAGTCAGCTGCTGCAGTTAATCATCCACTCACTTTATTCGCACCCGGAGATCTTCTTGCGTGAGCTTATCTCTAACTCATCCGACGCGCTGGACAAGATGCGCCACTTGACGCTGGTTGAGGATGCGTACAAGGCGCTTGCATTCGACCCGAGGATTGATCTGGAGCTTGATGAGCAAGCCAAGACCCTAAGCATTGCCGATACAGGCATTGGCATGAACGAGGAGGACATGGCGGCGAACCTGGGGACGATTGCTCGCTCGGGCACGAAGAGTTTTCTTTCGCAGCTCTCAGGAGATGCGAAGCGGGACTCGAACCTGATAGGCCAGTTTGGGGTAGGCTTTTATAGCGCGTTTATGGTAGCTGACCGGATCGAGGTTGTGTCGCGAAAGGCGGGCGAAGACCGGGCGTGGCGGTGGGTGAGTGATGGCAAGAGCGGCTTTGAGATAGAGCCTGCGGAGCGCCCGGCTGCGGGCACGACGGTGCTGCTGCACCTCAACGAGGAAGGCAAGCAATATGGCGAGAGCTGGCGGCTGCAGCAGTTGGTTAAGAAGTATTCCAACCACATTGCGTTTCCAATTTTCCTCACCTATGACAAGAGCGAGTGGAACGATGCCGAGAAGAAATCGATCAAGACTCGCACCACCGAACAGGTAAATGCGGCGAGCGCGCTTTGGCGGCGGTCGAAGAGTGAACTTACGGAAGAGGATTATAAGGAGCTTTACAAGTCGGTTTCAGGCGGGTTTGAAGATCCGTTGTTTTGGTTTCATACCAAGGCCGAAGGGAGCCTGGATTACACGACGCTGTTTTACGTGCCGGCGAAAGCGCCGCTGGACTTATACCAGGCTGAGTATAAGGTCGGCGTGAAGTTATATGTGAAGCGTGTGTTTATCATGGACGATTCGAAGGAGTTGCTGCCGCAGTATCTGCGATTTATACGCGGGGTTATTGATAGCGAGGATCTTCCGCTAAATGTGAGCCGGGAAATCCTGCAGCAGAACCGTGTACTGACGAGTATTCGCACGGCGAGCGTGAAGAAGATACTTTCAGAGTTGAAGAATATTGCGGCGAATCAGCCGGAGAAGTATTTGGAGTTTATCGCCGAGTATAACCGTCCATTGAAGGAAGGGTTGCACGGGGACTATGCGAATCGCGAGACGCTGCTGGACCTGGTGCGGTTCAAGTCAACCAAGGTTGCGGGGATGACGAGCCTGGCAGATGTGAAGTCGCGGATGAAGGAAGACCAGAAGAGCATTTATTACATTACGGGTGGGATCGAGTCACTGCTGCGTACTTCGCCTTTACTGGAGATTTACAAGAAGAAGGACCTTGAGGTTCTGATTCTTGATGATGATATTGATGAAATTGTTTTTTCTGGCGTGGACAAGTATGGCGAACTTGATCTGAAGGCTGTGAATAAAGCTTCGACGAGCGAAGACTTGCAAGGTGACGCGGAGGCAGAGACGGACAAGGCCGCAACGCTCAAGCCTCTGCTCGATAAGCTTAAGGCTGCGCTGGGAGATCGGGTCAAAGATGTACGTGCGTCGGTGCGGCTGGCAGACAGTCCCTCGTGCATTATCTCGGATGAAGAGGAGCCTTCACTGCAGATGCAGCAGATGATGCGGGCGATGGGACAGAAGGATTTTCCTGCGCCCAAGCCGACGCTGGAGATTAATCCTGATCATGAGATTGTGAAGAAGCTGACTGCGCGGCCGGACGACACTGTTGCGGAGGATGCTGCTTGGTTGCTTTTCGACCAGGCGCTGTTGATGGAAGGAGTTCCGCTGCAGGATCCGGCAGGGTTTGTGCAGCGGCTGAATCGGGTTCTGAGTCTTTCGATTTAAGTGTGTTTGGGGTGGCTGCGGTCGGTTAGTCGACCGCAGCTATAGGAGAGCAGGCAGCAAAGGTTCGGCCACTGCGCTTAGTGGTTGCAAAGGGAGGGCTGCCAGCCAGGGCCAGCAGCCGGAGATGGAAGAGAAAGTTGCCGATAGAGGCCAGCAGGACGACCTTGGGAAAGGTACGGCTGCTTATTCCTGCTCGACTAAGCATCGTTTGTCTTATAGCTCAAGCAAGGACACTTCGCTAACTTCCCTGCCCTTGCTGCCAGGTTTGATCAGGAGCGTTTTGATCTGCCAGGGCTCGAGAGTTACGGTTGCGTTGAGGCCGAGAGAGACGCTCACGAACGATGCGCGAGAGGCGCTGCCGGCGCGCTCTTGAATGCGCACGATCATGCTGTCCGGCAGATGCTCGGCCTGCTTGATGGCGAGTACCCAGACGTTGTCCGGTGGGATCGCGAGGAAGGATTGCTCCCAGGGTTCGTGCCCTACGTGGGCTGAGTCCATGACGTACTCGGCGGGGGTTTGAAACTCTTCTGCACGTCGGTCGAGTGCGAGCTGGGGGTACTTGCCTTTATTTCCGAGAATCCAGAACCTGCGTTCCTGGCGGCCCTGGTCCTGCCATGCGTTGTTGTCGTTGTGCGGGACCTGGTTAGGATTATGGCGCGCAAAGGGTGCCGACCGGATAAGTACGGTGCGGAAAAAGCCGGTGAGGCAATCGTAGCTGTAGGTGGAGTTATTGAGCAGGGCGACCGTGTAGTCTCCGCTGCCGATGCGGCCTTCAATCGCGGCTCAGTCCTGGTATGGTTCTTCTTCGCCGTTGGTCTTTCGTTCGAGAATGCAGCCGGGAACTTTTGCGTAGACTCTCGGCTGTGTAAGTGCGGTTGGGATTTCAAGCTTCAGCATTTGTTCGTGCTCGTGCCAGTCGATGACAAAGCGTAACTCGACTGCATCGATGCCGGCGAATTGAGCTACGTCGAGAATGATTTCGGAGTTGAGCCAGCGTGCGCGCTGGCGGGTGACGCGGGTCACTGGGCCGTCCTCGACGAGGGTGGAGGAGATGAGCATGGGCCTGCCCATCTCCTGGCGAAATTCGCGGATGTCATGGGCCCAGGTGTCTGCGGTATCGCCGATGGCGATCAAGCCGAGCGATGCGCTCAGGAGTTCGGTGCCATCATCGGCTTTGAGCGAGGAGATACCGAAGCTTGTGTCGCAGATGGTAAAGCGCTCGGAGTACGGTGGGCTGGTAGGTGCATCACCATGGGCTAGTTCCAGGACCTTGTAGCCGTAGGGGGCAACTCGACCCAGGCGGAGAGACGCGGCATGGAGTCGGTTGTCATGCTGTCAGGCGGGCGCCACTGGATGGGCAGGCGGGTGCCCTCTTTGGCAGCGAGGCACGTGATGGGCGCTTTGCCCGAGGGATTTTTGATGGTGTGGTACTCGACGAGTGCTTTGCGGCGCCATGGCAAAGGGTTAAAGAGAAAAACTGCGCTCTCTTGCACGCTGCTTAGGTCGATGCGTTTGGCCATGATTTGCAAGGCTTCTACTTTGGAGCTCTGTGCGGTCTCGCAGGCGGAGCCAACGCTGTCGCGCACATCCTGATAGTCGGAATAAAGCGAGGTGCCGGCCATCATGTCTTGGAATGGCAGAAGAGGACTTTCCACCAGGCGCTGTCGTACTCCGGCGCTGGGTAAGTGTGATTTGTAGTTAGGTTGGCGATGAGCGAGACAGCTTCGGCTTCGCCTAGCCAGCGTTCGGCGCGCCGGTTGAGAACTTGCCGTCACCGTAACTCGAATAACATCCACGTGCGTGGTGTTGGAGTTCTCCGCGGATGACCGGGAGAGTTGAAAAGCCTGGGGAAGTTTGGGCCGCGGCTAGAAAGGCGGCTACTGTGCTCCAACGCAGCTCGGGTAAGCTGGGATCTTTTTGAAATTGCTGAACCTGATGAATCTGCTCGATGGTGACTGCGCCGCCATGATCGCCGACCCCAAGAAAGAATGCGGCGTGATCAATGCCGGGCGCGAAGCTAGCGGTTGCTGCGGAGGGAAGCGTGTTGGCGGCTGCATCGTAGTTTTTGTAAATACGTAATGTGAGCACGCGCGAGCCGTCGGGGCCTTCCCACCAGAAGAGGAGCGGCAGCTTCATCTCATGCTCCTGAGGGCGCATGAAGACGTACGCTTGATAACCGGCGGAGGCGAGAATGGTGGGCAGGCCGGCGACGTTCGCGAACGAGTCGGGGTTGAAGCCTATCTTGACATCAACGCCGAGAGCCCGGCGGCAATAGTCTTTGCCGTAGAGGGCGTGGCGGACGAAGCTCTCGGTTGAGGATGTTGCAGTCCGGCTCGACAGGCCAGCCGCCGACAACCTCCCAGCGGCCTTCGCGGATGCGCTGCCTGATTTCTTCAAACATGTCGGGGTGGGCGCGCTGGACCCAGCGATAGTGGGCAGCGGAGGAGTGGCTATAGCAGAAGCCGGGTGTTTCGCGGATGCGGTTGAGAGCGCTGCGCATGGTAGTGAGCGCGGTGTCGGCACCGTCGCGCCAGGCCAGAGCCAGGCTGCGTCGATGTGCGAGTGGCCGATGATGTGTACTTTGCGGTCGCTTTAAAGAGATCGCGCTGCGAGCGGAGTGGTTGCTGCAAGGCCAAGAGCGGCCGAACCGTGCAGCAGAAAGTTCCTTCGCGTCCAGCTGTTTGCACGCATGCCGTGCTCGCACAGTAGAGAGTTGTTGTTCCCGGTGTCAAGTGGGCTGATGCTTGGTACGCGTTTTTGTGGACAGGTGAGGATGGGGGTACCTACAGTGGGTGTGCTTCAGTCTTTCCTTCTCCACGAGAGCTGGTGCACTCTTCTTAGGCGGTTGTGTTCGCGGGAAAAAGGCAGCACACGCACTGCTTGCCTGGTTGGTTGGGGAACGTAGATGTGAATCTCCATGGTATCTGCAGTTGCTGTACTGTAAATCTGTACGACAGGAGCTCTGATGCACATCGTGTCTATAGAACGTTTGTTTATCGCCAATGCGCTCTCGCGCCGCAAGGCTTATAGCGGGAGCATAGTAGGGCTTACGACCATCTTGCTACTGCTTTGCTTGGGGATCTCCGCGCGGATGATGGTTGCGCAGCAGCCCAGCGCTAGCGTCCGCTTTGATGAAGCGTCACGAGTGTTTCATATCGATGCAGCAGATATGAGTTATGTACTCGGCATCAACGAGAACCAGGAGGTGCAGACGCTTTACTGGGGCAAGCGTCTGCAGGCGGGCGATACTTTTTCTGCAGCCAAGTCGCATCCGGGCAGGTCGTTCGATCTATCGAACACGGTTACCCCGCAGGAGTTTGTCGGCTGGGGCGGCGGTCTTTACGTGGAACCGGACCTGAAGATTACCTTTCCAGATGGCAATCGCGACCTGGCGCTGAAGTATGCGTCGTACAAGATCGATGGCGACAGGCTGAGCATCGTGATGAAGGACATATCGCGCGATGTGTATGTGACGCTGCTGTATGAGCCGGATGCGGAGACAGGAATTCTGCGCCGCTCGGCTGAGATTGAGAATCGCACCAGCGCGCCGTTCACCATTGAGCAGGTGTCAGCTGCAACGTGGAACCTGCCGCATGGCACCGATTATCGGCTGCGTTATCTTACCGGTCGGTGGGGTGCGGAGAACACCGTGCAGGAGCAGGCGGTGCAGCCTGGCAAGACAGTGCTTGAGAGCCGGCGCGGAACGACCGGAGCGCAAAATAATCCCTGGTTTGCCATTGACAAGTTATC
The DNA here is from genome assembly GCA_964245415.1 of uncultured Acidobacteriaceae bacterium. Taxonomy (GTDB): domain Bacteria; phylum Acidobacteriota; class Terriglobia; order Terriglobales; family Acidobacteriaceae; genus EB88. The sequence continues at coordinate 103,791 of CAXTMM010000001.1, read as the reverse complement.
GACCGCGGGTGCTGAGACTGGGGGGGTGTGGTTTGGAGCGCTTGGCTGGAGCGGGTCCTGGCAGATCACGGTTGAGCAGGATTCAACTGAGCAGGTGCGAGTTTCAGGCGGGCTGAACAGCTTTGATTTCGGCTACCGGCTGCAGAAGGGTGAACACTTAAAGACGCCGGTGTTTTATGGCGGCTACTCGAGCGAGGGAATTGGCGGAGCGTCGCGGCTGATGCACCGCTTTGAGATGGACTCGGTCGTTCCGCGCGCGCCCAAGGCTGCGCTGCGTCCGGTGCTTTATAACTCGTGGGAGGCAACCGAGTTCAAGGTGGACGAACCGGGGCAGATGGCACTTGCGGAAAAAGCGGCGAGCATCGGTGTCGAGCGCTTTGTGATGGATGATGGATGGTTTGGGCAGCGCAAGGATGATCACGCCGGGCTTGGCGACTGGTATGTGAACCGGGAGAAGTTTCCGCATGGGCTGAAGCCGCTGATCGATAAAGTGCATGCGCTGCACATGGATTTCGGTTTGTGGGTTGAGCCGGAGATGGTGAATCCGGATAGCGACTTATACCGCAAGCATCCCGATTGGGTACTGAACTTTACCGGCCGGCCGCGCACAGAGGGGCGCAACCAGTTAGTGCTGAACCTGGCGCGGCCAGACGTGCGGGCCTATGTGTTCGGATTTCTGGACAAGCTACTCAGCGAGAATGACATTGCATTTTTGAAATGGGATTACAACCGCAACTGGTCAGAGCCTGGATGGCCCGCGGTTGCGCCGGAAGACCAGAAGAAGGTGTATGTCAATTTTATTAACAACCTCTACTCGATACTCGCCGAGTTAAGGGCCAAGCACCCAAAGGTCGAGATAGAAAGCTGTTCGAGCGGCGGAGGGCGGGTTGATCTAGGCATTTTGCAAGTTACAGATGAGTTCTGGACCTCTGACAATACAGACGCTTATGATCGGCTGTTTATACAGAACGGCTTTACGTATGCTTACAGCCCAGGGGTGATGATGGCCTGGGTTACGGACTCGCCTACCTGGGTGAATAATCGGACGGTCTCGCTCGAGTATCGGTTTCTATCCTCGATGCAGGGCTCGCTTGGCATTGGAGCAAACCTGAATAAGTGGGCGCCTGAGGATTTTGCTACGGCGACCAAGATGGTTGCGGAGTATAAGTCGGTTCGTGAGACTGTGCAGCGTGGTTCGCTTTACCGGCTTATTACGCCTGAGCATAACAGCGAGCAATCTGTCACAGAGTCTGTGTCGCGTGACAAGGCGCAGGCGGTTGTGTTTGCGTTTCTTCACTCTAGCCGTGAACTATATCCTTTTCCCCGGTTGTATCTGCGTGGCTTGGACGCGCAGGCCAGCTACAAGATTACGGCGATGGATGGCAATCTCGCGCCGGATACGCCTGCCTCGGCGAGCGGCGCTTACTGGATGGAGCACGGCCTGGATGTGATGCTACGCGGAGATTTCCAGGCGGCGGAGATCAAGTTAGAGCGTGGGCCGTAAGTAAGTGCAGGGACGGATAGGGAGTGTTCCCTATTTGCCTCCTGCAGTATAAACCTGAGCGGATCGGGCGAGCGCTTTATCACTGGTTCCGGTTGGCTCGGGCGCGCCATGAAAGTCGACCATCAGGTGATGTTTGGCAGCGATAAAGCCGGAAGCTGCAGCGTTTGCGTTGACGGTTCGCCGCATCTCGCATATGCTCAAGCACATGTACGCCGCATACATTCGCTGTTGTTGTCGTTCCTCGCAGACTGTCCCTGCTGAGTTGAGCCAACACGCGCCCTGCTGCCGCTAGCTCTCCTTCGCACATCCCCGATCCATCTGTAGCCGCCGCCGTTCTGATTTCTGACGGCGCTTGCCTTGGAGGCGTCACTTTGCTTCGATCCCTTGTCGCTTCGTCTGTCATCCTCTTCGCGCCGCTTGCGCTTGCGCAGACTTTCAACGGTGGGCTTCGCGGCACCGTCACAGATGCCAGCGGCGCTGCGCTCTCAAACAGCATAGTTACGCTCACCGATGAGGCTACGCAGCAGGTTCGATCGACCACTTCAGCCTCGGATGGCGCGTACGTTTTTAATGCCATTCGCCCGGCGACCTACACGCTGCATATTGCGGCGCGAGGATTTGCACCGACAGACCGGACCCACATTGAGCTTGCCACGCAGGACTTTCTCACCCTTGATGTGTCGCTCGCAGTCGGCTCCGAGACCAACGTCGTACAGGTGAATGCGGACGCGCCGCTGGTGGACCCATCGACGGCTTCGGTGAGCACGGACCTGTCGCAGCGGCAGCTCGAAGATATCCCCATCCTGGGCCGCAATCCTTACATGACCGCCAAGGTTTCGGGCGTGTTCGTCAACACGGGCAACCAGCAGTTTGTGCGCTTTGCCGATCAGAATGGGACGTCGCAGACCTCGGTCGCGGGTGGGCCGGTGGCGGCAAACCTGTACCTGGTGGATGGGGTGCCGATTACTGACACCAACAATCGGCCGATCGTCATTCCTACGATCGAGTCGATCCAGGATGTGAAGGTGCAGGCAAATACCTACGACGCGCAGGTGGGACGCACCGGGGGTGGCGTGTTTAACACGCTGCTGCGCTCCGGGTCAGACCAGTTTCACGGCTCGGTGTTCGGCGAGACACGGCAGACAGCGTGGCTGGCCAATGATTTCTTCGCGAACCGGGAAGGGATTCCTCGGCCGGACAGCCCGTACTATAACTGGGGCGCGTCGCTGGGCGGCTTTGTCCCTCTCACGCATCATGCACGGACTTTCTTTTTTATCGGTTCGGAAGGCTATATCCAGACTTCGCCTTATACCGAAACCTTCGCCGTGCCGACGGCGCTCGAGCGCGTGGGTGATTTTTCGAAAAGCTTTAACACCGATGGCTCGCTCAACACGATTTACGACCCGAACCAGACTTACACTGACCCCTCCGGGAACATCCACCGGACGCCGTTTGCCGGTAACCAGATTCCTGCGGCGCGGCTGAGTACCGTGGGCAAGAACATCGCGTCCTACTTCCCGCTGCCGCAGACCGCGACGGCTACGGGGCAGAACGACTTTACCGCTACGGACGATGTGCGCGACCACGCGCAGGAGGTGACTGCGAAGATCGATCAGCAGATACGGCCGTGGTGGAACGTGAGCGGGTCTTACATTTTTTATGAGGCGCTGCAGCCGCTCGGCAACCCGCTGGGTACGCTGCCGGGCAGTTACTCGTACACGTACCATCGGCAGGTAGATACGACGCAGGTGAACAGCACCTGGATTGTGAATCCGACAACGGTCGTCACCGCGCGATATGGGAACAATCGCTTCCCAAACTTGATCGCTGAAGTATCAAATGGGTTCGACCCGGCAACGCTTGGCTTCCCGACTTCGCTTACCAGCCAGCTGCAGGCGAAGTTCTTCCCGACGGTTTTCTTCAGTCGCTTTTCGCAGCTGGGGCAGGATACCTCGTCGCTCGACAACTGGAAGTCGCAGATCGTGAACGGCACGCTCGCGAAGACCGCCGGCAAACATAACCTTACCTTCGGGGCGGAGTATCGGCGCATACGGATGGATTTTCAGGACCTTGGGGACGCGCCCGGTACTTATACTTTTTCGGGCGCGTTTACCCAGGCTAACCCTAATGTCTCGGGCGATGGTACCGGGTCTGACATGGCCGATCTTGTGCTGGGGTATCCGGTCGCAGGTGAGGTGGAAACCTCGACCTTTCTGCACACTTATCTTGATTACCACGCGGTATTTGCGCAGGACGACTTTCGCGTAACTCGCAGGCTTACGTTGAACCTGGGTGTGCGTTACGAGAGCGAGACTGGTTTAAAGGAGAACCACAACCAGCTTGCCGTGGGTTTTGACCGTACAGCCACCGCGCAGCTTTCGCCTTCGACCACCGTTACGGGTGGCATTCTCTTTGCCGGGCTCAACGGAAATCCGCGGGACATCGGCAGCCTTTCGCGGTTGAAGTTTGCACCGCGGCTGGGCGCTGCGTATCAGCTGGACGCGAAGACTGTGGTCCGCGGCGGATATGGGATTCTCTATGCGCCTATTCGCTACGATCCGATTGCCGCGCTTGCGCCAGGCTACACGCAGTACACCTCGTACGTGGCCAGCAATGATGGCGACCAGACGCCGGCCAACACGCTTGACAATCCATTCCCCTCTGGCCTGCTGAAGCCTACGGGCAACGCGGCCGGGCTGCTGACTGGCCTTGGTTCGTCGGTGACGAGCTTCGACCAGCAGTTTCATGCGCCGCGGGTCCAGCAGTTTTCGGTCGATGTTGAACGCGAGCTGCCCGGCCAGATCGCTCTCCAGGCCGGATATATCGGCAGCAGGTCGACGAGCTTATCGCCTGCGCCCAATGGTGGGGGTGCCGTCAATGTCAATCAGCTAAATCCGTCGAAGTTCTCGCAGGGGGTCGCCGGGCTTAGCGCCTCGGTTGCAAACCCGTACTACGGCAATGGCGGCACTGGCGTGATTGGCAACGCTGCTGTCTCGCAGTCGCAGCTGCTGCTTCCCTTTCCGCAGTTTTCTTCTGTCAATCTGTTTGTCAGCTCCTCGCGTGCCGACTACGACGCTCTGCTGATCAAGGCCGAGAAGCGAGCGGCGCACGGGTTGAATGTGGTGGGATCGTTCACCTGGTCGCGCAACATGGATAGCTCATTTGCGACGACCAACAATGTTCAGAGCTCCGGCGTAGCTGCACCGCAGAACGTGTACGACCTGAACGCCGAGTACGCGCACGCGGTCAATGATGTGCCTTACCGGTTTACGGCCGGGGTGATCTACGATCTTCCTGTCGGTCGGGGCGAGCGTTTCTCTACCGGTTCGCACTGGTCGGACGAGATTCTCGGCCACTGGCAGGTGAACGTGATCCCCACCTTTCAGGCCGGCTTCCCTGTAGCGATTCGGCAGAGCTCGAATCCTAATTCCGGTATTGTCGGCAACACGGTGCAGCGGCCGAACCGGGTGGCCGGCGCTGCTCTGGGTACCTCGGGCAGTCTTTTCGACAGGCTCAATGGATACATCAATCCTGCTGCGTTTACGAACTCGACTGCGCTCACGTTCGGCGACGCGCCGCGCACTTTATCGCTGCGCGGGCCTGGCGAGGCTAACTGGGATCTCTCGCTGTTCAAGAACGTGCTGATTCGTGAGCGCGTGAATGCGCAGTTCCGCGCGGAGACCTTCAACACGTTCAACACGCCATGGTTCACCGGGCCTAACACCTCATTTGGCAGCGCATCGTTTGGGCAGATTAGTGCGCAGGCTAACTTTCCGCGCTACCTGCAGCTTGGGGTGCGGGTCAGCTTTTAGGCTCCTGCTGGAACGAGGAAAACAACGGATGGCCGCACAGCTTTCACGCCGAACCCTGCTGAAGTCTTCAACGCTTGCGTTGGCGGCTGGCGCGTTGCCCCAGCATACTACTCACGCTGCAGATGCCGAGCCGACGGTGCGGCTCTTCTTCAACGAGAATCCTTATGGTCCGTCGCCTGCCGTTGCAGGGGCGATAGCGCGCGAGCTGCCGCGTAGCAATCGCTACGCCGACGCTGCTGCGGCCCAGGCCTTTGCTGAGCAGGTTGCCGCGTATGAGAAGATCCCGGTCGATCAGGTGGTGCTTGGCGAGATCCTTGGGCTGCTTGGGCTTTATCTCGGCTCAGAGGGTGGACCGGGCGGGGAGTTTGTCTACTCAACGCCTGGGTACCTGGCGCTGATTGATTCGGCTGCCAACGTGGGCAGTGTTGGCGTGGGCGTGCCGCTTAATGGGGAAAATCGCAATGATCTGCCAGCGCTGCTGGCCAGGATCGGTTCGCGTACGCGCGCTCTTTACCTCGTCAATCCGCACAATCCTACGGGCACGGTGAACGAGGATACTGCTTTCAAGAACTTTCTTGTGGAGGCCTCGCGACATGCCGTCGCAATCGTGGACGAGGCTTACCTCGAGTACGCTGCTGACTTTCGCACTCGCACGGCTGCCAACCTGACCCGCGAGGGGGCGAACGTCGCTGTATTTCGTACCTTCGATAAGATCCATGGCCTGGCCGGGCTACCTATCGGGTATGTGCTGGCGCCGAAACCGCTTGCCGCGGCACTGCGGAAACAAGGTGCGGGCGACCCTGAATCGCTGGGGCGTCTGAACCTCGCTGCGGCCGGAGCTGCGCTCGCCGACACGGCCCAGGTTGGGTCCACGCGCGAGGCGGTTGCGCGAGAGCGCGCCCTCTGGCTTCGCACGCTGAACGAGTTGCGCGTGCCGCACACGGAGACGGTTGCGAACTTTATCTTCTTCAACGCGGGCCGCCCCCAAGCGCAGGTCGCCCACGCGATGCTTGCGCGTGGCATCAACATCGGCCGGGCACACCCGCCTTTTACTGACTGGGCTCGCATCACGATCGGCCTGCCGGAAGAGAACCAGCGTACGCAGGCAGCGCTCCGAGAGATTCTTGGCGGGTCGACCTCAGCGTAGCTCGCTCGTTCGGGAAGGATCCTCGCAGTTTCTCGTTCTCTTCCTGCATTTACAGTTCATGCCGCCGCACGTAGCCCTGTTGCATAAGTGAGCGAGGTGCAGGTGCTCGATGCCTAGAGCAAGCAGCAGGAGATCGCACCGTATTCGGGTTGAGTTGTACGGGACCTGCTTTACTGCGGCGGAGGATTTCCTGTGGGCTTTCCAGGCAGCGGCGTTGGCGTCCACTTGCTGGCCCAGGGGGAGGGCTTCGGCCCCATTACCAGCGTCAGCGTACCGCCGCTCGTAATCTGCTCCCATGTGATCACCGGCTTATCCAGCGGCTCGCCGTTGAGCATCGCCGACTGAATGTACACGTTGGTCTCGGAGTTGTTCGGAGCATCGACCGTGAACCGCTTGCCGCTCGGCAGGTTGAGACGCATCGTCGTGAACATGGGGCTGCCGATCATGTAATCGCCCGACGCCGGATTGACGGGATAAAAGCCGAGCGCGGTGAACAGGTACCAGGCCGACATCTGTCCGCAGTCGTCGTCGCCGTCAAGGCCAGCAGGCGCGGCAGCGTACTCCGCGTTCGCAATCTCGCGTACTTTGGCCTGCGTCTTCCACGGCTCGCCGGAGTAATCGTAAAGGTAGCCATAGTGGTGGCTTGGTTCGTTCTTATGAATGTTGTGGTCGCCGCGGAAGTGTTCATCGAGCAGCGCGTTGTAGTTGTCACGGCCGCCTATCAGTCGCAGCAACCCGACGGGATCCTGCATGACCGCAAAGGTATAGACCCACGTATTGCCTTCCGTCCAGCCCGCATCCGGCGACGCCCATGATCCATCACTGTTGCGCGCCTGCATGAAGCCGGTCGCACGATTGAACAGGTTCGCGTAGTTATGAGCGCGATCCTGAAAATATGCTGCGTCCTTTGTCTTGCCCATGTGAGCCGCAATCAGTGCGACGCACCAGTCGTCATACGCGTCCTCAAGCGTTCGCGAGGCTGACTCCGCCGTCTTATCGTCGGGCACATAGCCGAGCACCTTGGAGTAAGTCAGGCCGCCACGTGCTTCATACGGCGTGTGCTGCTCGCGGTCCTCCCAGCGCCTTGTCGTATCTCCGTCCGGCGGCGTCATCGCATCCTTGTAAACAGCGTCCCAGGCGACGTTTGCGTCGAAGCCGTGAAAGCCCTTGCACACTGCCTCGGCGACCAGCGAGTCAGCGTGCGTGCCGATCATGATGTTGGTGTAGGAAGGGTTCGGCCACTTCGGCATCCATCCACCCTCCTGGTAGTTCTGCAGCAGCGCGGTGATCATGCCATCGATCCGCTCCGGAGCCACAAGAGTCAGCAGCGAAAACTCGGCCCTGAAGATATCCCAGATCGAGTACGCGGTGTAAGACGTTCCCGCGCGAGCGGTATCGTCAAAGGCGCTGTAGTAGTGCGACACCCCGGTCACATCCGGTTCTGAGAAGACGCGGGGATACAACAGCGCGTGATAGAGCGCGGTATACACGATGCGGCGCTGATCGTCGCCGGCGCCGGTTACCTCAACGGAGGACAGCTTGCGATTCCATTGTTCGCGCAGATTTTTCTGCACGGCGGCAAAGTCCCAGCGCGGGATCTCGCGGCGCAGGTTCTCACGCGCCTGCTCGATGCCGAGGAAGGATGTGCCCACGCGCGCTTCAATGACCTGGCCGGCGCTCGTGTGAAAGCTCGCATAGGCTCCGGTCGCCTGATGCGGGTCTGCAGTCGTAGGTCCGTAGACGGTGGCGTGGTCGAAGCCTGTGCGGAACTCAATGACGAAGTAGCCCCGAAAGTGTGGGAGCGCAAATGGACCGAGATTGGAGTCGGGGCGATCAGGGTTATAACCTGTGATCTCGTGTCGCGCAGGATCGACATCAGCGTAGCCGGCAACACCGGGCCGGGCGGTCTCGACCAGGACAATGGACGAAGTGCTCGCTGGAAACGTGAACTGCATATACGCGCAGCGCTCGGTTGCGGTCATCGCTGTGCGGATGGTGCGGCCGGCGCCGGCATCGAGAACGGCCGTGTAACTATCGGGCGAGGAATGCTCGGTTGCATGCGAGAACGGCAGCGCGCGCGACTCCGGTGTGAGTTTCACCCCGCCAACCTCCGGCATCATGGTGACATAGCCGTAATCTCCCATCCAGATCGCAGGCTGGTGAGTGCCCATAAAGCCGGAGATGGTCGTGTCCGCATAGTTGTAGGAGACTACGCTCAGCCGGTTCTGCCGGGTCTGCGGCGTCCAGTTGGTCATGCCGAAGGGCGGCGTCACGAAAGGCATTGTGCCTCCATAGCCGATCGCACCTGCCCCTGACCCGATGGTAGGCGAGACCCAATGGATGGGGTCACGATCCTGCGCGTGCAGAGTGTTGCTTAAGCCGGCAAGCAGCAGCGGCAGCACGGTGAGAACGAGCTTGCGGAGAGGAGTGTTCAGCATGACTTCCTTCGCTGCGAGGATGCAGTCACGTTCAGTTTGCAGCAAATTTATAGCGTTATGCAGAGACCTTATAACTCTGCGATACAACGAGGCAACTCGCGATGCTTGCCATCAAGGTCAATCCGCTGCAACCAGTCAGGCTCGATCCGCCGGCGCTGGTCTAAGAGCTCGGTTGCAAAAGCGGGTAGATGCAGGCGATCGGGGGTGGGTGGCCGATGCCGCGGCTGCGCCCTGGCCGCCGCAAGACGATTCTGTTCCAGCGCATCCCCATCTACTCGGCGTGCGAGAGTCAAGATGGGTCTTCTCTATGGCATAGGCGCCAGGCAAAGGGGTGACGAACGCGGGTGGTTTGCTTCGAGATAAACTCTCTTGAAGGCCGTGTGCAACCCATCTGTTCGATGGTTCTCAAGCTATCACCGGCGAGACGTCTACTTGCCCAGATACTGAGACCTTCACTGCAGATCGCTTGCCCTTGCGTTGGCAGTGGGCTTGACGGTGAGAACGCCTTCCGGCAGCCCGGCATATCGCCGTGCGCTGCTCCACTCCCAGTCGGTCGTCTTCTCTACTAATCCGGCTTTGACAGGCGCCTCGTGCATGAGGCTTAAACAACCTATGATGTGATCTTCACTTGTAACGGGGAGATCGGAAAAACTCTTTTCCCAGGCCGGTTCATCAGAGCGGGCAGAGACGTTGTAGCGTCTCTGATAACGCTGGCGCAGCGCAAGGATTACCGTCTCCACAGTGTCGCCACTTGGCTCCGATAGCAGCATTTGAATGAACGTAGGCATGACAACATAGCCAACTATGTCGAACTTGTATTTATTCCTAAGCTCTTCAAACAGCTGGCAGATAAGGCTTCGGTGTTTCTCCACGCCAAGCTTCGCCTGGCGGTGAAAAGAGACTGCGGTGATGAAGTGGAGACCGCCTTTTCCGAGGACTTTCTTTTGAGGCTTGGGCATAGCTGATTGTAGCTAACGAAAGTCCTGGTCCTCGGCTTGCGGGTTGCATGGAAACTCGTCTTAGCGCGTCACGGGCTCATCAAGCCGATGAGAAACTCCTATCCCGCTATTGTCGCCGGGTTCTGAGCGCAAAAGCAAAGTGGCGCGCGAGCGCATTGCTTCTGCTATGCTGCCTGTTGTCGAACAGGACCGCTGCGCTTTTCACTCCTGCGCATCGTCGTTAGCCCTCATGTAAACATCATCCTCGAGTGGTTTGCTCAGCATGGTCATTCGCGTATGGACCCAGCGGGTGCAGCGGCTTGCGGACTCCTCTTAACGATTGCTCAGCATTTGCATGATGAGAATCCCGCGATCAAGCATCGTCAGAGCAGAGTCAACTTGCTGACCAGGGCGCCCTGTACTCGGGCACGAGAAAGGTAGAGGCGCGTGCAGATCCCCGAGTGAGGCGCGCGCTTGCGCTGTCCCACTCAAGCGACTCCTGTGTGCGAATGGCGATGTTGCCGAGCATGAGACTTTCTACGATCGGCGCTTCAAAGTTGTAATTGGCACTCGCCGGCATACCTCCCTGGCAAGCGTGGATCCACTCCAGGTAATGTTCTGTGCTGGCGGCAGTCGCGCTCGCTCCCAGCTCAGGCCGCAGTGCCTGGAACGGTGCATCCGGAGGCGTAAGCGCGGGCAACGCTGTTGACAAGTCCCCGTTTGGCGACAATACACGGGCCGCCTGTGCCATGTAGCCGGTTAGCAGCTTACCGCGCTCGCCGGTGTATATAATTCCCTCGCCTCCGACACTCATCTGTACATCACTCGCGAGGCCAAGTGGCCGCTCAGGCTTGATACCCCCGTCGTACCAGTGCAAGTCAACGGGTGGCTTGCTGCCTCGCGCTGGAAAGCGGTAGTGAAGAGTCGACGCAACAGGGTAGCAGTCTGGAAATATCTCGGTAGAGCTCGCGTACACGCTTTCAGCCGGCCCTAATACAAGCGCTCGCACAATGGTGTCAAATCCATACTCGCCCATATCTCCGATCGCACCGCAGCCATAGTCATACCATGCGCGCCAAACAAAGGGCAGATAGACGTGGTTATAAGGTCGGTAGGGCGCTGGACCAAGCCACAGATCCCAATTTAATCCCGGCGGAACCGGGTCGGCCGCCGTCGGCGTAGCCAGGCCCTGCTTCCAAAAAGCCGAAGCTCGGGTGGTCCAGATATCTACGCGGTTCACAGCGCCGATAACATCGCCTTGTAACATCTCGATAACACGGCGCGATTCGGCTGTCTGCGAGTTAAAAATGGAGACCTGCGTAGCGCGACCGGTCTCTTTAGCCACCTCGGCCATCTGCCGGGCTTCGCCCACGCTGTGTGCCATCGGCTTCTGGCTATATACGTGTTTGCCAGCGCGCATCGCGGCAATGGAAATCAGCGCGTGCCGGTGGTCAGGCGTGCTGACGACGACTGCATCGAGGTCCCTCTCTTTGATAAGCAGTTCGCGAAAGTCTTCGTAAGAAGAACAGCCTTTGTAAGTAGGCCTGCCTGCCTGCTTCGCGTAGAAGGTATTTGTAATCGATTGCGCGACCTCCCGGCCTGCGGTAGGGCCGGGGAGCGTCGAGCCCCAGTCTGGGTCCTGCAATAACAACCGCACCTTACCGCGCAGCTCGTTCGGGCCCCAGTCAAGATAGTCGCTGGTCTGACGATTCGCATCGCACACAGCCACTACCTGCACTTCAGGCATGCGTAGTAGATCGATCAAAACTCGCAAGCCCTGCGATCCTACCCCGATACAAGCCACGGTAAGCTTGTCACTCGGCTTGGTAGCGCGCATAGAGAAGGCGCTGCGAGAGGCAATAAGTGACCCGGCAGTAAGTCCGGCGGAGCACACAAAATCGCGACGCGTCAATTTTTGCATGTACATCTCGTCCTTTTTCGAGCATCTTTAGCTTTTAACAGGGCGTAACTGCACCAAACTTATGACAGCGTCCGCAGATATGCCAAGAGATTATTTATATCCTGTGGCGTAAGCTGCCCTTTTAAGCCGCGCATTTTCCCCTTGCCGTTGAGGATAATGGTGCGGATCGAGGCCGAAGACGGGCTCTTCATTTCGCCATAAAGGCTTGGGCCAACGAGCGTTGCTCCTGGCAGCACCGAGTGGCAGATGGCGCAATGACCCTGGTAGACGAGCGTGCCTGCCTGTACCTTACCCGATGCCGGGTTTGCTGCTAAGCCATTGGTTTGTGTCTGCTGCGCAGCCAGAACTGCCGCACTTGTGCAGACTGTCGCCAGGAGAAAAATAATCACCCTCATGGAACCCCTCAAAAAGATAAATTCGCTTGACGGCTGCAGAGTGCGGTTTGTGCGCGAGGACCGGACTTCGGATTGCACCGTCGCGCCGACAACCTTGCCATAGCATACCGACACCAGGAGTCTCGGCGTTCGGATTACCGACGATAGGATGCTTCCCAGAAGAGAAGATAAGACAGGCAAATGGGTTTATGGCTACTGGAAGACGCAGGAGAGGAACTCTTAAGCAGTCAGGTGGGAGAAAGCACACAGGAACGTACGCGCTGGTATTCAGCTTGTGACGAAATATCCCACACGCGCCAGGGTGTGTCAATCTGCAAAACTTCGGCCTGTTCGATTCATAGCGTTTGTGAACCTTGTCCACCGTGCTAGTTTCGCGGCCAACTGAAGGCGACCCTCGGCGTGCAAAGCCGCAGACTGGACCCGGAGGGTGGCCGGCAGAACGTCGGACCCAGCAAAGCGGCCGGCGGTCTCGTGGCCGCCGCTTCGCCTAGAATGAATCCTGGATCCTAGGAAATTACGCCGTCGACTGAGGCTGGCTATGTACAAGAGCTTCGTCTCCTAGAGAATTTGCTTATAGTAGCGAGGAGGGCAAGTCATGAAAGCTCCAGTGCGGATCGGTATCATCGGCTCGCAGTTCCAGGCGGACTGTCACGCCGCTTCGATCAGCATGATCGAGGGGGAGATGTCGGTCGTTGCTGTTGCTTCGCCTTCTGCAGGCAATGCGCAGGCGCTTGCGGATAAGTACAAAATCTCTCGCGTATACACAGACTATCTCGACCTGGTGGCAGATCGGGAGATAGACGCCGTCACCATCACCTCACCGAACAAGCTGCATAGCGAGATGACTCTGGCCATAGCGCGCTCCGGGAAGCATGTCATCTGCGAAAAGCCGCTTTGCATAACTCTTGATGAAGCCGACCAGATGATTGAGGTATGCCGCAGCAATGGTGTGTTACTGCTGTATGCGGAGGAGCTTTTCTTTACACCAAAATATGTGAAGGCGAAGGAGATGGCCGACGCTGGAGCATTCGGGAGAATCCATCTTATCAAGCAGAGCGAGAAGCACTTTGGCCCTCACTCCGAGTGGTTTTGGGATGTAAAGCGCTCGGGCGGCGGCGCGCTTCTTGATCTTGGGTGTCACGGGATTGCTTTTGCCTACTGGTTTCTCGGGCGCCCCAAGTTACGCAGTGCTTACTCGCACTTAGGCACTTATGTGCATGGAGATAAGACGCAGGCGGATGATGAAGCCGTCACGGTGATCGAGTTTGAAGGCAATACCTTCAGCGTCATCGAGAATAGTTGGGCCCGCCGCGGCGGCATGGATGATCGTATCGAAGTATACGGCGAAGGCGGCCTAACGATTGCCAACCTGCACATGGGCAACGCGCTGCCCACGTATAGCGAGTACGGCTTTGGCTACGCCGTGGAGAAGGCGCCGACTACCACAGGCTGGAGCTACCCCGTTTTCGAGGAGTTATGGAACTATGGTTTTCCGCAGGAGATGCGGCACTTTGCGCGAGCCATGCGCGGGCTGGAAGCGCCGCAGTCAACAGGCGAAGACGGCAAGGTGGTGCTGGAGGCTGTCTACGCGGCGTATGCTTCGGCAGGGCTGGGACGGAAGGTGCTGCTGCCTTATCAACCGACGGCGAGGCTGCCCATTGATGAGTGGCTTAGCAGGGTAAGTAGATGAATGACTTTCCCATGCTCGAGAATATTCTCGGGCAGCCTGCATCGCATCGTAGCGTGATGGAGCACTGCCTGGGTCAGCAGCACGCTACCATGCTTGCTTGTGCGGGGCAGATTCGCGCATGTCGAGGCAGCGTTATTTTCAGCGGCATGGGCGCTTCCCTCTTTGCTGCTCTGCCTGCAGTCAGCCGGCTTGAGCACCAAGGCTACCGGGTACAGGCGGCAGAAAGTGCGGAGCTGCTGCACTATGGGAGCGCCGGACTGCGGCGCGGGGATGTGGGGGTCTTGATCTCACGCTCGGGCGGGTCGGTCGAGGTGCTTCGCCTGGCAGAGAAGATGCGGGCCCGCGGCGTGACGGTGCTTGGAATAACGAACGTAGCTGGTTCCCCGCTCGCGCTCACGAGCGACATTTGCCTGGTGGT
>CAXTMM010000001.1:81901-89518 GCA_964245415.1 uncultured Acidobacteriaceae bacterium | reverse complement strand
CACTGCTGCTGCTCGCCGAAAGAGTACTCGGCGAGACGAGCGCCCCAATGAGCGATGCGTGCCTTACAGGGCTCCCAGTTTTATCTGAGTTCATCGAGCAGAGCCTGCACGCGAGCGAAGGTTGGCGCGATCTATTCGATGGTTCCGGAGCTCTCTACTTGATGGGTCGCGGCCAGGCGCTTGCCTCTGCGCACGAAGCCGCGCTCCTGCTGCATGAGACCGCGAAGGTGCCGGTGGTTGCCATCTCATCGGGTCAGTTTCGTCATGGGCCGGTCGAGGTTGTTTCGGATTCGTTTCGAGGGGTGATCTTCGGTTCGCCGCCACTTACGCGTAGTATGGATTGGTCTCTAGCCGTCGACTTAGTAAAGATGGGAGCCAAGGTCCGCTGGATCGGTCCTACAGTCGAGACAAACCGCGTTCAGTCGCTCGTGGCCTGGCCTGATCTGAGATCGGACTCAACCTATGCGTCGATGCTTGCGCCCCTTTTTGAGATTGTTCCATTGCAAGTGGCGGCCTATCGGTTAGCCCTATGGCGCGGCTTGACGCCGGGCGATTTTCGCTACGCCTCTGAAGTTACGGCAGAGGAGTCCGGTTTTCCTCTCTTCGAGTCTAAGTCGGCAAGCCTATGACAGAGACGCGGGCCGTTATCGCTATAGATATTGGCGGCAGCACGACCAAGCTAGCCCTCATCGATGCGGATGGAGAGGTGCGTCACTGGCGGAGCTTTCCGACATACGGTCCGGAAGCCTTGGCCTTTCTCGAGCGAGTGCTTGCGGTAGTTGTAGCAATGCAGAGGGAGGCATCGCATCCTATCCTCGGAGTGTCCGTAGCGCTCGCGGGCTTTGTAAGTCGAGAAGGCACGCTCGCCTATAATCCGAATCTGCCATGGCTTGAGCACGCGCCGCTTGCTGCCGTACTACGCGACGCATTGCGTCTGCCCGTGTTTGTCGAGGCAGATTCGAATGCTGCTTGTGCGGCCGAGTACATATTTGGTCAGGGGCGCGGGGCTTCGCGCTTTCTGTGCATGACCGGGGGCACCGGTCTCGGAGTGGGAATGGTGATCGATGGAGGGCTGCTACGCATTGCACATGGCTGCATGGGCGATGCAGGTCACATCATCCTTTCGCCCACAGGCCCTCTATGCAGCTGCGGTGGGCGTGGCTGCGCGGAAGCCTTTCTGTCGACCGCCTCTCTGGGGTACAGATATGCTCGAGAGAATGGCGGTGATCCGACATTTCGCAGTCTTGTCAATGCCGGGCAGCGCAACGAACCAAGCGCGCTTAACTTGCTTCAAGAGGCGGGTCACTGGCTCGGCATTGCTGCTGCGTCTCTCTCCAGTCTCTTCTTTCCTGATCGAATTGCCGTTGCAGGAGGCCTATGCCTGGCAGGTGATGCATTTTTTGGCGCGGCGGCAGCGGCAATGCATGCTTACGGCGGCAGCTATCCGCTTGCGGGTGTTTCGCTGGTACGCGCCAGTACAGGCGAGCATGCGACTCTACTCGGCGCCGCGGCTTGCTTCTTTTATCCAGAGCTTCGTGAATGAGTTGGTAGGGACGCGCAGCTCGATGTAAACATTGGTTGACACCGTAGAGATCCCCTCGTGTAACGTTTATCAAACGCTTGCGAGGGTAGGAGAATCTGGATGGCTGGTCAGGGACCAAGTCGCAGAGAGTTACTCGAGGCACTGGGGCTCGCTTCGGCTGCAAGCGTGTTTAGAGGGTTTTCGCGCTGGAACTATGCATTTGCTGAGATGCCGCCTCAGCACGGCACCGCTAGGTCTACGCACGCGCCCGTGCATCCGGTATATCGACCGCAATTCTTTACTGCCGATCAGTACCGCACCGTCGAAATACTCGTCGATCTCATACTGCCCGCGACCCATACGAGCACGCACAAGAAGCAGCCAGGGGCAAGAGAGCAGGGCGTAGCGGAGTTTATAGATTTTATGGTGTTCAGCGAGACGGTTCTGCAGGCGTCATTTCGCGAGGGCCTTACATGGCTTGATCAAGCAAGTACGCCGGCGCCCAGCTTTCAAAAGTTAGCGCTGGCAGAGCAGACCGCAATCCTCACTCGGCTGGCCTATAAAGCCAAGTACCGCGACGACGAAAAAACCGGGCAGCAATTTTTCCGCCTCGTGCGCAAGTACACCGTGACCGGGTTCTACACGACACGTGTCGGCCTGGAGGCACTCGATTTTCCGGGGCTCACTTTCTATGGCACTTCTCCCGGCTGCACGCACGAGGGCAATCCGGAGCACGTTGGCCTGTCATGAAGGAGTACTTGGTTGAACACCTATGATGTGATCGTGATCGGCACGGGCGCAGGCGGCGGAATGGCCATCAAAGTTCTGTGCGAGGCCGGCCTCAAGGTCTGTGCACTCAATGCGGGGCGAGAGGTTGTTCCGGCTACGGACTTCCGCATGCATCGCCTCCCCTACGACATGAAGTTTCGCGGCATGGATTCGCCCACACGGCGCGCGCAGAGTATCGGGTACATGGACAACGAATATGTCCCGTCCGATGCGTGGGAACACGACATCGCCTACTCGACTGCTGATGGAACAAAGTGGACGTGGCCGCGCTCGAACCTGGTCGGCGGTAAGACAAATTTCTGGGGACGCTCGGCTGCACGCATGGCAGAGATCGACTTCACGGCCGCTTCCCGCGACGGCTACGATGTGGACTGGCCTGTCACGTACAACGAGATCGCGCCTTACTATACGCGGGTTGAGGAGATGATCGGCGTAGCCAGCACAGTGCAGAACCGGCCTTCCAATCCGGATGGAAGTTACCTACCTCCGATACGATTTCGATGCATGGATCACATTCTCGAGGCAGGCGCAAAGAAATCCGCCGTCCCGTATCTGCCCGATCGCATCGCGCAACTTACCCAACCGCACGCTGGCCATCCGGCGTGTCACTACTGCGGCAACTGTACCGAGGGCTGCGATGTAGGTGCGTTTTTTTCTTCGCCTTACTTCTTTTTGCCCCAGGCGCAAGCGAGTGGAAACCTCGAGCTACGAACCAACGCGATAGCACGCGAGATATTAGTTGACCAGGAAGGCCGCGCGAAGGGCGTCGCCTATGTTGATCGCAATACGCGGCAGGAAGTGGAAGTGCAGGCGAAAGCGGTGGTGGTTGCAGCCTCTTGTATAAGCACCGCGCAGATCATGCTTAACTCTCGCTCTCGCCGCTGGCCGACGGGCATTGCAAACTCCAGCGGCCAGTTAGGTCGCAACTTATGCGATCACCTCTATGGCACCTCCGGCTCCGGCTATCTTCCGCAGCTGCTTGGACAGCCTAGTTTTCCGGATAATGTCTCCGCGGCCACGGTCGCATGGCTCCCCCGCTGGCAAAATCTGGAAAAACCTAACCAGGAGAAGTTCATTCGCGGATACTCGTTTTATCCCGGGGGCGGCTGCGATGAATTCCCCGGATACTACGACGATATAGAAGGGTTCGGCGCCACTTACAAGGCAGAGATCAAGCGCAGATATCCAACGCCCGTAAGCTTTACCGTGCAGGCGCCTACCCAAAGGTCGGATAAGAACTTCGTCGATATTGATCCGGAGAAGAAGGACAGCTTTGGCACGCCGCAGGTACGGGTACAGTTCGCCTGGGACGAGAACACGCTCAAGATGTGGGAGCATTCCAAGCAGGTGTGTGAGGAACTCTTCCATAACATGGGAGGCGTCTACCAGGGTCATGGTGAGCCTGAGTCGCCGGGCTGGAGCTTGCACGAAACGGGCACCTGCCGCATGGGCAATGATCCAAGGCAATTTGTCACCAACCGTTTCGGACAGACCCATGATGTGCCGAACTTATACGCGTGCGATGCCAGTGTTTTGCTGAACTGCACTGATAAGACAACGACGCTTTCCATTCTGGCCTTTGCCCTGCGCACGTCGGAGTACATCGTGCAGCAGTTCAAGGCAGGCTCGCACGCGCAGGAGGCGCCAACAGCCGGATGACTCCATTCACCCGCCGCACATTCCTCAAGTGTTCGGCCCTATGTTCGGCTAGCGTCCTGTTCGCCGCGGAAAGCAAAGCGCCGCATGCCAGCTTTCCTGTGGAAGCGCGAGCGCGCATCGCAGTGGCCACTTATCCGTTTCGCGCGTCAATTCTAGCGCCAGACAATCATGATCGCGACGCCTCAAAGCGTGGGATGGATCTCGCAGCGTTTGGACGCTACATACGCTCGGAGTTTGGCGTGAGGGGGATCGAACCACTCAATTCTCATTTTGCTTCGACTGAGCCGAATGACGTCGGCAAGCTTCGTGCCGCGTTTGACGCAGCCGGCGTGTATACCGTGAACATCCCGGTCGATGAACCCGTTGAGTTATGTAGCGAAGATGCGGCCAAGCGCGAGGCCGGCAATGCCAGGTACAGACACTGGATTGATACCGCCGTGTTGCTTGGGTCACCAAGCATTCGCATCTGGCTGCCTAAGTGCTCTGACGCACCTGCTGCCTCGCTCGCGATCCAGGCACTTAAGCCGACACTTGCCTACGCTCGGTCGCGCGGGGTGGTCGTCAACCTTGAGAATGACGATCCGGTGCTATCTTCTGATGCGCGCATTTTGTCTGCGCTTCAGCAAGCGGATACGCCCTACCTGCGCGCGTTGCCTGATTTCGCCAATTCGCTGATGGGCGGCGATGAGCAATTTAATGCGCGGGCCGTCGAGCACATGTTTGCTCATGCGTGGAACATAGCGCATGTCAAGGATGCCGAGGTGATCGAGGGGAAACGAAGAACGGTGTCACTGACACAACTCTTCGGCATTGCGAAGGCTGCAGGCTACCGAGGATACTTCTCGATGGAATCGGACTCGAACGCTGACCCTTTCACAGATACGAAGCACTTAATCGAGCAATCGCTCACTCTCATGTAAATAACCAGGCTCGGCCAGATCTAAGTGCAGCGTGCCGCTGCACGTAGATCACAACATACCCGGATTAGAAGACGAACTTACCCGCAAGCTGCAGAATCCTTGCGTTGTGTGCGGCGCTCGCGGTCAGGAACGAGTCCCCTGAGCAATTTGCAGCGCCGCCGTAACAGGCTGTCGAATTAATGGCGCTCCACTGCGTGTGATTAAAAATGTTGAAGCCTTCTGCGCGAAACTCAAAGTGCATATCCTCGCGTACAGTAAAGTTCTTGAAAATCCCCATGTCGTAGTTGGTGCGGGTTGGCAGGCGCAGGATGTTGCGCCCGGCATCGCCATAGGTAAGACCCTGCGGAGCAGCAAAGGCATCGCTGTTATAAAGACGAGGACCCGGTTGCCCCGCCGGGTGGCGTATGGCGGCAGGACCATGAATGTCGCCGATGATGTCAGGGTAGGATTGGAGGCCAGTACTCGTACCGACAGTACCATTGCTACTACTCACCGTATTGCCGGTGCCGGCATTATCGGCATTGATAGGATTGATTACGCTGAACGGCGTTCCTGTCTGGTAGCTCGTCAAGTCCGATACCTGCCATCCACCGAGCGTTGAATGCAAGAGTCCCGGCTTCGTGAAGAAGGGAAGATCGTAGACCAGGCTTACCTCGAGCACATGCTTTTCGTCGAAGTTCGAGGTCGCTAGGCTGCCCTGAGGGTTATAGGCGTTTGGCATCGCGGCGCCGTAACTGCCATCGGAAGCATCGTCGATCGAATGCCCATATGTGTAGGCGAGGCTGCCGTTTAGTCCTCCGTAGTATCGGCTCACTGACACCTGGAGCGCATCGTACTGTGACTGCGCAATATTTTCTGAGTGTGTAATGCCGCTGACGCCAATAAACGGGCGGAAAGGATCGGCTGTGTTGCCGCAGGCGATGGCTAAGTGCGTGGCCACATCCCCTGTCACCGTCTGACCATTTGCCGTGGCGGTATAACCTGCAGAGCTGTCTCCGCTGATGCTCGCGCAGTCCGCAGCTGAAATGGGCTGGCCCGGTCCGTAGGGGTCGGTGCCAGGCGCGATCGGCTGAAGCTGGTTGTACTCATGGCGCAGAGGTAGCTTTCTACCCAAACTGCCAACATAGGCCACCTGCGCGGTGGTATGCTCGGGCAACTCACCTTGCGCAGCCAGGTTGAATTGCTGAACATAGGGCCACACGGCATGGGTGGGAATTGCAATGAAACTAAGGGGGAACTGCTCGATCGTGCCGCCCGTCGCGTTGTAGGTTGTGAAGTTGGAGCGGGAGGGCGTTTGCACCAGAGGCGCACTATTTTCCAGGTATTCCGTGTTGCTCTCGTTCCCATTCGTGTGCTCAAAAAAGATGCCGTATCCACCCCGGAGCGAGAGCTTTCCATTGCCGAAAACATCGTAGGCAAAGCCCACCCTCGGCGCAGGATTAAACAGGTGCCCTGTCATACACCCGGCGTAGACGCCATTGACCCCGCACTGCACGATCCCATTGAAGACGTTCCCGGTGCCGGGCACAATCGAACCGTCCGCGGGACTGATCTGCGGCGCATTGGCTGCGCTCCAGGCGCCAGGCTCGAAATTACCGGACTGATTGCTGATGTCTTCGTAGGTACCAAAGAGGCTAAGACGGAGGCCCATGTTCAGCGTGAGCCTTGGGGTGGCACGCCAGTTATCCTGAAAGAAAGGCTCGAGTATCTTGTAACGGTTATAGTATTTCGGTTGTGCGGAAGTCTGACTGAACGATGCAACCTGCCCTGTTAATAGATCAGCAAAAGGGTTTCCGGTGCTCACCGCCGACGAGGCGCTGAAATTGTAAGTACCCTGCGTGTTCGCCATGCCAGGCTCATTCTTCTGGGCCGCGATAAAAGTAGCGCCAAAAATAAAGGTCTGCTTGTTCAGAGTCTTGGTCAGATTGTCGCGATAGGTATAAGTTGGGTTTGAGTTCTGCCAGGGAAAATATCCAGTGTTGACGTTGAAACCACTACCGTACGCAGTTCCACCCGAGACGTTGATCCAGGGCAGCACGCCGTCATAGCCGTTGTTAAAGAATCCCTGCCCCGTGAAGTCGGAACGACCAATCCCCTGTGTGGTGTTGAGCAACGTGATGTGATCGGTCGTGTAGTCCGCCACGAACTCGTTGACCAGGGAGGGAGACGCAGCATAGGTCAGGTTGGCCACCATATCAATGCCAGGACCGGCAAAAGTGTTCTGCACAGTTGGGAAGGAGCTACTCTGAAAGGTCGGCGGGTTGCTGACCGTTGCCCAGGAGTCGTAGATAAAGCGAAAGAAACCGCGCATCTTCTCGCTGACGACCTGGTCCACACGGAAGAGTTCTTCACGGTTGGTGGTGATCTGCGAGGGTGAGGCCTGGAAAAACGAAGAGATTCCCGAGCCCGTATTACCAGCCGGGATGAGTGCCAGCAGCGCAGCCCCGTTCGGATCGACGGGTACTTGATTGTTAGGGTAGTACGAGCCGAGGCTTGTCGAGGTCGCGCTGCCGGGAATGATCGGACAGTTGGGATCGGCCGTCTGCGTTGCCGCAGTGACGACCTCAGTGCCGGCGGGGCATAGGTCTGAAAAGTTCCCGGTGCGCTCGGCAGTCGACGGTACCTGCTGGTTAAACACGGTGCCGGGTACGTTCTCGTGGCGCCACTCCTGCGAGTAGAAAAAGAAGGTCTTGCGTGTCCCAGGATTGTAGAGATGAGGAATGACGC
>CAXTMM010000001.1:69869-81891 GCA_964245415.1 uncultured Acidobacteriaceae bacterium | reverse complement strand
CCGGGCCGCCAACCGTAAATCCGTAATCGTGCTTCTTGTAAGTCGGGACCGAAGTCTCGAAGTAATTGCGCGCGTTGAATGCATCGTTGCGCAAAAACTCAAAGACATCTCCGTGGAAACGATCGGTGCCTGATTTGGTTTGCGCCAGGACTGTGCCAGAAGCATTGCGACCATACTGCGCGCCATAGTTGGAGGTAAGCACCTGCGTCTCGGCCACTGCGTCTACATCGGGGTACACGTTGAGGGTGCTATTGCTCCCGTTATCCATCAGGCTCGATCCATCGAGCTCCCAGTTGTTGTACTCGGTGCGACCGCCATTGATGCTGTAAGCCACGCTGCCCGCTACACCAGTCTCGCCTTCGTCTTGCCCTGTCTGATTGATAACGCCGGGCGACAGCGTGACTAACTGGCTGAAATTACGGCCATTCAAGACCAATTGGGTGATCTGCTTGCCCGTGATGGTGAACGAGATCTCAGGAGACTCGGTTTGCACTGTCCCCAGGTCGCTGCCACTTACTTCGACCTTTGCGGTGACAGCTCCGACAGTGAGCCTGGCGTCAACCCGCTCCGTGCGAGAGACACGCAGAACAATGCCAGTAGCCTCGAACTTTTCAAAGCCGGGCGCGGTAACCTGCAGGCTGTAGGTACCGGCCTGCAGAGCCGGGAATGCATATTCGCCGGAACTATTTGAGACCACACGGATCACCGTGCCCTGCGCGGTGTTCGTCAGCGCTATATCGGCGTTTGGAACGGCGCTGCCCCCAGCGTCGGTTACCGCACCATTGATGTCGCCCGACTGCTGGGCGAAGAGCAGGCCTGGAAGAAGGCAGAGGTAAGCCAAAAGAAACAGGAGGAAGCCTCGCAGCTCCCAGACCCTGCCGGCAATCCTGGCCGCAGTGAGATGGGACGGACGAAGGGCGGACAACCTGACCTGCTGCGAGTGCGGGCAACCCTGGCAACGCATATGCAAAGCCTCCAAAAAGCTAACCGGGCCTTCTCTTCTAAGCTCGACTTTGAGCTTGCTGCTGACAATGATCTTGAGCGAGAGGATGGCTTGAAGACTAAAGCCTTTTGACGCGATGTCAAGAGGAAGTTGATTTCACTTTAAAATACGTGCAAAGTCTTACAGGTACACGGAAGCGCCTTGGCTCCAGCAGTGGAAGTGTTGATCCAACCCCAAAGCCGCGCGAGGGAAGTTGTAGCGAGGTAAACTGCGCCTAGGATGGTGTTGAAAAGATTGACGAGCCTCTTGCCGGACCGAGTGCTGCTGATCTGCCTTTTGCAGGCGCTTTCTGCAAGCGTTTGCTGCCTGGCACAGCCTTTCGCCTCCACCATGCCGGGCTTGGCGGCAGCTCTTCTGCTCGTGCAGGCAGGTTCTCAAGCGATCCCCGGCTCCAGCCCAGACCCGGCGACCCTCTTCCACCAGGGCGTGCAAGCTATGCAAAACAGTCAGTTTACACTCGCTGAAGATAGGTTCCGCGAGGTGATAGC
Organism: uncultured Acidobacteriaceae bacterium; assembly: GCA_964245415.1. Classification (GTDB taxonomy): domain Bacteria; phylum Acidobacteriota; class Terriglobia; order Terriglobales; family Acidobacteriaceae; genus EB88. The sequence continues at coordinate 80,400 of CAXTMM010000001.1, read as the reverse complement.
CCTCGAGCCAAGCTCTGCCTCACCGTATATCAACCTGGGTGTGACTTACATGCGCGAAAAGCGCTGGGACGAAGCGTTGGTTCTCCTGCGCAAGGCCCAGTTGCTCGCACCGAAGCAAGCCGGAGTGCTGCTTAACCTCGGGCTCGCCTACTATCGCAAGAACGATTATGCTGCGGCCGCCGTGCCCTTTGCCGAGAGTTTGCGATTGGCTCCCGATTCGTTGCAGGCCAGATACCTGTTAGGTCTGTGCTACTTTTTCACTAACAAATATGGCGACGCTACCGAGACCATGTCGCCCCTCTGGGAGAAAGAGGCGAACAATCTAAACTATCTCTATGTCCTCAGCATCGCAGCCAGCAAGGCGTCAAATCTTCTGTTGCAGAAGAAGGCATTCGAACAGATGCTCGCGGTGGGCAAGGACTCTCCAGAGTTTCACTTGTATGTCGGCAAGGCGTGGCTGGCCGAAGACGATACCGGGAAAGCCCTATCGGAGTTTCGAGCAGCTGCGGCGGCGCGGCCCGAGCTTCCCTTGATCCACTACTTTTTGGGCCGGACTTACCTGGAGCAGCACGCCTATCCCCTGGCTGAGGAAGAGCTTACAAAAGACGTGGCACTGGAGCCGGACTTTGCCTACAGCTATGAGGACCTCGGCATTCTGTATGCTCAGCAGCACCAATCAGAAAAGGCTGAGTATTCTTTTCAAATGGCGATCAAGCGGGATGGTACGCTGGTCAATTCCTATGTTGGCCTCGCCAAGCTCTACAGGGAGATGAACCGATACCAGGAAGCGTTGGACATGCTCGATAAGGCCGAAGTGCTGGCGCCTCAAAGCGCCAGTGTGCATTACACCCGGGCTCAGACTCTCGCGCGGCTTGGCCAGTCAGCGAAGGCCCGGCTTGAATTCGAGGCGGCGGCAAAGCTGCTTAAGTCCTTCAACGATCGCCTGCAGCAAGACCCCTCGGGCGATCGCGCGGCCGATGCGCAGGATGCCGCACAGCAGTAGAAAAGCCGGTCGAGTGGATCGGAGCGCCTTAAGCAAGAGTGATCATATTTTTAGAGCAGAGGTCGCTACTTAGCATGACTTACAAGTTTTGGATCGGTACGCTTCTTCTGAAAACGACGTCCAGGATGGGTCGCTCGAGAGCCAACGCTGGGTACTGAACCAGCTTGTGGGATGGTCTGGTATGTGCAGGAAGCCGTGACCACTCGCGCACAGCAGCTCAGTTACGCTCCAGGCCAGAAAGTTTCTTGAGAAAGGTCCGACCGTGACCGGGTGCGAGAGCAGCCATAGGCAGGTTGGGCAACGCCTCCTCTGGTCATGCAGTGCCCAACGAAACGAAAACAGCAGTGTCGTGAATGAACCGAAGATCTGAAGGTATGCCGCTGCAGGCGTACCTGCATTGCCAAGAGAGTACGCCACAAGCAAGCAGAGAAGAAAAGCTGTCGGCACGATGAGGACGAGCTTGAGGACGAGAAATAACCAACGCTGTATGCGTCTGGCCAGGGCAAGGGTGCCAGGTTCCGGGTAGTCGCCGAGTGGTAATGGTGTGGTCGCCGGCAGCGCCAGGCAGGCGACCAGCAACGAGAACAGGAAAGTTTCGACGGGATTCTTTCGTCGCTCGGCCACGGTAAGACATTCAAAGCGCCTTACAGTTCCCGATAGCCCTTCTACCAGGATGTAGGGCTTATCAACGTCTTTGAGATGGAGTGCTCCTTGAAGTGCAGGCGCCAGTACGAAGCCCGTTTTGGATGAAAGAGATTGTGCGAGATCGGCTTCCTGCTCAACCAGCAATACGTCGATGTCGCCGGGGATCGGCCAGGAGCGACTCGTGGCTATGCCGGCTATGGTCACGCGATGCCCATCCGCAGAGAATGTCCGGCCCCCAATGTGTGGATCCGAGTCAAAGTCCTGCCGCCAGACTTTCCTGGACAGGAGAGCGAGAGGCAGACTGGACGATTGAATCGTCACGGTATCATCCCGTGATGAAGGCAAAAGCTTTATCAGAGAAGAGCTGGCATAGCCTACACGTAGTGTGCGCGGCGCGCGTCCTTCAAAATGGATCTGCGCAGTTGCCGGGCGATAGAAGATGAGATTGCGAAATGGGGCAAGCCCTTCGTCCTTCCACGATTGATAATCCGCAAAGCGGATCGAAGGTGTATCCAGGCCAAAGTGCCCTTCGCTTGAAATCAGAGCCACATTGTCGATCGGCGAAATCAAGCTTGCCCAGAAGAGATCCCGGATAGCTGGCACGGCAAGACAGAGCGACAAACTCATCAGTAGAACAAACGCCAGGGTGAGGGTGAGCCTGAGAGGAGCGCCAGGACGGAGGTGTAAACGCGCGCCATCAAGACGAAGCGCGAATGCGTCTGCAAAAGCGCCAAGGCAGAAGTGCGTGATCTGCTTTTGCCCATTTGGACGCGTGCATTGCGATGAAGTACCATACGCCCGGCACACATGCCAAAGCTCTCCCTTCCACTCTGCGAGCCAGTCTTGTCTGCTGCGGCGCGGCACAAGCAAAGCCGCTGTGCGCAGAATGGCAAGCGAGATGGGGAGAGAATCGAGCATCAGCTTTGCTGGAGCTCCGGGGCGGGGATAAGGCGCGCGAGCAGGGGGTAGCGCTTATGGAGGGTTTCGATCGCGACTTTGCCGGATCGAGTCACTCTGTAGTACTTCCGGGGCGGCCTGAGTTGTTCGTCGGCAACTGATTGCTTTTCCCATTCAGAACGGATCAGGCCGTCTCGCTCCAGCCGCCGTAGTGCGGGGTAGACGGTTCCACTGGGCAGGCCCGTCTGCTCCATCACGCTGAACCCGTAAGGGTAGCCGACGTGCACTGCCTGCAGAATCATCGCGGCGGTATGCGAGAGCTTGGGGTCGGCAGCCATTGGGGACATCGTACCTATGTAGTGCGCTACTTGACCAGCCCCTACACAGTTTGCTACATAGGTGCAGAGGACCTGTTCATGCTGCAAGTTGAGAACCTTTGGAAACGCTACCGTGGTATCCCGGCCATACGGGACATCAGCTTCCGCGTGAATGCCGGCGAGATCGTTGGCTACCTTGGGCCGAACGGCTCCGGCAAGAGCACTACGGTCAAGATCATCACGGCGCTGCTCAAGCCCAACGATGGCCGAGTGCTTTTTGAAGGGCGGAACATTCTCGACGATCTCCCTCGATTCAGGGCGTCTCTAGGCTATGTTCCTGAAGAGGCGCACGTGTACACGCATCTCTCGGGCCTCGAGTACCTGCAGCTGGTCGGACGTTTACGAGAGCTGCCCGAGAAGCTGATCGACCGCAGAGCGAACCGCATGCTCGAACTCTTCGGGCTTCAATCATGGCGGTACACACCGCTCTCCTCCTATTCCAAAGGAATGAAGCAGCGCGTGCTGATCGCCTCTGCACTCATGCACGACCCAAAGCTGCTGATCTTCGACGAACCACTTTCGGGATTGGACGTGGTATCCGCCCGGCTGTTCAAGGATCTTCTTGAGGAGTTGTCTACCGAGGGTAAAGCTATTCTCTACATCTCGCACGCACTGGAAGTCGTGGAGCAGGTGTGCGATCGAGTGATCGTGATTGCGCAGGGCACGATTCGGGCAAATGCAGCTCCCGGAGAGCTGAAAGAGTTGATGAAGCTGCGGGATCTGGAAAGCGTGTTTGCGCAACTGGTTCATCAGGAAGATACGAAAGCTACAGCACGCGAGCTTGTCCACGCCATGCGAGGCGCAAATGTTTAGATCTCGCTCAGTGAATGCGTTAAGAGAGAAGCCGATTGTCTTTTCCTGGCTGGCTCACGCGGAGTGGCAAGAGACCCAGCGTCAGCAGAACTCCTTCGAAGTCCTGATACGCCATCTTTTTGACCGGCTACTGAGCGGGATCTCTCTGAATGCAAATGACGACTCTACCGTCAGCCGCACTGTGCAGGCAGCCTACATCGCCGCGCTGCCGACTATGCTGTTCGCTCTCTATCTCTTTCCCGCTTACCACTATCCTCTCGGCAAACCTGACTTCTGGGCGCAGGCCAGGCATCATCTGTTCTATGTAGCCTGCAGCTTTGCGCTCATGGGTCTGGTCACAGTGCTGCTGTGGGATCTGCTCTTCCCTGACAGGATCGACGTGCTCATCCTGACGCAGTTGCCGATTGCAGCGAGAAAGCTTCTGCTGGCAAGAATGATCGCGCTTGCGGTTTTTCTAAGTGGCGTACTTGTGGGTACTGCTTCGCTCGGAATCCTTTTCTTCCCAGCTGTTGCTGATCTACCGCATATGGGACTGTGGCACTTTGTTGTTCATGCTGCAGCTGTCTTAACTGCCGGATTGTGTGCTGTTTTCTCCGTCATCGCGCTACAAGGGATAGTCGTCTGCTGCTTGAGCCAACGCCTCGCGCAAGCGATCTTGCCGCCTATCCAGGCAGCCTGCGCTGTTTTCTTTACTCTCCTTTTGATTCTGGAACCTCTTCTTGCCCACTTGCTGCAGCCGATGCTTACTGGCAGCGTTTCGACGTTGCGCTGGTTACCGCCAATCTTGTTTCTCGGCCTCTATGAACACCTTCTTTGGGAGACACATGCCGCGCCCTTGTTCGGCGTGTTGGCGCGCACCGGTCTTCTGGCAACGGCCGGCATGATGTTGCTAGCATTTGCAACCTACCCTGTCGCGTATCTGCGCAGAACGCGGCAAGCGGTTGAAGGCGGCCGGCCGGCGCATCGGCCAGCTTCGGCCGGCCTCCTCATAGCAGGGCTGCTCAACCGTGCCTTGCTCAACGATGAACGCAGGCGTGCCATCTTTTACTGGACAAGCCAGACGCTCTTGCGCACGCAGCGCACACGGCTTCTGCTCGCTCTCATCGCTGCGTTTGTACTATCGGCTCCTCTCGCAGCGTGGATGTTGAGTCTACAACCTGCGAACCCAGAGGGTGCCGCGTTTCTCCTCCAAGTAGCACGCTTGGCAATTCCGGCGACAGCGTTCTTTACCGTCGCAGGCCTGCGGACAGCAGTGCGCTCACCGGTGGCGCAAAGCGGGTCATGGGTCTTCCGTGTCATCTTCGGACGCCCCAAACTTGCCCACCGCAGGGGAGCAGAGCTCTGGGTGAGCGGCTGCGCGTGTCTCGCGACCACGCTGATCGCGATCATCGTGCAACTCGTTGACCTGCGCGATTCGTTCGACATCTGGGACTTCGCTCGGCAAGTAGGAGTGGGCATCATCCTGGCGCTTCTGCTCACCGATATTTTGTTTTTCAGAGAGTCCGCGACCCCGTTCACAGAGCGTCGCGCCTCGTCTGTGAACGATCTCTCCATCACGTTCGCCAGCTGCTTTGTGCTCTTTCCTGTATCTGCTCTGGCGCTGGTCACCTTTGAACCCTGGCTTATGAAGGCAGGATCTCACTACTTGATCATGGTGATCGTCGCTGCTCTTGTGCACGCAGGATTCAGAATCCTCACTGCATCTTCACACCGCAATGCGTTTCAGACAGTTGACATGGAAGAGGACCTGCTGCTGCCAGGACAGATTGGACTTAGAAATTAAGAAGTGCGCCGCAAATGAGCCGGATGGATGTTAGTAGATTGGAACGCACGAAGTTGAAGGCGCCCGCCGCAAGTCGACAGTTGATTTGCTGTCAGGCCCTGACCTTCAGTCGCGGTCAGCGATGTCCACGCCCGCCGCTGCTGCCGAAACTTCGCGAGCATCGCAGGTTCTAGCTCGTAGCGAGCGCGAGCAAGGCTTGGAGATCCAGGGGCGAGTGCGACGTCACTGCCCGAGGCAGCGAAGGACCGATCGCAAGAGCTTCGGTGTGGCCTTCAAACCACACCAGGAACGAGGAGCGTTCCCAGCCGGGTAGACGCTGTTGGTTGATCCAGTGGTAATAGGCGCCCATATCTGCGTCGATCAGCGAGCCGGCCGGATCGAGCCCGGGGGGAATTTGGCTGCTGGAGAGCAGCTCGTTCATGGGTCTTTGTCGTTGCCGGGGAGCGAAGCGCACCACCAAGGTGAGGGCTTGCGCCCGTCGAAGTACTTCGCGGGCGGTCCACTGGGCGAAGGTGGTGCTGAAGATTTGTGCGCCGGATCCTTCAGTCAGCAGCCTGACCTGGAAGTGGTCGAGCAAGGCATCGTCACGCATGCCGAGATCGCCAGGAGAGAGCCGCGCCAAGTGACTGTGCAAGGTCTCGGGGCCCATGCCGGCTCTGCTGACCTCTTGCTGGATGTTCTTCAGCAGGGCCTCACGCACGGGCTCAAGCGCCTGGTAGGAGATGGATGTTAGCGAAGGGCGGTGATCTGCTGCAGCCCCTCCGTCGATATACCAGTGGCGGTACGGAAGAGGATGCGCCTCGGCGCGGACTGCGGCCGCAGAGAGCAGCAATTGAAGACCGTTCTCCGGCGTCACCCGTGTGAAGTAGGTGCCATGCTCGCGCAGCTTCTGAAAGAGCGGCGCATCATGGGTGGCAACGCCCTGGCCGATGATCGCAATACCCAGGCGAGGCACCGGCAGTGGAGCGGGGATGATGGCCTGCTGCAGGTGATCGACGTAACTGGTGGCGGCGGCGCGAAAGGCGTCGAGCTGGTTGGTGCTCCAGAGATAGGCTGACAACTGTTCCACGAACTGGGCCGGTAGGTTCACCCAGTCGAATTGTTCCAAGCTGGACGAGATACGAAGTTGTTCGAATTTGTAAAACAGTTCCGCACGTTGGGTGGCGGTAAGGGCCCCGAGCATGGCTGCTTCTTCATCCATGGCGGCGCGCTCTACTGGGAATCTGGTGTCGTAATCGATCCACTCCTGCAGCAGGCTGGGCACAAATGCGAGCGGCAGTTGTTGCAGGGTGGCCAGGTGCGCCAGCACGTATGCCCGTGCTTGGGGGGGATAACCGGCAAACTGCTCAGCCTTGAGGTTGGTTGGGCGCATACGTTAGAGAAGCTCGCCGAGTGGACGCCCGGTTGAGAGCCTTGGCGAAAAGCCCATGACGGCGCCTAGCGTGGGGACGAGGTCGATCGACTGCACCGGCCGGTCGTACACCACGCCCTCCCGCACTCCGGCACCGAGTGCCATCATCCAGGTGGTGCGCGAGGCGACGCCACCGGTACGGTGATGCTGGAAGCCATTACCGCCGGCGTCCGCATCAGCATCTCGTCCAAAGTCCGGCAGGATGAACATGGTGGTGTTGCCGCAGTATTCAGGGTCTTGCTGCACAGCTTGCCAAAGCTCGGAACAAAGCCGATCGGTGCGCTGAATGGCTTCGACATAGAGCGAGTAGGCGCCGGTGTGCGCGATGTCGATATCGTGCATGGTGATCCAGAGCAGGCTGGGCGACTCCTCCCGCATGAGTCGCTTTGCTATGTACATGGAGAGCTCGTCAGGGCTCGAGATGGTGCGTGCGTGGGTTATGAAGTCATCTACGGAAAGCTTGAGTATCTGGTCGAGCTGGCGCAACTCAACCTCCCCGCCATTGATCTGCGGAGTGTAAAGCGGAGTCTCGTAATTGTCGCGCAACAGGTGACTATAATTGCCGGCTTGGCCAAATGCAGCAGCGTTCAGTAAATGCTTGGGTAGAATAACCCGTGCGCCCATTCCGGGACCGTATGCCTTGGCATCGCTCTCGCCTATGCGGTTAAAGCCGTTGCTGGGCGCCACGACCCATGCGTTTGAAGCAGGGCGCTTGAGGTCCTTGCGAAAATATTCGAAGACGGTCGGGTGCTCCGGCGGCACCTCCGAGAAGTTGTTCAGGGTTTCGTACACCCCGGTAGCCAGGCTGGCAGTGGCGACGTAGTGTCCCAGGATTCCCTGATTCACCATGTGTGTAAAGAAGCTGGACTGCGGCGCCAGCTCATGCAGCAGCTTCGGGATGTTGTGCTGGCCCTCGGGGGCGAAGGTCTCCTGGTCGCGGGCTCCGCCGCCAAAGGTAACGACGATGACTTTGCGATTCTTGGCTGGAGCCTGACCGTGCACGAAGGGGCTGCCGCTGATGAGCGCCGAGCCGAGCGCGAGGCCGGCGGCGCTGCGCAGGAAGTCGCGCCGGCTGCGGCCGAGGTGTCGGGCGAGCGTGGGGCCGGTGAGGTTCGTGTCTAGCAAGGAGGGCATGAAGTTCACGTCACGTTCACCATAGAACAGCCGAACTACGTTGTGCGAGTTACGCTTGCATCTTCTTTACGACCGGCTGCCGTGCCACTCAGGGGTGGGAAGAAGGCGCGGTCTGGGCGGAGACGACAAACTGCTGGACCTCGGCTCGCTCCTTGTCGAGCTCGGCCTGGTGTTCGGCCTGGAGTTTCTTGAAGAGCTCGAACTCAGTTTGAGCCTTGGCTTTCTCCTGCACGTGCGCGTAGTACTGGCCGAGGCGAAAGTGCGCGTCAGGCAGATTTTGGTTCAGCGCGACAGCGCGTTCGTACTCGGGCAGAGCCTTGGCGTACTCACGCTGATCATTGTAGAGGATGCCCAGCTGCAGGTGCGCGTCGGCGATGTTGGGGTCGAGCGCGATCGACTTCTGAAGGAGCGACTCGACGGCTGGGTAGTCGATGGTGGTGTCTTCGATGCGTTTGCCTTTCCAGAGACTGAGCGCGTAGTAGTACTGCGCGAGCGCGGTGCGGGGCTCAAGCGCGGCGTAGCGGCGGAAGCGCTCGATCACATCGTTGGCCTGGTTGGGCGAGCTGAGATAGGCCTTGGAGAGAAAGAGGTAGCAGCGAGAATCGCCCGGGTTGAGGTCCGAAGCGGAAATCAGGGCCTTGATCGAAGGCTCGTAGTCGCCGCGCGAGTAAAGGGCCATGCCGAGGCCGATAAGCAGGCGAGGCGAGTTGGGGTAGCGCTCAGTTCCCTGCCGGAAAACTTCGATGGCAGGCACGTAGGTGCGGTGGAGCAGGAGCTCACTGGCCCAGACGAAGAGGTTGTCCTCGCTAGGGTCCATGTGGGCGGCGGTAGCGAACTCGTTGGCGGCGTCGAGGTACTTTTCCTGCTTCTCATCGATGCGGCCGAGCAGGTTGTGCAGCTCGCCGGCGTCCTTTTGCTGGGCAAGGGTTGAGACAAGCTGCCGTGACTCATCGAGCTTGCCGGTAAGGAGATCGGCGAGAGCGAGGTCGTAGACGTTGTCGTAAGCGGCCGGGCGGATGTGCTGCGCGGCTTCAAGCAGGGGAAGCGCATCGGCGATCTTGTTGGCGCGGAGGTAGAGCTCGGCGAGGTTGTGGTTGGCGTTGTAGTCCCCGGGTGCGAGTTCGAGCGCCTTCCGGCATTCTGCTTCGGCTTCTTCAAGCTTGCCGGTGCGGACGAGCCCGGTGGCAAGATTGGTGTGGGCCGCGGCTGAGTCAGGCCTGAGGCGAACGGCCAGTTCGAGCTGCTGCACTGCTTTGGCGTCTTCTAACTGTGCACCGTAAGTCAGGCCAAGCAACTCATGGAGTTCGAAACTGTTGGGCGCCTGGGGGAGCAGCCTTTCGAGATGCGCGGTGGCTTCGGCAAAGTTGCCGGCATCGTAAGCAGCGAGGGCGGCTTTGAAGTCGCGATCAAGGGTGCTTGAGGGCGTGGGATGCTGCGCAGGCGCGAGTGCTGCGCAGGCGAACGAGCAAGCGAGGAGGAGAAGCCGGGGCCGAGGGGTCATTGCTCACGCTCGTAGGCAGAGCTACGGTTGCGGGCGTACTGCAGGCTAAACGGGCTGCCGGTATACTGCGTGGTCAAGAGCGTATGGGAGGAGCGTGTGCGCATGGCTGCTTCTCCACGCAAAACACCCCGGAAGGAGCCGGTCTGGCCTCGTTCCGGGGTGTTTCGATTTTAACCTGCTGCGGGTTGCGGTTAGAAGTAGAGCTTCATCGCGAACTGGATCTGGCGCGGATCGTAGGGGGCATCGCGCGTGGAGCCGATTTCGCCGAAGGTTGAGCTGTTGAAGTTGCCCGAGTTGCCGATCGCCGTTACGCCATTGCCGCCGAAGTTGGGGGCATTGAAGTTGGGGTGATTGGCGATGTTGAAGAACTCTGCCCGGAATTGCGCCGAGAAGCGTTCGCTGATCTGGAAGGCCTTGAAAGCGGAGAAGTCTAGCCGCTTGAAGGGCGGTCCATAGGTTGTCGAAGGTCCACCGCCCAATGCCTGTGCTCCAGTAACCGGGATGCATCCGCTCGGAGCATTTGGTCCGGTCTCCGGAACAAGGGTAGCTCCGTCCGCAGCCAGGACAAGGGGGCAAGGCTGCTGGAAAGCGAGCGGGTTGCCGAACCAGCTTAGTTTTCCGTTGGCGTCCGTGTGCCTGCCCAGCCTTTGGCTTTGCCCCGGAACCTCAAAGTCGTTGCAGCCGGTTCCCGATGTTGTTGCAGTCGGGCAGCCTAGGCCGATCGGCTGGCCATTCTGCAGCGTGAGGATAAAGTTGGAGCTCCATCCACCAACAAAATTATTTACCAGCTTGCTGGAGTTGCCGAGGAAGCGCTTGCCCCTACCCACAGGCAGCTCATAGCCGCCGCTGAGATGGAAAACGTTGCGGATATCAAAGGGAGCCAGGCCCCAATCAAAGCGTGGACCAAGTCCGGGTACGTAAGGCGCACGATAGCCGCTGACGCTGCCGCCGATCAGCAAATATTATA
>CAXTMM010000001.1:67518-69839 GCA_964245415.1 uncultured Acidobacteriaceae bacterium | reverse complement strand
GAACGTCAGCGCCTTGGAATAGGTGTAGGTGGCAAGGAAGCTAGCGCCGTTTGAGTATCGCTGTTCTAGCTTGGTCTGCAGCCCGTTATAGACGCTGCTACCCAAGGTTCTCTGGTAGCTGCCGCCCTGGTTGAAGTCCTTAAAAGGGACATAAGGCGTTGTGCTGATGTTGGCCGGCAGTATCTGCGACACTTCATTGTTACCTATGCCCACCTGAAGGTTGGCGGCATCCGTCAACACATAGGCAACAGTTGCGGTCATGTTCTGGGTAACCGCATACTGGAAGCTGAGATTGGCGCTTAACGTTTGTGGCGTTTGGAAGTTGAACTGCAAGCCCTGGAGGCTCAGGCCGGCAGCATTCACCGCGAGCGGGGTGAAGGCCGCGCAGGAGAGACCGGAGTCGATCGTCGCGCTGCCACCCGGACCAGCACTTGCGCACGTGCCGTACGGGTTGGGTCCGGCACTGAAGGGCGCTGAATCGGAGCCATTCCCCTTGAAGTTGAAGTTGTACACGAATGGATAGTTCTCTCCGAGATTGGGGCCATATCCCGCGTTCTCGAAGGCGTTGAAGAAGAGGCCGACACCGCCGCGTACAACGAGTTTTGGATCGACCTCATACGCAAAACCGGCACGCGGCGCGAAATTGGTCTTTTGCGTCTGACCTAAGCCCTTGTTAAAGCGATTCGTCTGCTCCAGCGCAATGCCATCCTTAGCCAGCAGGTCAAGGAAGCCTTGGCCGTTCAGTGCAGGATTATTGGCGGTCGAAGAAAGGCTCCTGTTGTCCTTACCGGTAGCAGGAATGATGTAGGCCGGACCGCCGAAGGGAGGGCCGCTCTGAACAAAGTTTGCTTGGCCGCCGTTGGTCTCGCCGATATAGCTGAAGTAGTCCCAGCGGAGGCCCAGATTAAGGGTCAGCTTTGGATTGACCTTAATATCGTCCTGGAAGTAACCGGCCAAGTAGTACCGCACATCGTAGGTCTTGCTGATGTTGGAGGCATTCACCTGATTAGCGCCGCCGACGTAGCTGATGCCATCGGGCACGGTTGCCGCGGTGGGTGTGAGCAGGAATTGTGCACGCCCCGTCTGGTCGCCAGCCTGGTTCGGAGTACCAGCGAAGTTGCCGTTGAAGTCAAGCTCGCCGCGGGAGTAGGCCGGCTGCAGGGTGTTGAAGTGCACGTCCTGATACTCAAAGCCCATTTTGAAGCTGTTTTTTCCGTAAACCTTAGTAAAATCATCCACGGCCTGAAGGGTTTGGCTGACTTCGTCAGAGGGCAGGAAGTCATTGCTTCCGAGCGAGTTAAGACCAGCGATGACAATATTCGGGAGACCACCGTTCTCAGCTGTCTGCGGGATGCCCTGGATGCCGTACTGCGCTGGAAGTCCAGAGACGGTTCCATCGGGGCCAAAGCGGGTGGTATGAAGATGGTTAAAGCCGACGCGCGCTACATTGATCACGCTGGGAGAAAAGACATGCGTGTAGGCAAGTACGGCCTGGTCTGACTTGGCCGTTTGGATACCCTGCTGGAAGCCGCCGCCGTCGGCTACACCGCCAAAGATGCTGGGAATAAAGTTCGGATCGTCCACGTAGCTCACACGACCGAAGATCTGATCCTTCTGGGTCGGGTTGTAATCGACGCGCACGTCAAAGGCGTTGCGATGCTCGTAGAGATTCGGACTGCTGGCAAAGTTGGTGGAGAAAGCATTGTTGGTTGGCGCCGGATACAGGTTCATCAGCTTGACCGCGTTTGCATCCAAGCGTCCCGCGGGAATTTGATTCAAGTCGCAGCCGGCAAGCGTGAAGGTCTTTGTGGTTGGCGCGCAGCTGCCGAAGGGGTCGCGCAGGTTAATTGCAGAGGTGCTGGTGTTCTGAAACCCGGAGACAGGGTCGATTGCATTCGCAGCTACCGAGCGGGTTGTGGCTGGGTCGAGCACGGTTCCGAAAGGGATAGAACGCCCGACTCCATCGACATGCGCAGTACCTGACTGCCCGGTAATTAGATCTGAAAGGTTCGTGAAGCCGCTGTTCCTCTCTGTAAGTGTGGGGACCGAACCGGTAAGCACCGTGCCTTGTACGCGGCGCAGCCCTTCATAATCGCCAAAGAAGAAGAGCTTGTTCTTGAGGATCGGACCACCGATGGCGCCGCCGAACTGGTTCTGGCGCAGCTCACCCTTCTTGATCCCGCCGTTATCTTCAAACCAATCTGCCGCATCGAGCTTGTCGTTGCGGAAGAACTCCCAGACCGTTCCATGAATGTCGTTGGTGCGGGACTTGATGGTTGCGTTCAGCACGGCGCCGGCGGAGCGGCCGAGCTCCGCGCTGA
>CAXTMM010000001.1:13264-67508 GCA_964245415.1 uncultured Acidobacteriaceae bacterium | reverse complement strand
CTGAATAGCGTCTACGGGAGGCAGGATGACGTAGTTGGTGCCGTTGAGAAAGTCGGCAGCATTGGAGTTGTTGTCGATTCCGTCGAGCAGGTAGTTGTTCTGTGCCGCCTGCAGACCGTTGGCGGTAAAGGCGCCCGAGGCCGCATTGCCGCGTGTGTCGGCCTGAGACACATTGACGCCGGCGCTGAGCTGGGCGAGAAAGGTAAAGTTACGCCCGTTCAAGGGCAGGCTGTTCACCGTGCGCTCGTTGACAACCTGGCCGACGGAAGACTCCTCCGTCTGCAGTTGCGGCGGGGCTTCGGTCACCGTCACTGTTTCAGTCGCGGAGCCCGCCTTGAGCGAGACGTTCACCTGTAGCTGCTGCCCAACTGTGACGTTGAGCTTCTCCTGGGTGGTTGTGGAGAAACCCGGAGCGGTGACCGAGAGGGTGTAGTTGCCAATCCTGACCGGCGAGAAAACGTAGTCGCCGCTGCTGCTGCTGTGCGTCTCGAGTGAGATACCTTGATCCGTGTTCAGCAGTGTCACCGAAGCATTTGGGACGACCGCCCCGCTTGGATCCAGTACGGTTCCGGTAATCGAGCCTTCATCTACCTGGCCTAAGGCCAACGGTGCATGAAGTAGAAGCATGCACACAGCCGCAACGAGCAGACAACCAATATGTCGTAGCCGTTTGAAGTTCACGCGTCTCCAAGCCATCCCTGAATTCCTCCGCTTCCTTACCTTGTGGCTGACGCTAGCCTCTTCGCGAGCTGCGCCAACTCATTGAACTGCTAGGAAGATGCCAAGTAATCTTTAGCCCTTCGGTCCGGAACTTACGGGATTAATCAAGCTCCTGTCAACCTAAAGATGGAGACAGCAGAGCATTCGTAATAACGATTGCGACTCGGAAGTACTTTCTACTGCCTGTAGGCTGTAAGTGCCGTGATCGTCAAGCCTGTCTGACGGTCTTCGGTTTACATCTGTCTACGTACTGCACTAGCCTAGGGCGCAGGAGTGCTGCTGCGAGAGACTGGATGGCGCCGCCACAGAACGACCATCAATCGATGACCCGGCGAGCGCTGCTCAAGCACCTGGGGGTGGCTCCGCTGCTCTTGCGGCCAGCCCTGTTTCATGAGTCTCTTTTGTCAGCGCTTCCAGCCGAACTGCCTGCTTCAGCGCCGGCCTTTCCTTTCTCCGAGTATCGCCTGACGCCTCGCTACCCAGCCAGGTCGCCGCTTGAAGACGTGCTGCGCCTGGTCGCTCCCGGCTTTGATGAGTATGCGGAGGAGAGATCCGCGTTAGAGGTCGGCCTGGTACTAGCCCGGTGGAGCCAGGCGTTCCGGTCGGGCGACTTGTCTTCGCTCGCCAACTCCTTCGATCCGGCCATCGAGGCCTCTCTGCTGGTTCCCGTCAAGGAGACCCACCTGCGCACCGGTGCCCTACGGTGCAGCCGCCGAGAGTTCCCGGCTGCAACATCGCCAGGCGCAGAGCGTTTTCTCGAGAGCCTTCATGGATGGATCGGCCACGATGCCCGCGTGGAAACAGCCGAGTTCGAAATCACCTCCATCGAGGAGATGGACGGCAATCCACTCACCCTGCAGCTTGAAATCCGTTACGCCATCGTCGCCGCCCAAAAGGACGGCTCACGGGAGGAGCGAATCGGGTCCTGGAAGACCCGATGGAACGCGCAGCAGTCCTCCCCATCTGACTCGACCTATGATAGCGCCGCCTCGGTTGGCTTGGCCTCGCGCGACTGGCGAGTCAGCCGCGTGGAGGCGGCTTCTGAGACCGTCGCTGTGACCAGCCAACCGAAGTTTGTCGATGTGAGCCGGCAGGCGCTGGGCGGCACGCAGTCCTGGGCAGCGCAGATGCTCTACGGCTCCGACCATTGGCGAACAGTGCTCGACGGCGCCTGCGGTATCGATGTCTATGGAAACAACGGAGTCGCTGTTGGCGACTTCGACAACGATGGATGGGACGATCTTTATGTCTCGCAGCCCGCAGGCCTGCCGAACCGGTTTTATCGCAACCGCGGTGACGGCAGCTTTGAAGACGTTACCGAGAAAGCGGGCGTGGGCGTTCTCGATAACACGGCCTGCGCGCTCTTTGCCGATTTTCGTAATATTGGACTGCAGGACCTGCTCGTGGTGTGTGGCAGTGGCCCGATGCTCTTCCTCAACCGGGGCGACGGCAGCTTCGCCATCAAGCCCGACGCCTTCCACTTTGCCCAGCCGCCCCTCGGTACGTTCACCCATGCCGCAATTGCTGATTATGACCGGGATGGCCGGCTCGATATTTACTTCTGCGTCTACAGTTACTATCTCGGGCTCGATCAATATCACTACCCGGCGCCTTATTTCGACGCGCGCAATGGTCCTCCCAATTTTCTCTTCCACAACGAGGGCGATGGCAGCTTTGTCGACCGGACGGAAGCGGCCGGGCTGAACAACGAGAACAATCGCTACAGCTTCGCGTGTGCCTGGGGTGAGTCGCTGGCAGACAACAGGCCCGACCTTTACGTCGCCAACGACTTCGGCCGCAACAGCTTCTACCGCAATCATGGAGACGGTACCTTCACCCTTGCCTCGACCGAGGCGCGTGTCGAGGATGTGGGCGCAGGCATGAGCGCCTGCTGGACCGATGTCGACAACGATGGCCGCCCCGATCTCTACGCTGCCAACATGTGGTCAGCTGCCGGCCAGCGAGTCTCTGGCCAGGACCGCTTCCAGGAGAAAGCGCCCGCAGATATCCGGGAGTTCTACCGCCGCCACGCCCGCGGCAATGCCCTTTATCGCAACCAGGACAGAGGCGTCTTTGAGAACGTCAGCCAGGAGGCCGGGGTCGAGATGGGTCGCTGGGCCTGGTGCTCGGACTTCTGGGACTTTGATCACGATGGATACTTAGACCTCTACGTCACCAACGGCTACATCTCGGCGCCTGGATCAAGCGCCCAGCGGCAGCCGGATGGATCGCAGTCCGATCCGGGCGATCTCGGCAGCTTCTTCTGGCGGCAGGTTGTCGCGAAGTCGCCCAACGACTCCTCCCCCTCGACTGCCTATGAGCATGGTTGGAACGCCTTGAACGAGCTCATTCGATCGGACAACTCCTGGAGCGGCCGCGAGCGAAACGTGATGTACGCAAATAATCGCGATGGGACATTTACCGAGGTCTCCGGCATCACCGGTCTAGACTTTCTCGAAGACAGCCGCTCCTTTGCGCTCGCGGACCTTGACCACGATGGTCGGCTCGAAGTCGTTCTCAAGAACCGGAGCGCTCCGCAGCTGCGCGTCCTGCACAACGCGATGCAGGATCTTGGCGACTCTCTTTGCTTCCGACTGCAGGGCACGACGAGCAATCGCGATGCGATCGGGACCGCCATCACGCTGGAAGCAGGTTCTCTTCACCAGACGAGGTATCTGCAGGCCGGCTCGGGGTTCTTGGCCCAACACTCCAAGGAGGTTTTCTTCGGCCTTGGTAAAGCCGACGGCGCAATTCGCGCGACGGTTCGCTGGCCCGGCGGGTTAACGCAGGTCTTCGAAGCCTTGCCGCGCAACAGCCGCATCTCCATAAAAGAAGGCGTGCCTGCGTTTACAGCCACTCGCTTTATCGCGGCCCCATCAAGCTACGCCCGGGCTTCATCCAGTCCCGCCCAGGCAGTGGCCGCGAACGTACCTGGACCTGCTGACGCCTGCGTGGAAACCTGGCTGATCGATCCCCTTCAGGCGCCGTCTTTTTCGTTACCCGACCTAGGGGGTGCGTCGCAGACACTTGAGTCTCATCGCGGCCAACCGGTCCTGCTTTGTTTTTGGTCCCATGCTGCACCTGGAAGCGAAGAGCAGTTAAAACGTCTTCACCAGCATCGTGCAGCCTTCGCCGCCGCCGGGCTCACCATCCTTCCGGTGAACGTCGACGCTGCAGTCCCAGGGGACCCATCCGAAAGTTTGAGCAGGGCGCATGCTTTTGCCACGCAGCAGAGGCTGGCATTTCCCATGCTTTTCGCGACAGAGGAGACCGCGGGAATCTATAACATCATCTATCGCTACCTCTTTGATCGCCGCCGAAATCTTCCCCTTCCGACCTCTTTCCTGCTCGATAGCGAGGGCAGGATCGTCAAGGTCTACCAAGGCGCCATGGAGCCTCCGCAAGTGATGCAGGATGCACGCTCCATACCGGCCAACAACGTAGAGCGCATGCAGAAAGCGCTTCCCTTTGCCGGCACGCTCTACCAGGGTGCTTTTGCCCGCAACGACTTCACCTACGGCGTAGCCATGTTTCAGCATGGTTACCTGGAGCAGGCGGCGGCATCCTTTCAGCAGGTCGTCGCGGCCAAGCCCGACAGCGCCGAAGGCTTCTACAACCTCGGTACACTCAGCCTGCGCCGCAATCATCTTCCCGAGGCTCGCCAGTATCTTGAGCAGGCCCTCAAGCTGAAGCCGGGCTATCCCGAGGCCTGGAACAATCTCGGCATGATGGCTGCGCAGCAAGGAAATCTGGTTGAGGCGATCGGTAACTTTCAGCAGTCGCTATCGCTGCGCCCAACCTACGCCACGGCCCTTCTCAACCTGGGGAACGCCTATCGCCGGCAGAAGGACTTCCCGAATGCGCAGCGATGCCTGAACCGCGTTCTCGAGCTTGAACCAGGGGACGCGGAAGCTAACTACAGTCTCGGCATGTTCTACGCGCAGCAGGATCAACTGGAACCTGCCTCCACCTATCTGGAGAAGGCCCTGAGCCTACGCCCCGGCTACCCCGAAGCATTGAACAACCTCGGCGTGCTCTCTGTCCGCAGGCAGGAGTATGAAAAGGCGGAGCGGCAGTTCAGGACCTGCATTCGTGTCGCTCCACAGTTTGACCAGTCCTATATCAATCTGGCGCGCCTGTACGTGCTGCAGCATGACAAGGAAAAAGCAACCCGCGCACTGAACGACCTGCTGCAGGTAGAACCGGAGAGCGCCGCCGCGAAGCAGGGGCTTGAAGTGCTTCGCTCCATGCCATAGGAGCTTCACGCTCCATACCTTAAGACCTCTCACCGGCGCCGCCTGCGATCCTATAATCGGTGGATATGTACCTCCCTCGGCGACGATTACTCGCCTCCTCCCGGTTCCTGCTCAGCGGCGTACTCACCGAGGCTCTCGCCCTCCCCCTTTGGCAGTGGAAGGATACCGCCCTTCTCGAGGCCGCGACAGCGCCCAGTCCACCAGTCCAATTTATTGACGTAGCTCACCAGGCCGGGCTGACCAGTTCCAATGTCTGGGGCGGCGTGGATCACAAACGCTCCATTATCGAAGCCAAGGGCAGTGGCCTCGCCTTCTACGACTACGACCATGACGGCTGGCTCGACATCTATCTCACCAATGGGAATCGGCTTGATGCGCACTGGTCTCCCGGTCAGGCTCCCACCTCGCACCTCTATAGAAATAATCGCGACGGAACCTTTACCGATGTGACACAAGGGTCAGGGCTCGGCGTTACTGGCTGGCAGACTGGCGTATGCGTGGGCGACTATAACAACGACGGATGGGACGACCTGTTCTGCTGCTTCTGGGGCCACAACATTCTCTTTCACAATCACGGCAATGGAACCTTTACCGATGTCACCCTCAAGGCCGGCCTCTACCAGGAGCAGGTCCGCTGGGGTGCGGGCTGCACATTTCTCGACTATGACCGTGATGGGCAGCTTGATTTATTCATATGTAACTACCTTAAGCTTGATGCAGAGAAGATTCCCTCAGCCAGCGACACCCACTTCTGCCAGTGGAAGGGGGTCCCGATCATGTGCGGTCCGCGCGGCTTGCCTGGCGATACCAATATCCTCTACCACAACAATGGCGACGGCACCTTTACCGATGTTTCAGCAAAATCGGGCATTCTAAAGCCCGGTCCGCGCTACTCCATCACTTCTGTCTCCTACGACTTTGATAACGACGGCTGGCCCGATATTTACGTCGCCGTGGACTCGCAGCCAAGCATTCTGTTCCAAAACAATCACGATGGTACCTTCACCGACATCGCCGTCGCTGCGGGTTGCGCCTACAGCGAGAGTGGGCGCGAACAGGCTGGCATGGGCGTTGCCGTTTCGGACTATGACTGCGATGGATGGTTCGATATTTTTAAGACCAACTTCGCGGACGATACCGCAAACCTTTATCACAACAATGGCGATGGAACTTTCACCGATCTGACACTTACGAGCGGCGTCGCAGTGAACAGCGGCTATGTTGCCTGGGGCTGCGGCTTTATCGACTACGACAACGATGGCTGGCAGGATATTGTGCAGGTCAATGGGCATGTCTATCCAGAGGTAGACAAGTATCACTTCGGTCAAACTTTCGCGAATCCACGCCTTGTTTATAAGAACCTGGGAAACGGGCACTTCAAGGACGTTTCCCCAGAGATGGGTCCCGGGATCAGTGAGCACCACTCCAGCCGCGGCGCCGCTTTTGGCGACTACGACAACGACGGCGGCATGGATGCGCTCATCTTGAACATGAACGACACTCCATCGCTACTGCGCAACCAGGGCGGCAACCGACAAAACTGGATCAAGGTCAAGCTCATTGGCACCAAGTGCAACCGCACCGCAATCGGAGCGCGTGTGCGGGTGATCACCGGTAAGCACATTCAGATGGACGAGGTGAACAGCGGCACAAGCGTGATGTCGCAAAGTGATCTGCGCCTGCATTTTGGCCTGGGCCGAGCCGACACAGTAGATGCACTTGAGGTGAAGTGGCCGACGACGCAGAAGACCGAGCGGTTCATGAATGTGAAGGCTAACCAGATCCTCACGATTCGTGAGGGAGACGGTATCCTCGCGAAGCCGAGATCATAACCTGCACTCCACGCTACTCATGGAGCGGTTGAAGAGGCTGGTTGCCCCTGGAGTACCTGAAATTGCTTGACCTCTAGTCGTTGCTGTTGGGCCAGATCAGATTGACGCTTCTCAAGCGTTTCGTGAAGCTGGAACTCACTCGTTGCCTTTTCCCTGTCACCGGCACGTTGGTAGGCTACGCCCAGCCTATAGTGAGCTTCTGAGAGCGTTGCATCTATGTCAATGGCCTTTGTGTAATAGTCGATCGCCTTCGTATCTTCGTGCTGTGCAAACGAGAGAATACCAAGCTGCAAGTAGGCTTCAGCACAGCTGTGATCAAGTGTGGCAGCCTTGATAAGCAAGGACTTTACCTCCTCCAGTTCCGTCTTATCACTCCGCTTATAAAGAGCCATCGCATATAGGTAATTGGCAGTGGCGTTTCCTGGTTGCGCTTGCACAAAGCGATGCAGCTTCAGATCCACACAAGGGAGGGGCGCCGGCGCTGCTGCTTCAATCCTGCCCAGAAAGAGGTAAGGTTCGGGATCAGAAGGGTCCAGATCCGAAGCCTCGCATAATCGCGACGCGGCCTCATCGTAGAGCGCACTTGCAAAAAGCGCTGTCGCCCAACCGGTCAACATTCTGGCTGAAGATGGGTGCGCCTTGGCTCCCAGCTTGAAAACCTCCGCAGCTTGCCAGATGGCTCGATGCAGCAACAACTCTGAGCCCCAGGCAAAGTAGTTTTCTTCTGAGGGATCAACGCGAACAGCGCGCTGGTATTGTTCGACGGCAGCAAGTGAGTCGCCAAGCTTCTCATCCAGCTCCCCTGCAAGACGATGCGCGTTCGCGCTATCCTTCACTGCCAGGGCATGCTCCACATGCATCCGAGCCATTTTCAGGTCTCCGATGCCACGGCAAGCCAGTGCCAGATCGTATTCGTCTTCAGCGTCTACATGGCCGATCTTGGAGGCAGTCTCGAGTAGCGGAACCGCTTGCTCGTATCTCATTGCGTGCAAGTAGTACTCACCCAGTTCGTGATTCTGCGCGTAGCTTAGGGGTGCCTCTGCAAGCGCAGCACGGAGCCGTGCCTCGGTCTGATCTCCGCTTGGGCTTGGTACCTTGGTCGTTCGAGGTTCCTTAAGAGAGAGCGTCTCCCGTGCTAATTGTTCGCTGGTCCGCAAGGTTGCATCTGATCCATGTCCGCCCACAGCGGTCCAATCTGTCACCCCTGCAATCACAAAAGTAGGCTGATCTGAGAATCCCAACGCTTGATGTTCGGGGGACGAGGCTACTGGCCTGCCTGCTGGGCCCTCAAGGATTAGATCGATATCTTGTAAAGGATTTTCGGGGTTAAGAATAGCTTTGGCGTCAGTGCGCGTCCCTGCGTGTCCGGCGCTGACCAGGTAGGTAGAAAGTCGGAGAGACGAGAACAAAAATGTGCCGAAAGCATCGGTAACAGTCTCAAGAGTCACCGTTTCATTTTCAGCTTGGAGTCTCACCACCTCATCGCTTACTGGATGATGCAGCGAATCAAGAACCCTCCCCCGCACGATGCCGATGCCTGTGGACGGCCTTTGCATGGATGGCGGCTGTGCTTGTTGCATATACCCGACAGCCGACGGCATCAACGCGCCAGCGCAGGTAATGAGCAGGAGTGGCTTGCGAAAGCCCGACCAAAACCGGGGTGGGGAGTGTGGTCTGCTGGGCACCATGGGTCTACTGCCTAGTGTAGCGCGAGACCCAGTAAGCATGCTGCTGGAACCGGATGCCGAGCAAACATCCGGTTCCATGTATGGTCCGCGGCTTGACTTCAAAGGAACGGTCCAGGGATGGAGAAAGTCCTCACTCATGTATTCGTCGATGCGTGCGAAGATGCTGAGGTACATGCCAAATACTAGGGGGACCAGCAGTGAAGGCTACATCCATCCGTTGGACCATGGCCGCCGGTCTTGGTGCCCTGGCTCTGGTCAGCTATCTTACCCGTGCCAATATCTCGGTTGCTGCCGAGACCATGATGCCCGCGCTCGGAATCTCCGCGATCAAGATGGGCCAGATCTTTTCAAGCTTCCTGATCGGCTATGCCATCTTTCAGATTCCTGGCGGCATTTTAGGCGATCGTCTCGGCCCGCGCCTCACCCTTGCGACTTCCGCGCTACTCTGGGCAGTCGCCACCCTCCTGACTGGCCTGGCGCCACGCTTTGCAGGTGGCAGCACTACTGCCATCTTTGTCATCCTCTGGGCGATCCGCTTCCTGCTTGGAGCGGCCCAGGCCACCACATTTCCAGTTGGTAACCGTGTCGTGCACAATTGGATGGCCCCGTCCGACCGTGCCCTCGGCGGTTCCATCATGTTCATGGGCACCAGTACCGCGACGGCCATCACCGGCCCGCTCATGCCTATGCTCATCCAGCATTTCGGCTGGCAAGGTTCCTTCTACATCGGCGCGCTGCCACCGCTTCTTTTCGCGGCTTTCTGGTACCTGTGGTCACGCGATCTGCCTGAGCAACATCCCCGCGTTAACGCCGCAGAAGCAGCCCTCATTCGCGGTCAAGACATTCCGCAAGCCCGGGAACCCGAGGCCGCCGTTCCCCTCCTCAGTCTTCTCCGTCAACCAAATGTTTTGCTGCTCGTTCTCAGTTACATCAGCGAGGGATATGTTCTATTCATGTTCGTTTTCTGGCTTTACATTTACCTCGTTGAGCAGCGCCATCTCTCCATGGTTCGTGGTGGTTGGATGTCCGCGCTCCCGTGGCTCACCGCTCTGGTTCTTACACCGGTGGGTGGCAAACTGTGCGACCGCATCGCCATCCGGCGCGGTCGCCTGGCCGGGTCCAGGGCCATTCTCATGGCCGGCTACGGAGTGAGCGGCGCCATGCTCTTCGCCGCTGCCTACGCTGGCTCTGCGGCACTTTCGGTAGCCGCCCTCTCGCTATCCATAGCTTTCCTCATGGCGTCGGAGTCAGCCTTTTGGTCAGCGGCCACGCACCTTGCCGGTACGCAGGTCGGCGCACTCTCCGGCGTCATGAACACGGCCGGCATCCTTGGCGGCATTGTCTCCACCTCGCTCGTACCCGTATTAGTGAAACATTTCGGCTGGCTCGCCGCTCTGAGCTCGGGAACCGTCATGGCGTTTGCCTCAGTGACTTTGTGGATCGCCGTCCGCGAGCGCGCACCGCGCCCAACGGCATGAGAGTGGGCACGCGGTGCCTCCACCTGTTCGGGAAACGACGTCGGCACATTCGCAAGATCGAAAGCCTCTGTTGCGAGCACGGACGAAGCCTGGTGATCGCCATGGTTTTCGCCGGCCACATACGCCGGCAGCCAAGTGAGGATCACGTCGGGCCGGGTGAGTCGCACGAGTCGCACCATTTCTTCAAGGGCGGCCCCGTGACCCACGGTCTCGAGCGAGTGCAACACATCTTGCGTCGGTGTGTCCTGGCCATTCAGGAACCATACGTTGGTAATTCCGCGGGCCGCGCCGGATAGGGGCTGCTTCTTGTTTGTCAACGGACTGCTCCTCCGGCCCGTCCAGGTCAGTCTCGGCGGCAACACTTGCGGGCAGAAGCGCGATCATGCGAGGCGGCATGCTGTTCTTTCTAAAAAGCGGCAAGGTTGACTTACTTGTTAACAGATTTTGCGGCCTGCCTGGTGTCGGATAACCCGCGCCGGTGCAGCAGTTCCGCAACCTCCTGCGAGCTGGGCATTGCCGTTTGTGCACCGGCGCGTGTGACCGCGAGCGCACTGACGGCGACACCAAACGAAACCGCTTGCTCTAGACTCATGCCCTGCATGAGAGCGCTAGCCATTCCGCCGTTGAAAGCATCCCCGGCAGCAGTGGAATCGACCACCGGCACCGGAATCGCGGGAATCATCTTTCTTAGACCATTCGCGGCTGCGACGAGAGCGCCCCGAGCGCCCATCTTGAGGATGACATTCGCCGCCCCACCGCGGAGCAGTTCCTCCGCTGCCTCAAATGCCTCCTCCTCGTTAAGCTCTTGCTGGCTCCTGGAGCAGAGCGTGAGCGTCTCAGTTTCGTTCGGTGTCAAGTAAGTGACGCAGCGGAGCATTTCTGGCGGCAGAGAACGTGCGGGCGCGGGATCGAGCATGAGCGGCACCCCTGCCTTGTGAGCGGTGGAGCAAAGGAACTCTACCGTTTCCATCGGGATCTCCAACTGCGTGAGGATTATGCCTGCGGAACGGAAGCTCGGCAAGCAGCGTTCAAGGTCGCGAGGGCGAAGTGTATCGTTCGCTCCCGGAACGACAATAATGCTGTTCTGTCCCTGGCTACTTACAGAGATCAGTGCTACGCCAGATGCGACTCCAGGACTCATCGACACATCATCCGCGTTGATTGAGGCGGCGATGAGTCCGGCCCGCAGCTCTTTGCCAAACTCGTCATCGCCGACCCTGGCGACCATGCGAACACTGGCTCCAAGGCTCGCGGCGGCCACCGCCTGGTTCGCTCCCTTCCCTCCGTGAAAGCTTTGGAAGCGATCGCCCCATACCGTCTCTCCGGGAGCCGGGATGCGGCTCGCTGTACAGACGAGGTCGAGATTCACGCTGCCGACAACTACGATAGTCTAGATCAACATATAAGCATAATGAATAAGCGACTGGACACCAGCCCCTTATTTTGGAGGGTTTGATGCTTGACCAACTCGAAGTACTGCCGTGAAATTGTCGCGCCCCGATCGATTTGGCTTCGTTGCGAGGATTCAGGATGCAGTAGTAGGAGCCGAGGCTGGATCCTGAACTTCTTACATGCGGACACAAACGCAGCAACAACGTCCGAGTAACTTTCGCTGGCCGTTACATCGTAGTCGTAGCCTTGTGAAGGCAAGAGCAGCAAGCAGGAAGTGGAGTTGACTGTTGCACCCCCGGGGTGGCGTTTCGAGATTCGCTTTGGCGGCTATCGCAAGTTCCTCGATCCCGACGGGTACCCAGGCGTGGTTCCGCCCTGGGGAACACTGAACGCGATTGACCTGAACACGGGAAAATACCTCCGGAAGGTGCCGCTCGGATATTATCCGGAACTCGCGGCCAAAGGCATTCCAGACACAGAACCGAAAACTATGGCGGTCCTGCCGCCACTGCCGGCAACGTCGTCTTTATCGGGGCGACAAACTTTGATCACACCCTGCGTGCCTTCGACAGTAAGACCGGCAAACTCCTCTGGCAGGGCGATCTTCCCTACGCAGGCAACGTGACACCCGCCACCTACATGATCTATGGCAAGCAATTTGTTGTCATCGCTACCAGCAACGCCCGCAATCCCAAAGCCAAGCAGGGAGCCGCCTATGTCTTTTTCCTTGCCATGATCTCTTGTCTTCTAATACAGCGATGATGGCTACATAGAAGATCGAAGCTGCGGGAGTGTGGACAGGACAAAATCGAGATCACCAGGGGCGAGATCGCGTAGCGGTCTGGGATTGTCCTGGGGCCGCAGACCTTTCTGGTTGATGCGGTTTATCAAGCTCCAGTTCTTGGCGGGGTGGGCCGGACTTGGGTCTGCCGGCTCCTGCGTCGGCAAATCATATCGCGTCAGGTCTATCACCTGCCTTGCACTTTCCATCTGCCAATCGCGAACCATTGCCAGTCGAAAGTGCTGGTTCATGAACCATTCAATCTCGAGATTGTTATACGAGTCTCCAAGCCCAGAGCCACGTTCAAGAAAGCTACAAGTCCAATCCTCATTGTCCGGGTAAGCTTCACGCCACAGGGTACCGAATTCCCCAAAGGTGATAAAGCGAACGTCAGGCCAGCGCTTCTTGGTGTCAGTGATCCACATGCGCATGGCGGAGCACACCAGGTCCTGCCCAAACTCATACACGAGCTGCGCTTCCCAGATGTTGGTGACCCAGCCGAAACCATTGCGCGAGAAACCCTCGTCAAAGTGAATGCTCTGCGTATGCATCACCTCTCTATGACCCAGGTCCAGGCCCCACCCCAGGTACGTCTCGATAGGCCCTACGCCACGGCGGCTGTTGTAACCGGTGAGCTTGTGATCGAGAGCTCCGCTTCTCCGTGCGCAGATAAAGTCCATCGTCCAGCCATCGAGATTGACGCAATCGATAAAGTCGCGGGTACCCTGAGCCGGTTTACAGAAGTGTTCCGTTGACGGATAAAAGGGATAGGAGGGCGAGCCGTCCGCTCCGCCACCGTCAATGGCATATTGGCTCCAGATCACCGCATGGGCAACGTGAATCTTTTCCTTGTCAGCCAGGTACTGCAGATTATTCGCGGACAGGAAGCCGCCCATAATGGCGGCAGGGCGATAGCTCCGGCCCACGAGTGCCGTGATAATCTGGAGCGCCTCTGACATCTCGCGATTGATCCGCTCGCGGGGCAGGTACATTGCGGGAAAGTATCCGGGGAAATATGAAACTTCGTCGCCGTAGCGCTCGTGGCACTCAACCGCATACGCCCGGATCTGCTCGTAGTTCAAACGCTTGTCTTCGAGCGCATTGAGCGTGAAACCCCACGTAAGTTTCCCCTCGGGATTGGAAGTTGAGAATGCTTCCCGAAGCGCCCGAACGCCTTCAAGGGTATGCCATGCGGACTCGTCCCGGTTTAGCAGCTTTACGTCGCGAGATACTTCCCACGGTGTGGTGCGGATCATAATGCAGAGCGTCACAAAACGTTGACCGCGGACGTTGTTGACGCGGATAGCGCCAATCTGCGGCAGGCCTGCGAGCTGCGCACGCGTCATTGTGGTTACCGCTCCCAGCAGCGAGCCTTTCACCACATCTCTTCTATTCACGCGTGCTCCTTAGGCAAAGTCTACGCTGCTCTCAAACGTCGGCGCACCTTCTCATAGGCTGTAAAACTATCCGCTTAGCAGAAGTTGGCAGATCTCACTCCGCCTCCGCGGTCACGAAGCGCATGCGGACCTTCGAGATAGATCGCGGCGCATCCTCACGAACTCAGCCAAGCTGCGAGTCTTACTCGCAAAGAACAGAAGCTCCTCCTACTGCGCTCGGAGCGGCAACTCCGTGCCCTGCACAGGTTAATCCGGTGCAAATGCATCATCCGCGAGTTGCTCTTCATACCGAAAATTGCTCAGTCCCACCCCAACAAGTCGATACAGTTGCTGTGCTGGCAAATTGACTCGCTCCTGTAGTCCGAGAGCGATCTTCGTCAAGTCTTCGCATGTCAGGATCGGCGTACGCGGGGTTAAACTGCGCGTAAAGGAGCTAAACTCCCTTGTCTTCAGTTTGAGCACGACCGTCCTTGCCTGACGTATGTTGCCTTTGGAGGCGTGCCAGACTTTCTGCGCCAACCTACGAATGTGGTTCTCGCATGCAACAAGCGGAATATCCTCCGGAAACGTGTCTTCGGCTGAGACCTGCTTCCGCACTCGATTTGGCACCACGGCATTGTGATCGATGCCACGAGCCAATTCGTGGAGTCGCAGGCCGTAGCTGCCGAAACGATGCTCCAGCGTAGCGAGATCCATCGCGTAGATGTCTCCTACCATTTTGATCCCAGCGTTCGCCATGCGCGCCTCTGTGACCTTACCCACGCCGGGGATGCGACCCACGGGCAGAGTCAAAAGAAAGCTCTGAACTTCGTGGGGTTGGATGACGAAAAGACCGTCTGGCTTGCGCCAGTCCGAGGCGATCTTCGCCAGAAACTTGTTCGGGGCCACACCCGCGGACGCCGAAAGGTTTAACTCTTCGCGAATCTGTTGCCGGATCGTTTTGGCTACAAGTGTCGCAGTCGGCAGACCGGTCTTGTTTTCGGTGACGTCCAGATATGCTTCGTCGAGTGACAATGGCTCAACGGCTTCGGTGTGCCGCTGAAATATCGCACGTGCTGCCTGCGAGGCTGCTTTGTATCGAACAAAATCAGGCGGAACAAACACAGCCTCGGGACAAAGCCGCTCCGCGCTAATCGCCGGCATTGCTGAACGTACGCCGAATCGTCTCGCTTCGTAGGAAGCAGCACATACAACGGAGCGTCTACCTTTCCAGGCGACCACAACCGGACGGCCACGCAGACTGGGTTCGTCCCGCTGTTCAACCGACGCGTAGAAAGCATCCATGTCCACGTGCACGATCTTGCGTCTGCCGAGTGCGGTCACGTTCGACTCCAGGACTGTTGCAGGTTCAGCCATGGCAAAGCCCGCAGCAGACATAGCGTTGCGAAAAGGCTTCACGCTCCGAATGCCATCGTGGGCAGAGTTGCTCAAACGAATCACATTCCCCTACTGGCGATGCGCTAGATTTTACAGAACTTCTTCTCAAGGAAATGCAGGAAACCACTCCCTCAGGAGAGGGCAGAGCCTCATTAACAGAAAACAAGTGCTCTGACGTTCGGTCGCTCAGACGTCCTTGCATCTCGCGAGTCAACCTCAGGACTATTGTGCCATATTCGCTCTATCTTCGCCTGTCTTCAGCTTTTCCCTGCTGTCACCGTCCTTATTCCCCTTTGTTCTTCATAGGACATGCCACGCTGCACTCTGCAAGTAAACACCCGTTCGAAGCTACTTCGACGAACTAGCAGGCCAGCAAATTGGCATCGGAGGAGCCCGGTGAGAGGCATGTGTAAGTCCCCGGCGAGGATGTATTCGAAGGTACCGAGCACTACGGCGGCTCTCAGGCAGCTTTTCAGGTGCCACTTAGCACAGCGGTCACTGTATTGGTGAATCTTGGTGTAAATCGTTTGTACGTGTAGCGCCCGTGAGGGGGAACTTGAGCCCCCACAGCCTTGCGCCCGCGGCTTTCAAGTCTCCGGTTGAAGGCTTAGGTCGTTGGTATGTACGAAGTCAAGCATAATTGAGCTCAGGCTAACCCGAGCCGCACGTAGATTTGCCGTAGCTAAGCGTATTCAACGTGAACTGAGCAGTGGACCCGCTAAGTTCGGCCCGCTCCGCAACCTTGTACCAGGGGCGCTTCGCATGCATCGTCACCGACAGGGCACCCACCGCAGAAGCAGCACAGCTGCATGCCCATGCTGATCGACGTTCCGCTTGCCCCTTCTGGAAGTATCAAGCCTGATGCACAACCACGCAGAAGCGCAGGCCGCTGGGGCAGGCGAGCCGTCTAGTCAAGAGGCACGGCCAGAATGGTCACGCTTGCCGCGGGGAAAGAGTAGTGCAGCTCACTCCGAACTGGGATGGTCTTCGTCATCGGCACGATATGTCGCGGGTCTTCCTCATCATTCTCAGCGAGAATGTTCTCGGCTTGCAGTGTGGTGATATCGATGGAGCCCTTGTTTGCGGGAAATCGACTTAGGTCGACCTGCGCGTTCATCGCGCGTGTTAAATGCCGATTGACGCAGAACAGAAACAGCTTGGCATGATCAGCAGATTCAGCGGCCGCTATGTCGAGGTAGGGCACGGCTGCTATCTCCGCCAGGCGTGTAATGCCTTTAGCAACAGAATAAGTCGGCGAGTCCGTCTCCACTGTAAGCAAGTAATGTGGGTTGGTGTTGGCGTACTCGCGCAGCGCCCAGTAAGCGGGCGCGCCGTAGACTTGTTCCCGCTTCTTCCAGATGCCGCCGAACTCCATGACGCCTGTCATATCGGAAATGGCAACCACATCGGAGTTACGCATTGCCATGTTGAGGAAGCCAGCAGCGAAGAGTGCTCCTCCCATGTTGGTAAAGTGTGGGCCAGTGTGGTTACGCGAGACCATGAGCCACTCGGTAAAAGCGACTTTCACGCTCGGCCGCCCCGCCTCCATCGCTTGCTGGCGGATGCTACGCATGCGATCGGCGAGCCCCCAAGGCAGCGCGAGCGAAGCCATGGTGCGAAATTCATCCGAGGCATGAGCAAGCTCGACAGTATCAGTGACCACGAAGTGAGTTGAAAGATAATCGAAGCTGCCGGCAGGGCTCGCAAGCTGCTGCGCGTTCCAGTCGTGGAAGTGGTCTTCGTCGGCGCCGGTTGCAATTAGACGGGCATGAGGATCGACTCCGCGCACGGCCTGGCTGGTGGCGAGCGTTGTGGCGGCAACATCCTGCTGCAAGGGATAGCCGACCTGCCAGTCGCCCCATAACTCGTTGCCTAATTCCCAGAGGAGGCTGCCCTGGTGATTCTGCCAGTGCTGGTTGACATAGCTGACCCAGTCAGCCGCTTGCTGGGGTGTGCCCGTGCCGAGATTGAGAGCGATCTGCGGCTGCGCGTGGATGAGCTCGCAAAAGTGCAGGAACTCATCCGTGCCGAAGGTGTTGTACTCCGGGATACCCCAGGCCAGGTTTATTTTCGACATCCTCTTGTCGACAGGTCCGAGACCATCCCGCCAGTCGTAAGCGGAGGTGTAGTTGCCCCCGAAACGCATGACGGTCGTATGCAGGTCGCGCGCCATGTGGATCACGTCGGGGTCCATGCCGTCGATTGCGTCCGCGGGAGCGAGCGAAACATTGTCGACCAGCGTGCGCGCTTCTCCATGAAGCGAGATGACGAAATCAGCAGGCTCAAGCGGGGCAAGGTCCTCGGGCTTCAATATGAGTTGGAAGGCATACTTCGTCCACGTCTCAGCGGCTGCCGAAATGACCGTTGAAGCCAGCACCTGCTCGGGGTGTACGTGCCGGCGCAAGCTGATCGCGACGGCTGAGTCTCCGCGGACATGCTTGATCCATAAGCTGCCGGAGTAAGTGAGTTCGCGCTGGACAGGAAGATAAATCCGCTGGGTGATGCCCACCTCTTTTTCGGGCAGGGACATGATGAGAATGGATTGGTTTGAATTGGCTGCATCGCCACGTACTGGGGCGTAACGACTGCCCTGATTCGGATTAAGCGGCTCCCATGGCAGCGGAAGACCTAACTGGGATGCTTGCTTAAGCTCTGGGCGGGCAGCTAAAAGCGACGCGGCATTGCCGGCTGACCACATCCCCTCCTCGAACGACGGGTTCTCGATCACGTCGGCCCACAGCCCGCCATAGGTAGAATGGCCGATCGGCTCGAGAAAGCTGCCGAAGAGTTCTGGGGGTATCGAGCGCGATTCGGTTGGACGCGAAACGCGAACGTGAATAAGAGTGTTTGCAGCAGATGCAGATTCTGTGATCTGCGCCTGCGCGGGCAAAGCTGTAGCTATCAGAGCCAAGATGGTCGAGAACAGAGGGGATGAAAGAGAAGGAGAAACGATACGCATCAAGGTAACTCTCCACATCGACGAATTACACCCGCATGAAAGCTTATCGTAAACAGCGACACGCTCGCCTTGTCGGTTGCGCGAAGCGTGCATCATTGCGGCTGAGCGGGCGCAGAGCTGTTGGTGTCAGCCGGCAACTGCATGATGCGTGAGTGCTGCGCATCCTGCCGGTTGTCTGCGGCGGCCAGCTCTGCAGCGCGTGCAAGCTCCCGGTCTGAGTCTGCCTTTTGCCCCTGGCGGCCGAGCGACAATCCGAGGTAGTAGTGGGCGGGCTGATATGCAGGGGCAATCGCGACTGCTCTTTTCAGTGCGTCGGTAGCTTTGTCATACTGTTTCAATCGAAAGAAAGCGATTCCGGTTCCAGTCAGCGCTCCGCCATGCGACGGGTCACCGTTGAGGGTCTTCGCGAATGCGCTAAGAGCATCGTCGTAGCGTGCTTCAGCAAGCGCGATCTCGCCGAGCTGGTAATGCGATTCGGTCTGCTGAGGACGCAGCTCGATAGAGCGACGAAACTCCGCCTTTGCCTGATCAAGCTGCTGTCCGAGCTGAAGGATGCGCCCCAGACCGTAATGTGCGCTCGCGTCATTGGGGCTGGTACGAAGGTAGGCGCGCATCTGCCTTTCCGCTGTCTCCAGCTGGCCAAGGTCAAGCTTTACCCGGGCAGAAAGGTAAAGCACCTTAGGATCATCGACGCCGGTAAGCGCCTGTAGCCTGGCGACAATCTGATCCGCGTCTGCATAGAGGTTCATGCTGTCTTCAAGCACGCCAAGATCGTAGAGCAACTTCGGGTTCGAGGGCGCGAAAGGCTGAGCGCTTAAAAGCAGGCGCAGAGCAGCGTCGTTATCTTTGCGCGACCGCGCAGTGAGCGCCAGCCGCTCACTCGCGTCGACCAGTCCTTGCTGTGCTTCGGCATTGGCTCCATCGGAGGATAGGAGCGCTTGATAGAGTTCGCGCGCTTCGGATAGCTTGCCCTGCTGCATCAGCGAGGAAGCCTGTTCTAGGCGCAGATCGCGAGAAGGCGAGGCGCCTGGAGACTGTCCGCCGAGCAGGGTAAGAAGGAGCGCCATGGCCGCCATGGAATCAGCTTAAAACGAAAGGAGACAGCTTTCGGCCGTCTCCTTTCTCTTGCAGCGGTTAGTTGGAGTTAGAAGGAGATTCGGCCCGTGATCTGCAGATTTCGCGGCGGACCAACCGTCCCGGTGACTAAACCGAAATTGCTGCTGCCTGGCTGCAGATTTGGGATCGCAAACTGGTGCCGGTTGAATCCGTTCAAGGCTTCGACCTTCAGGACAAAAGCCACACTCTCCCGGATCTGAGTTGTCTTAAGCAGGCTGAAGTCTTCGTTGTAGTAGCCCTGCGTGCGTACCTCGCCGGTTACTCTGGGTATATCTCCAAATACGTAGGCGTGGTTGGCTCGTTGATCCCGGATGTTGCTTACATTGGGATCAATGAACGCCGCTGGATTGAAGTAGCTGCCCTCACCGGCAATGAAAGGGTTGAGGTGACCGGCGCTGTAATTGGCGCTGGCCAACGGCTGTGTTGAGTCGCGGCTGAAGTAGAACGCGTTCTGGAATCCCGGTGCGCCGGTCGCGCAGCAAAAGGAGAGCGGCTGACCTGACTCATACCGCTGCACACTGCCAACCTCCCAGCCGCCGGCGACTGTGCTCGCGATCCCGTGTTTGAGGAACATACCGTCCTTGCCAAAAGGTAGGCGATACAGCGGCGCAATCACAAAGGTGTTCGGAAGATCCTGCGCGCTGATCGCTTTTTCCATGTGCAGGTTATCGGGATTCTGCACCTGGGCAACACCGACGCCGGTGCCTGCCAGTGCGCTGTCTGCGTCCGTAAAGTTCTTCGCCCAGGTGTAGGAAACCTGCAGTGTCAAGCCATTGCGGAACTGCCGATGCAAGGAGACCAGTAGCGCGTTATAGGTCGACATACCTACGTTCTGGAGGCAGCAGCCGGTATCGATGAAGTCGTACTGCGGAAAAGGCCTAAGTGCACGCTGCACGGGCGCACCTGCACCCCAGAGTGTGTTGAAGCCGGCAAACGGTGGAGCCACTCCAGCTACAGCGATCGATTGGTTCAGCTCGTCGCCGAGAGCGAGATCGCTGACCGGAATGTTGTTAATGTTCTCGATGGTGGAGCGCAGGTTCTGCGCCTTGTTGCCCAGATAACCGATCTCGAGGATAAGATCCTGCGCAACCTGCTGTTGCAGCTGCAGGCTCCACTCGTAGATCGCAGCGGGCTTTCCATCCTGCTTCTGAATATAGGAGCCGGAGACTGGCTGGCCATTGAACACGCCTGGGTCAAGGTCAGGTGGCTGACTGTAAGCAGGAAATCCGGAGTCCACGACAAAGGCAGGCGAAAAGCCGTCGCCGCTGGTAAAGGTCGGTTGAATCTTGTACCCGGCATCCATGGCGCCACCAAAATCAGAGTACTGTAGTGGTCCGTAGAAGATCGCTCCCCCGCCGCGGAGAACCGACTTGCCCTCGGTTCCCGGCAACGTGTAAGCGAAGCCAATGCGTGGTGCAACGTCCTTGTAGTAGGTATCAGCCCAGCGCTGCTGAGTTTTGGAGGCGGTGCCAAAAACCAGCGCGCCGGGAATTCCATACTGAGGGTCAATGGCGGTAGGACTGAAGTTTGAAGTGGCGTTGTGCGCTTCAGAACGGGGGGTGTCCACATCCCACCGGACCCCCAGGTTCAAAGTGAGATTATTGCTGATCTTGATGTCGTCCTGAGCAAATAGAGCGTAATAGTAGGAGGTCCAGCGCGGCTTCTCCGAGTACAGGCCTAAAGCGAAGTTACCGCCTGATGCCTGGCCCAAAAGCAGACTGGCGAAGCTGTTGCCGTCAAATTCGTTATTGCCCGGGTCGGAGGAGGTCTGCACGCGAGCGAAGTTCAACGAGGGCGTAGGACTGTTGATTGGCGAATACTGCTGCAGGCGGTAATCGAGTCCGAACTTGAAGCTGTTGCGCCCCTTCTGGATACTGACGCTGTCATTGATCCGGAAGCCGTTATCGATATTGTCATCGTTCTGTCCGGGATTGCCGAAGTTCGCCAGGTTGTCGCGGCCGTCAAAGCTGAATTGCGGAAAGTTGTTCGATCCCGGAGAGTTCGGAATGCCAAGTTTGTTGGCATAATCTATCCCGTTGGAGATAGGGAATGCGAAGTTGGCGCTGTTGGTGCGGTTATAGCCAATGTTGAAGTGGTTGAGAACATTTGGCGTTACGGTAAAATCCCACCCGACGCGTGCGAGATGCGTCTCGAAATCCTGCTTCCAGGTATTTGGGTCAAGCGGGTAGGGCAGGATCGGATTGCCGCCAGAGGTACGGTTGTTGTCCCGGGTCGAGTATGAAGCGTAAATCTTGTGCCTTTGAGACAGACTCGCATCCACACGTACTGTGTAGGTCGTGTTGACCAGAGGAATGGTGCTCTGAAAGTTGAAGTTGTTGACCAGGTTGCTGTTGGTAGGCGCCGGGAGGTAGCCCAGCAGGTTCTTGGCCACAGCACTGAACCTGGTTGTTGGAATAACGTTGCCCGCAAATGCTGTGCGGCATGGGGTGCCGTTGACCACCCGCTGCGTTGCGGGATCGAAAATCTCTCCGGGATACACAGGCGTACCGTCGCACGGATTAGTCGGTGGGGGGGGGGGGGGGGGGGGAGCGGTTGCCGGGTTAAAGAGTGCGGTAAAGTCGCCGCCGTCTTCAGCAAGCGTCGGCACTGTCGTCGTCTGGGTAGCTCCCAGGTTCTGCTTGAACTGCTCCCAGGCGAAGAAGAAGAACAGCCTGTCCTTACCGCTGTAAAGGTGCGGTATGCCAAGCGGGCCACCGAGGCTGCCTCCGAAATCATTCTGCTTGTCGCTCGGCGTCCTGAACGTGTTGCGGCATGCCGGTGTATTGCCTGCGCTTCCAGGGGCGCCGCAGGTTAGGACTTCGTTGCCGCCATTGAACCAGGTGTTTGCGTCCATATCTTCGTTGCGGAAGATGTCGAACGCGGTGCCGTGATATTCATTGCCGCCCGATTTGGTGACAAAGTCTTCGATGCCGCCGGTGGTCCGTCCAAACTCGGCCTGCGGGATCGCGGTCGTGATCTTGAACTCCTGCAACGCTTCGACACCGGGCGCCTCCTCGTCAAAGGAAGACCCATTCTCGCTGCGGGTTTGGCTCGCTCCGTCGAGCAGGACTTCGTTGCCATACTCCTGCCCGCCGGAAATCTTGGAAAGGAAAATGCCGTTGTTGCTGTTGGCTGTTCCCGGTCCGGTGGTGCCAGGCAGTAAGAACTCAAAAGCCTCGGGCGAACGGAGCGCACCGACGCCGCCCAACGCCAGCGGCAGCTCGATGATCTGGCGGCTGCTTACCGTACCGCCTACGTCAGAGGACTCGGTCTGAATGGTGGGCGCGCTGGCATCCACGTTGACCGTCGTGGTTGCGCCGCCCGCAGTAAGGGTGAAATTGGTAGCCGTGGTGCTGCCGATGGTGACCAGCACGCCATGCTGTACCTGGTTTGAGAAACCCGGCGACGCGACGGTCACGTCATAGGTGCCGAGCGGCATCTCGGGAAAGCGGTAAGAGCCGGCCGAGCTTGAAACTGTGTTGAGCGAGACGCCGGTCTCGGCATTTACGGCAGTGATCTGGGCGCCTACGATCACGGCGCCGCTCGAATCGTTTATGTTGCCGGCCATAGAGCCGCGCACCGACTGGGCATAGCTGGGGGGACATACAACCTGCGCCGCGCAGACGATCGCTGCACAGACTCCAAACATCCTGCTGACTCGCATACTGACTCTCCGTAAAGTGGTGAAGCTCAACTCGCAAAGCGTCGCCGGTTCTTGCCGGCTGTTGTTAGGTGCCTTGGTAACTGGTTATGCCCTGTTCTCCGTTACGTCTTCGATCCAAGCCGGGTTACACTTGGCACTTTAGGAGAATGCTCCATGGCACTCAAAAATGTATTAATTTTCCGGAACGCTTGTCAAGCGGGCTTCTTTGTTGGTTATGTGCAGGTGTGAGGTCGAAAGCGGTTGGCGAGCTATGCTAGCCAGTCTACAGCGCGAGCCATTTACGAGCTTCAACAGGAATGCCTTGCCGGTGACTTTGGTGCTTCTCTTCTGTGTTTGTTTTGGCGATCCAGGGCTCAAAGCGCAGCAGCCGCCAGTGGAGCCGTCTGGGGTTACACTTGCACGCGGTCGAGCTTTGGCCGATGCAGGAAAACTGCGCGAAGCGGAAGAGGCTGCGAGCAGCTACCTGGGCGACCATGCCGATGAGCCAGCCGCGCACTACTTGCTCGCTTATATACTCTTCCGCGAGGGCAAGCCCGTCCCGTCGCTCGCCGAGTACACGCGCGCCGCGAAGCTGCAGCCACCCGACGCAAAACAGCTGTATTATGTCGCGCTCGATTACGTACTGGCCAAGGATTACACCGACGCAGACAAGTGGATGACACAAGCTACCGAGCAGGCGCCGGCGGACAGCGAAGCCTGGTACAGCCTGGGCCGTATCAAGTACAACGAGAATCGATTTGCAGAGTCCATCCACTGCTTTGAGCAGGCACTCTTGCTCGCGCCTCACCTGGTGAAAGCAGCAAATAATCTGGGCCTGGCGTATGAGGGATTGAACCAGGTGGATGACGCTGTGAAGGCGTATCGCATGGCGATCGCGTGGCAGGCCGACTCGGCGAGCCCGAGCGAGCAGCCCTTGGTTAACCTGGGCATCGTCCTGGTGGACAGGAATGAGCTCAGTGAAGCACTGCCGCTCTTAGAGGAGGCGGTAAAGATCGCGCCGGCCGATGCGAGGATTCGCGTGGCGCTGGGCCGGCTTTACCAGAGGCAGGGAGACCTTGCGGCGGCGCAGGCAGAACTGCAGCGTGCCGTGGCACTGGCGCCCAGCGCCGCAGCATACCACTTCCTTCTGGGCCAGGTGTATCAAAAGTCAGGCCTGAAGGAACAAGCGAAGAGTGAATTTGCAAAAGCCTCGGCGCTTGATGCTGCCCACGCGCCTGATTAGTCGGCGCCCACAACAAGCGCTACTTATCTACTGAGTCTTGAGTCGATACACACGCACATAGTCAAAGTCGATCGTGGCCCCGGCAGTGTTCTCAGCAGAGATACCAATCTGCGCACCGATCCCTAACGCGTGCTGCCATGTGCCGCCCTTGATCCAGTGTTCGCCATCGGTGCTGCTGTAAGCGGTGTACAACTCGCCCGAACGGTCGTCACCCTTCTTGACGATACGCAACCAGGTAGTTGGCGCAGCCTGCCCTGCAGTCTGATGGTCGTAGGTCGGAAAGTTGATAGGTACCGGACCGATCTGCTTGCCGAACTCGGTCTGCCTGGTGTCGAAATCGGGAAAGACGTCGAGCTTGATGCTGTTGGCATCATCCCCATAGATAAAGAGCGCACCCTGTGAAAAGTTAAAGCAGCAGGTGTTATCAAATGGCACGCTGGTTGTTACCTTTGTCTCGACCATCCAATCGCCCGTTTGCGGCACCGGCTCCCCCAGGATGGCGACCGTCGCGGGAGAACCGTTCTCATCCGGACCCTGCGTCTCGACTTGATACTCACTGCCGGTGAGCGCAAATGAGTTATCAGCCTGCGGATGGATGAAGTGCCATTGCGAGGAGAGGGTCTTGCCATTGAACTCATCCGAAAGCGCAGGGATGAGTAAGCCTGGCTCGTCCGGCCGGTCGATCAAAGGCCGGTAGTCGCTATATTCCCAAGGCTGTGCCGCGGGCGCTGGCTGGGGCCGGTCTGAGGCGTAGAAGCCTCCCCGGACAATCGGCCAATCATTAATCCAGTCCAGGGGATCGATAAGCGCCGGCCGGCGAGTAAATCCAGCGTAGCCGGTGAAGTAGGGAGCGTTCGCATCGATGGCGTGGTAGAGCATGTAGTCCTGGCCCGCATCGTCAGTAAAGATGACGTTCCCTCCGGGTGCGACCCAACGGTTGCCGTTCGCGGCCATTGCGAAGCTGCCGCCGGGAGCAAAGCTAGTAAGTGGGATACCATTCCTGTCAAGAAAGGGGCCCATCGGAGTGCGTGCACGCCCAACAAGGACCACATAGCCGCTAAGTGGACCATCGCAGCAATTATTAGTGGAGTAGAAGAAGTAGTAGTAGCCGTTGTGTTTCCAGAAATTACCTCCTTCACCGAAGTTATCGGTGGCGATCAATTTCTCTGACGAAGGATCGGAAGTAAATCCGTCCGAGGATAGCTTGCGTATGCTGATCCCGCCGAAGAAGCTGCCATAGGTGATGTACCGCTGGCCACTGTCGTCGGTGATGACATCAGGATCGATGACGGCGCGCTGCGAACCGGCGCAGCAAAATGCCGCCTCCTGCGCGACAACCGGCGCTCCGGCATCCATCCATGGTCCGGCAGGGCTGGCGCTCGTTGCCACGCCGATCGCGGGGCCGCCGCCGGGTGTATCAGGCGCCGTGTAATACAGATAGTACTTACCGTTGAAATACTTGACTGCCGCAGCCCAGAACTGATTGGTGGCCGTTCCCACCCAGGCGGGCGTCTGTGGGAATGCGTCGCCGATGTAGGTCCAGTGAATCAGATCCTGCGAGCGGAACTGGAGAATGAGATGACTGCGAAGATTGCCGTTAGCATCGAGGTCCGCAGAGTTCAACGGATCACCCGTGCAGTAGAGATACCAGGTGTCGCGGTCCCGGTTGCGCTCTTCGTTGCGCTCTTCAATGATGGCCGGATCAGGACAGCTGGCGGCTGCGGTTCCATCAGGAAGCTCAAGTTTTAATGGGTTGATATAAGTGCGAGTTTCCTGATGCGTCAGGGCGGGCGTTGCAGTCTGCGCCCACCCTGCATACAAACCCGCAACCAGAAAAGTCAGGAGAACCAAGTGCTGCGAAGGGCACAATCGCTTGAAACGGTTCACTATGTAGCTCCCCATCTGGATTCCCATCACGGTCGCCAAAGGTAATACGAGCAACGGAGAGGTGGCAAGCGGGGGCGTATCGTAGCAGGACACCTTGTTCAACAGGGCGCATGACCTGCGCCGGCTGGGAGCAGCGCGCTTTCGGCTGAAAGAACAGCGCGTCGGGGCCTTGGATTGGGGCTTGATTATGGGCGCGTGGAAGCTTCCTTCAACTGCTTCAGCTCGCTAAGCGCTCGCTCCGCCTCCTGCTTGCGGTTGAGCCGCTGGTAGACGCGGGCCAGCTGGTAGAGAGTGCTCTCATGAATAAACGGCGAGGGATGGTTTGACAAAGCGATGTTTAAAGCTTCGGCAGCCTGCTCGTTGCGACCAACCTCTGCAAGCCCCAGGCCGAGGTAAAAATGTGCAGGTGCGGCGACAGCATGCGCCTCCACGGCCTGCTCAAGAAGCGGAATGCCAAGCGCCGGCTTGCCTGTCTCGACGTCGATCTTGCCCAAGTTGTAGAGCGCGATCGCGCTGCGCGGATGCAGGCGGAGTGCCTGCTCATAGGCAGCCCTGGCAGCCTCGACCCGACTCAGCTTCTGATCCTGTTCGGCGAGCTCTTCGTAGAGGTCGGCATTGCCGGGCTCCTTACGAATGGCTGCTTCAAATTCGACGATCGCTTTTTCGAACTCGCCAGAGCCGGCAAAGTTTTCGGCGAGCGCGCGGTGAACGTGCCAGGAGTCGGGATCGAGTTTGTAGAGCGCCTGGTAAGCCTTTTGCGAAAGCAGCCCATGAGTCTTCCCCTCTAGGAAAAGGATGTTCGGGTCCTTGGGGGCGAGGTCCGCCGCCTGGTCCAAAGGGCCGGCCGCGGCCTCCGGACGATCGGCAGCAAGCTCGACGATGCCAAGCCAGACCAGCGCCTCGACGTTCTTCGGGTCAGAAGTTATCTCCGCGTGAAGCGCGACACTGGCGCCGGTGAAGTCATTTTGCTGGTACCTGGCGATGCCAAGAAACATCTGTGCCCCGCGCGCAGATGGGTCAAGCTCCAGGCAGCGGGCGAGCGCCTTGGCCGCTGCGTCAGCATCGCCCGCGCGCAACTCTGCCATGCCCAGCCCCATGTGCGCTTCAGCCGACTGCGGAGCGCCCGCAATGGCTCGCTCAAAGGCGGTTACTGCTTCAGCAGGCTTACCCGCGCGCATTGCCAGTGCGCCTTCTTCCATTGCTTTGCTCGCGGTCGACTGCCAGGCGCCTGCAGGCCAGCCAGTCGACATGAGCAGCAAGGCAACGGCAAGCGTGCGGTGAAACGGAAGCGTTGTTCCCCTGCGGGCAGCACCAGGCTTCAGTCCACGATGCCCAAGTGGTACGACCTGGAGATCATCTTTGCTCATCAACCGATCTTACGATCTTGATTACGTAGTTCCGACGCGCAACGAAATCTGTACAATCGCCGCGCTTGCTGCGGGCAGCGCCAACGTGAGCCGGCCTTGATGCACCTTGATACTCTCTGAGGTCCTCGGGTGCCATGTGCCTGCAGAGGAGACCTCCGATCCTCCCAGGGTGACGCCGCTCGCGGCATCTATCCCGGGAGCAGTAAGTCGCACAATGGTGGCCCTGGTGCCTTGCGTCGAATAACCCGGATCCAGATGGACGGCAACTGCTTGCGCTCCCTTGTTGATCAGGGTCACCGACAGGGTTTGCTGGTCTGGCCGAGTGGCATAGGCTTTCAGCATGGGTGAGCTAGAGGGCAAGCTCGGAGGTGAAGCAGGGTTGACCTCAACGGGGAGCATCTGGCCCCTACCGGCGAGCGAAAATGCAAGCATCCCGTAGTACTCAGGTGCGGCCCGGAAACGATTGTGCTGGTCATCGGCAATGGGCGAATAGGAACTGACGAAGCCAAGCTGGTTCAGGCCGGTCTCGAGGTTGATCCCGGAGCAGTCATGGGTCGCGAGCGTGAACATATAGTCGAGCGCCCAGAGAGCGGCGCCCATCGTGTCGCTTACGCCAGGCCTGCCGCCTCCTGAGAAGGAATTGACTTCGCAGATGCGATACGGCTTGCCGCACCTCGTGGAAGCAGCGCTCAGCGCGTCCAGCTGCGGTTGCAGCTTGGGATCAATGCCTAACAACTTCTCGACGGTGCTGCCCTGACTCTGCCCCTCGCGGTAGTAGTGGTGGGTAAGCAGAAGGATGTCATGGCCTTCGTCTTCGGCAAAGCGCGTGACCCACTCGGTCCTGCCGGCAACATCCGGACCGGCGAATGGAATGGACGGAATCCGCCCACGCAGCACGGCCTTGTAGCGCCGATACTCAGTAAGCCACTCGTCATAGCCGTACTCCGGCTTACGGTGCTTCTCGTGGGGGAAAAGATCGGGCTCGTTGCCGATCTCAAAGGCCAGCAGCCTGGGCCCCGCAGCAGCGAGAACTGCTTTGGCTTCGGCCGCCGCATCGTTTTCTGAACCACTGCCAAGGTTCAGAGCCCAGATCAGGTCCCATCCGCTAGCCTTGAGAAAGCTCCCCAGCGCCGCCAGCGACGCATCATTGACGACGGTTCCATAGGAGCTGGCGACTGCACTTGCGGATGGGGAGTAGCGCGCGTAATCTGCCGTATTGCCGCCGATGCGGATCACGCCATGCGAACCAAGTGAGCGGACCAGTTGAAGATAGACCGGGGCTGTCAGCAGGCCGGCTTCGGCGACGGAAGAGATTTCGTAGCCGAGCCCCGTAAAGGCGGAGGGAATCGTTGCCAGCGGCTGCTGAGGGTTCACTTTAACGGAAACCTCTTGCCGGTCGCCGCTCTTCAACGGCATGCACAGAGAGCAGGGAGAAGCGAGGGTGCCCGCGGTGAGAAGACCGCTGGCCAGGAACTCACGACGATTCAATCTGAACTCCGATTCCGCTCATCGCGTCCACGAGCGTCTAGAAAGAACATCAAAGCAGCTTTTAACACTCCTAAAGAAGGTAACGCTTGTCCAGCCAATTTTCGAAGCCGGTTTCATCGCGGCCACTCCTTGTCGTCGCAGCAATTCTGCTCACCCTGTTTCCAGTTTCCCAACCAGTCAAAGCTTACCAATCAGCGCCGCTCCCTGCCGGCACCTTCCAAAACCCCCTGCTGCCGGCGGGAGCCGATCCCGCGGTGGTCGCGCGAGACGGCGTGTATTACTACACGCAGACCACGGGCAGAAATCTCACCATCTGGAAGACGCGCGACCTCACGGACCTGCGGAACGCCGAGAAAGTAGTGGTCTGGACACCTCCGGCGGATGGGCCCTACGCAAAGGAAGTGTGGGCGCCGGAACTCCATTACCTGAAGGGCAAATGGTACATCTACTTCACCGCGGACGCCGGCATGAACGAAGGGCATCGTCTGTGGGTTCTTGAGAACAGCTCCCCCGACCCGACCCAGGGCGTCTGGACGATGAAGGGTAAACTCGCCGATACCAGCGATAAGTGGGCGATCGATCCTTCTGTCTTCGAGGTTCATGGCAAGGACTACCTGATATGGTCAGGCTGGCTTGGCGATACCAATGGCGTACAACACATTTTTATCGCGCGTCTGAAAAACCCCTGGACCATCAAGGGGTCACGAAAGATGCTCTCAACGCCGGAGTATCCATGGGAGAAGGTAGGGGACCTCGACACGGGTGCTCACGGCGCCATCGCCATGCCGCATGTCGATGTCAACGAAGGACCCGAGATACTGATGCACGGCGAGAAGCTGTTTCTGGTTTACTCCGCGAGCGGCTGCTGGACCGACTACTACGAGCTCGGCATGCTGACAGCGGAGGCGAGCAGCAACCTGCTCAAGGCGTCTTCCTGGACCAAGCTGCCGGCTCCCGTCTTTCATGAGTCGCCCGATGCGGGAGTCTTTGCTCCTGGACACAACAGCTTTTTTCAGTCTCCGGATGGGAAGGAAGACTGGATTCTCTACCACGCGAATGCAGAAGCGGGACAAGGCTGTGGGCAGATGCGCTCCCCACGCGCACAGAAGTTTACCTGGAGGCCTGACGGCACTCCGGACTTCGGCACTCCGATGCCAACCTCGCAGCCACTCACCAAGCCTTCTGGCACACAGTAAGGGCTTCTCATTAAATGAAACATGCGCTTGCAGCAAGGGTCAGGCGCATCTTGCCGGACGAAAGATGCGGGCTACCTGGATCGACCATCAATCTTTCCGGTTCATCTCCGGTTGCTACATGCCGCCCTGTCAATCCATCAGGATGGCCGCATGCAGATGCCAATCCAGGCGCCGGTATTTGGCCGACATGACCGACGTGTATAAAGGCTCACGTTTGCGCAAGGCCTAGACTAGCCTTTCGATCGTTCGGATCCGCGTGTCAACTAGAGCGAAGCATAACCTCGGTGTCGAAGCGATACATGTCACGAAAGGTGCAGTACTCGGGTAGACCGAGTTCGAGCACCGGCGTTGTAGCAGTCACGCGGTCCAAGACCTGCTGAAGAATCGCGCGATAGACCGCCATCTCGGCTGCGGAGAGATCGGCCATGGTGTAGGCGATGGTGACGTGGAAGCCGTAGGTATCGTGATCGGGTGCGCGATATCGGTAGGCCTCGGCTAGCCGGTCCCGCAGAGAGCGGAGAATGCGTTCGGAGCCGGGATCGGCTCCCATCATGCGCAGTGTGCAGGCGCGTCCGTAGTGCATGGTGCCAGGTACATCGATGCGGACACGCAGTGGAAATGGC
This sequence comes from uncultured Acidobacteriaceae bacterium, assembly GCA_964245415.1. Taxonomy (GTDB): domain Bacteria; phylum Acidobacteriota; class Terriglobia; order Terriglobales; family Acidobacteriaceae; genus EB88. The sequence continues at coordinate 37,065 of CAXTMM010000001.1, read as the reverse complement.
CCGGTAAAATGGGCCGCTTGCATGCGTTCCTTCATGGTGCTGCTGCATTGCTCGATCGGCGCGTCGATAGCCACGTCGCCGGGCCAGCTGGAGTGGAGCCGATTCTGGTCGTTGGCGCCTGGATAGATGGTCATGTGGTAGCTCTCTGTCGGCAGCATCCCCAGCTTGTGAGCGAAAGCTGACTGAACAAGAGCGTCGTGCAGGGCGACTGCGCCGTCGCGAAAATGGCATTGCTGCGGGATGTGACAGATGACGGTGTTGCCGGCAAACGGTTTTACCGATCCGTCCGGATGGAACTTGAGAGCGGCATCGGGCGTAGGATTTGGGCCCAGGCCGAGGTCCGCGTGCTGCGTTTCAAGTTGGGGGCCCGGTTGTTGGGCAAGGAGCTGCCGCGATCCGAAAGCGGTTCCTGCGATAGCCGATGCCGCGTGGAGGAATCTACGGCGGGAGGTATCGGTATCAGCGATGTTGCGTGATTGCATGGGGCGGTCTCCTTGGATATCGAACGTAATGGGGCGCTGCGTTGAAGCGACGCTGCGCCCTCAACGGAGCGGCTTTAAGCGGCTTCAAGAGCGGCTGTGCTCTGCTTGATCGCGCCCATCGCAGACGACAGGGCGCGATGGATGGGGCGGCCGGCACCCAGCCGTTAGCGGAACAGCCAAGTCTGCACCGGTCTTAGAAAGCCAGGCGTAACGCGAGCTGCACCTGGCGCGACGGGAAAACGCTGGTGGCGCCGGTGAACTGTCCGAAGCTACCGTTGGGGCTGAAGACGCCGCTGGTACTGTTCACCGAGCCGATGCTGGCGTTGGGGCTGATGTAGTTGGTGGCGTTAAGCACATTGAAGGCCTCGATCCGGAACTCGAGCGTCTGGCGATCCGAGAGCAGGTCGAACTTCTTGTGCGCGGCGAGGTCAAAGGATCCAAACGCGGGACCGGTGAATCCGTTGCGCGGCGCGTTGCCGAACAGTTGCGTTGGAGATGGAGCCGCCACGGCCGATTGCTGAAAGTAGCCGTTAAGTGCAGAGGCCGTCTTGCTGGTGGTGCCGTAGATGGCGGTGGGACTCGTAGTGAGATTGGGCCGCAGGGCGTAGACGGAGCTCGTGGTTGACACCACCTGGTTGGTGCTGGCGGTATAGGTCACATCGATCGGCACGCCGCTCGCAACCGTGTTGATGCCGGTCAGCTGCCAGCCGCCCAGAGCCTGTTGCTCCCATGTGGGAGCGTTGACTCCGAAGCGCCTTCCATGGCCAAAGGGCAGGTCGGCAATAAAGGATGTGGTGTCGTTGAGTTTCTGATTATATCCGGAGAGACCGCGGTCGCCAGCGGGGTCAGCAATGTTGACCACCGCACCGTCGCCATTGTTCGCTTCCAAATCAGCCGAAGAGTTGTTGATGCCTTTCGACCATGTAAACGAGTTGATGATGTATAACCCGTTTGTGAAGCGGCGCTCCAGCTTGGTCTGCAGGGAGTTGTAGTCGAGGAAGCCGGCGTTGGTCTCGGTGAGGATGTCGGTGAAGTTGGCTATCGGGCGGCGGTTGAGCAGGGGCGTGGTGCATTTTCCGCTCAGCGTTCCGTTGGCATTCAGCGGAATCTCGCTGGCCAGGCAGAGCCGGGCCTGATTCGTATCCTCGAGTGCGGGAACATGCACAGCATGGTTGCCCACGTAGGAGATCTCCGAGGTGAAATTTAGAGCAAGCTGCTGCTGAACTGAGACGTGGTAGGCCTGGACGTAAGCGTTCTTGAATCCCTGCGGTATATAGCGGGTCTGTGCCTTGACTGTGGAGAAGTTGGTGGGTCCGGCGAAGTTGGTCTGATAGCCATCCTGGGTGCGGCGGAAACAGGTGGTAGGGTCCGCGGTGAGCGAGCTGCAGATGGCTTGTGTCAGGGGATTCTGGTTGATCGTGGCGTTATAGTTGTTGGGCCCGTTGTAGGCGAGCAGGCCTTCCCCTCCGAAGCGAAAGAGGTAGGCGTAGCTGATGCCATAGCCGGCGCGAATAACGGTACCTTTTTGCGGTTCCCAGGAAAAGCCAAGGCGCGGCCCGAAGTTCTTGTAGTCGGGATTGACCAGGGCACGGTCAGCGAGTGAGCTGCCGCCCACATAGTGCAGGCTGTAGACGTGACCGGGCGCGGTGCTCAGCACATCGGTTCCGGCGCCGGCATGAAGGAGCTGCTGCGTGACTGGGTCAAAGTTTAGGATTTTGTTGTCCTGCTCGGTGTTCGGCGCAACGAACTCGTATCGCAGGCCGGCGTTGATGGTGAGGTTGGGGCGGAACTTCCAGTCGTCCTGAACGTAGCCCATGTGCCAGAAGCGCTTGTAATTGACCTCGTTCACCGAGTTGAGCTGGTAGTTGTTGCGAGCGCCGAAGAGGAAGTCGGCGAGACCGGCTGCCTGGCCTGCTGTCTTGGCTACGGAACCATCGCTCGAGAAGCCACCGGCATAGGTGTCAGAGCCGAACTTCGGGTGGAAGTCCGAGATCGCCTGCAGGAGCAGACCGTACTCATACCCGACCTTGACGCTGTGCATGCCCTTGATCCAGGTGTAGTTCACCTTTGGGTTGGACTGGGTCGGGTTGGTGAACTGGGGATTGGTGGCTTGCTCGCCGAACGCTGTGAATCCGGTGACAGTCTGGGTATTCAAGCCGCCGGTGTAGGAGGGGTTCTGCGGCACGTTCGGGATGCCGGCGAGGAAGTTGGGTGCCCCAAGAAAGACTGGCTGCTTGCCGCTCTCGGTCCAGGTCTGGCCAAAGCGGAATTCAAGGATGGAATTTGCCGTGACAGTCCAGTTGTAGCCGGCAGCGAGCTGGCGAGTGCGGGCATAGAGGGTCCCATTGTTGTTGCCGCCGGCAGGACCGGGGAAATTCGGCGGCTGGAAGTACTGCACGGCACGCTGGCTATAGCGAAAGAAGCCGTTCTGGCGGTCGCTCCTGGTAAAGTCGACGCGAGCATCGCCCTTGTCGTCGGCGGTGGTGCTGGCGGGCAGGTACTGGTAGTTCGTGCCTGCGACCGGCGCATTGGCGATGTTGGGCAGCGGCAGGTCCTTGAGAGCGGCCAGTGCGACGGGATCGATGTTGGGGTCGCTGAGAGGAATTTGGCCGTCGGCATAGACCGCGCCGCTGTAGGGGTTCTTGAGCGCCACCGGTGCGCCGGTCGCCGTGCCGTCGGAAGTAAACAGCCCGGTGAGCTCCGCAGCGGTAGGGAGCGTCGCGGTGGTCAGCAGATGCGCGATTGAACGCAGGCCCTCATAGTCGACAAAGAAGAAGACCTTGTCCTTCCATACCGGGCCGCCGAAGGTTCCGCCAAACTGGTTCTGCACCAGGGTCGGCTTTACGCCTGTGCCGAGGAAGGGCCCGAAGGCATTCAGATCCGTGTTCCGCAGATAGTCATAGGCTACGCCATGCAGCGCGTTGGTGCCGCTGCGTGTGGTCGCGTTGATGATGGCCCCACCGGCGCGGCCATACTCGGCAGAGTAGTTATCCGTCTGGACCTTGAACTCCTGGATGGCATCGGGCGAAGGAATGACAGCCTCGTTCGAGTAACCCTGGTTTGCTTCCTGGTAGGCGTTGTTATCAATGCCATCCAGCTCAAAGTTGTTCGCCTGCGAGGTAAGTCCGTTGACGTTGTAGGAAGCGTCGCGCGGAGGATTCGATGCAACGGTATCGAGCAGCGACTTGCGCACGCCAGGGACGAGCGCGGACAGATCCGCATACGAGCGTCCATTGAGCGGAAGGTCGACCGCCTGCACACCCTGCACGGTCTCGCCTCGATCGCTTGTATCGGTCTCGAGCGCGGTCGCAGCGCCGCTCACCGTCACTGTGTCAGAAGCAGCGCCGATCGTCAGCGTTAGGTCAACCCGCTGGCGAGCTGCGACGTTAACAGAGAACTTATCGGTGCTGGTCTGCTGAAAACCGGCAGAAGTTGCGACGACGCGATAGTCTCCGGGCGCAACGTTGGGAAACTCGTAGTCACCGGAGGACCCCGCCTGCCGCTCAGTCGAGATGCCCTTGGCGATATTGAACAGAGTCACCGTTGCGTTCGGCACCGCGGCTCCGGTCGCATCGTGCACCGTACCCAGGATGCTGGCCGAGTCGAACTGCGCGTGCAACGCAGTAGCTCCACAGAAAAGCATAGAGACTAAGGATAGAAGCGTGCAGACGTTTATGAGCCGGGAGAGAAAGGATGGCAGCAGAACGCATGTACGGCAGCTATCAAGGCGATGGACACGTTGCGGCGATTGCATAACTTTAGACTTCTCCAAAATCGGGTTAGGCGACGAGCTAGACCCTAACATCTGCACGAGCGAATCCAAGTCAATTCGCAGCGACTTCACGGTTAAGAGCCGCAACTCGTCTCGAATGTATGATTTACCTATCCTTAACGACGCCGGTTTAACCTTTGGTGGAGTCCGCTCTTCAGCAGATCTTGATCCCTTCTGTTGAGGTATATGCAGCTATAGATTGGGCCTCGGCCAGGAGCAGGAAGACAGGAGCGCATCGTCCATGTCCACCCGACCAACTCATGCTGGAGAGCCTGTGGAGACCGGTCTCGATCCTCGCTGGCAGTTGGTAGAGCGCATCGTCAACTCGCAATCCTTCGCAAAGTGCGCACGGCTTTCAAGCTTCCTCACCTGCGTCTGCGATCTGGCGCGGCGAGGCGAAGTCGAGCGAATCAACGAGCAATATATTGGCACCAACGTCTTTGGCCGCAGACAGAATTATGACCCAGCCGCAGACAGCATCGTGCGCTCTCACGCCAGTCGTCTCCGCCACAGGCTCAATCAGTACTTCGTCGAAGAAGGCGCCGGGGAACAGTGGCTGCTCACCATTCCCAAAGGCTCGTATCTGCCCGTCTTCCATAAACGCCGGGAGACCGCTGAAGCATTTGCAGATGGTGATGCAATCCAAGACGCTGAGATCAAGCCAAGCCGGCAACGCCAATGGACTTTGCAGCCGAGAGGGAGCGGAATGCACCCCTCGAGATTGCTCAGCCATCTCTCGATAACATCACGCAAAGCCGGTATCTGGTTCCGATGCTCTGCGGTGCGCTGGCCTTCGTCACACTCATAGCGCTCATCTGTGCGGGTGGGGCTCTCTATGAGCGTCAAGCGCATGCAGTCACTGCGAACTCAGTCAGCGACAGCGATCGCCTCTTCTGGAGCCACCTCTTCAATGCGAAGGACCAAACCATAGTCGTGAACGCGGACTCCGGCCTGGTGATGTTGCAGTACATCACCAAGCAGCGGGTAACCCTGCAGATGTATCTCAGCGGCACGTATCTCCAGACAATTCCACAGTCACCCGCAGCCCGGCACAACCTGGCTCTGGCAACATCGCGCTACACCTCCATCGTCGATCTGTCGATTGTGTCCAAGATTCTGCATATGACCGGTGTTTCTATCGATAATACGAAGTTCATCTATGCGCGCGACCTGAGGCCGAGCCAGATCAAGCAGGGAAACGTCATCCTTCTCGGCACCTATGAATCCACTCCTTGGGTGCAACTCTTCGAGCCGGGGATGAACTTCTTCTTTCAGAACGACCTTGCCGCTGGCGTCTTCTCTGCTGTCAACCGGCACCCAAAGCCAGGTGAGCAGATCACTTACAATTCCCGCACTGACGATCCGGACAAAACGATCTATGGCGTGGTCGCGTATCGCCCATCGTTGAACGGCTCCGGAAAGGTGCTCATCCTTGAAGGACAGTCGATGGCCGGAACCGAAACAGCCTCGGACTTTGTCTTTGACGACGGATATCTGCTGCCGTTCCTTCATTCGATACGGCGTGCGGATGGGACGGTGCCCTGCTTTGAACTATTGCTCCGGTCGAAGAGTATGAGTGGAGAGTCGTCTCGGATCGAGATTGTGGCAACGCGTATCGAAGAAGGCTGAAGTTGGCATTCGCAACGATAGGTCGTCGTGGCGCAACGGTCTGCGCTTAGCAGTTGCTCCTCGGTCAGGAGCAATCCATAGCGGCGGATCCGCCGGCTTCGGATTGGCAAGAATCGACCTTGTAGTCGAGTGCGAGGAAGGCTTCGCATGGAACTTGGTCGAGGAGCCACTCACTCATCTCGCGTGCGACGCGATAAACGTCGCAATCATGGTTTCCAAGCCAGGATGCACGGGCATCTGAAGGCGTCGTGATGGCCTCTAGCGTTCTCAAGGCGCGTGTTGTTCTTGAAGTAGAAGTCGTATCGGGATCACTCAAAAGCTCGACTTCATTTCGAACGATGTAGCGCAGATATCCCAGCACAGCTAATTGACCAGCTATTCACTTGGCAAATGCATCGCCAGATATATCTTCAGGAAATAACCAGAGTGGAAGGACGACTCATCCTCCCTTTACTGGCCAGCCTCTGCATTTAAGCACGTATTGATCGACTTAAAGGGAGCCACATCAATGCCATCGTTTCTGCTGCGGAGAATCGCGAAAGCGGCTCCGCCACTGTATCCGCACGCGTGTCTGCTGAGCGCTGTCGCGCTTGCTTCATGTATCCCGCTCCACGCGCAATCCACCTTCGGCTCCATCTCCGGCACCGTCACAGACCCCGCCGGCGCGGTCATCCCCAACGCCTCTATCACTCTGACCCAGATCAGTACAGGCGAAGCCCGCACCCTCCAGAGCGACGCCCGCGGCGACTTCCAGGCCGTCAACGTCAATGCCGGCACCTACACCGTCGTCGTCAGCGTGCAGGGCTTCATCGAGCGCAAGTTTGAGAATGTCGCCGTGCTCGCTCGCCAATCGGTCGTGGTCGACGCGAAGCTCCAGGTTGGCGAAACCAGCGCCCAATCCGTAGAGGTTACCGCCGGCGCCGAGCTGATCGACCAGGACCTGACTACCGGCTCGACCACCTCCGGCGACGAGATCAACCAGCTCGCCCTCAACTTTCGCGCCACCAGCAACACCAGCCCGCTCGTCGTCGCCCTGCTCTCGCCCACCGTGCAAACCGACCCAAGCGGCAATATCTCCGTCGCCGGCAGCCTGCCCAACATGACCTCCTACTCGCTCGACGGGATCTCCACCCAGAGCGTGCGCAACGGCGGCCCCAATGCCGACCTCTTCCCCTCGGTTGAAACCATCGCCGAGTTCAAGGTCAACACTGGCTCCAACGACGCCGAGTTCGGCCAGGTTTCCGACATTACCGTCACCAGCAAGTCGGGCTCCAACGACTTCCACGGCAGCGTCTTTCTCTTCGACCAGAATGCGGCCTTCAACGCTGCTGACCCCTTCGCCCACAAAGTCCTGCCCATCATTGCCAACGACTTCGGCGTGACCCTTGGCGGCCCAGTCTCCATCCCGCACTTTTACAATGGCAAGGACAAGAGTTTCTTCTTCTTCACCTACGAGGGCACCCGCCGCCCGCAAACCTCGCTTGTCAACGAGATCGTCCCCTCCACCGCCTTCCGCAACGGTGACCTGAGCGCCCTCTTGACGCCTACCGCTGCCAACCCCACCGGCACCCAGCTCACCAACCCGCTCACCGGCGGACCCATCCCCGACAACAATCTCCTCGCCGCGGGGTTGGTGAATCCCGCCTCCGTCAAAGTTTTAAACGCGCTCTTCCCGCTGCCGACCGCGTCCGGCACTGACGCGGTGAGCCAGTACACCGTCAAGGGCAAGTACCACCTCGACAGCTACGACGGCCGCCTGGACCAGGTCATCAACAGTCGCCAAAAGGTCTTCGTCCGCTACTCCCACAAGGACATCAACAACGTCGGTGTCGATGGCGACAGCAGCTACAACCCCCTGCTCGGCGCCTTTTCAAACGGCCAGAAGCTGCGCAACCTGGCCGGCTCCTACAACTGGATCATCAAGCCCAATCTGGTCAACGAGGCCCGCGCCGGCTTCAGCCTCATCAACACCATTAATGAGTATCCGCTCGCAGCGCAGGGCGGCGCCCTCAACGCCAGCTTCGGCATCCAGAATCTGCCGCCTGTGCCCTCAAGCGGCGGCGTCGCCGACTTCATGGTTGGCAACTATCTTGGCGGCAACACCGACCCGGTGGGGCGCCCCCGCCACGTCCAGCAGCACACCTATGAGGTCGGCGACAATCTGACCTGGATTCTCGGCGCCCACAGCACCAAGTTCGGCTTCGACTTCAGCCGCCTCTCCTACATCGACCAGATCACCTTCACCAATGGCGACGAGTTCGGCGACTACGACTACAACGATGACATCAGCGGCAACAACTTCTCCCAATTCCTCATCGGGCTGCCCGATTACACCGATTACGCGCAGAACGGCCCCGACGGCCAACCGTTCGCCTACCATTACGGCTTTTTCGGCCAGGATGACTGGAAGGTCACCCCTAAGCTCACTGTCAGCTACGGTCTCCGCTACGAGATCAACCCGCCTTTTGACGACGCGACCAGCCAGCTTGGTCAGTTCGATCGCAACTATCCCGGCGGCCGCCTTATCACCCAAGGCCCCAAGGGGCTGAGCCTGGTAGCCCCCAGCTGGCGCGCCCAGGTCGGCAACACGCCCTTTATCACCAACGAGCAGGCCGGCATCCCGCACACCCTGCGCTACACCTACTTTGGCAACGTCCAGCCCCGCCTCGGCTTCGCCTATGACGCCTTCGGCGACGGGAAGACGGTCATCAAGGCTCATGGTGGCACTTACTCTGTACCCGTGCTCGGCGCGGTGCTCTACTCACTTCTGGGCGTCAATACCAGCAATTTTCCGCTGTTCGCTTCGTCGGCTACCAATCCCCTGATCTTCCCCGCTGTCTTTGGAGCGGGCGGCACCTACCCCGTCAACTGCAACAGCGCCTCGACGTTGCCCGCGGGAGCCACGCCTGGCATTGCCGGCTGTCCCGGCTATCGGCGTGCCAATGACGAGCACCTCAAGGATCCGCGCGTGATCCAGTGGAATGCCTCCGTCGAACAGGCCGTCAACAGCAACACCTTGCTGCGCCTCACCTACAACGGCTCGCACACCACCCAGCTCATCCACAGCCCCGACCTCAACCAGCTCGCACCGAATACTCAGGGCTATGCCGCCCTCACAGCTACCCCGGCATTACGCCAGGCCAACCTCAAGTACCCCAACTTTGAAGAGGTTCTCTCGCGCGACAACGGTCCCAGCGCCAAGTATGAAGCAGGCGTGGTTGAACTCACCCGCCGGTTCGCCGGCGGCCTCACCTACGACGGTTCCTACACGTGGGCCAAGAACCTCACCAACGCCCTCGGCTCGGCTCCTAACAGCCTGATCGGTGACGGCGGCCAGGGCGACAACGGTGCCAACACGCTCAACTACTACAACATCCACTCGGACTACGGCAATGCTGTCTTTACCCGCCGCAATCGGTTCGTGAACACCTTTCTGCTCGACCTCCCTGTCGGGCGCGGCAAACAGTTCCTCGGCAACGCAGGCCGGCTCACCGACCTGGCCATCGGCGGCTGGAGCCTTACCGGCGTCACCGTCCTGCAGACCGGACCGTTCCTCACGGCTACCTACGATGGCTCAACCGATCCATCGGGTACTGAGCCCAAATACCGCAGCGAGGGCTCCTACCAGCGCCCCGACTGCAATGCCTCGAACGAGCAGCTCAACCGGCATACCAATGGCGCTTACTACGACCTGGCCGGCTTCAGCGTGCCCGCGAACAACATCGGCCGCTTCGGTACCTGCCCCGTAGGCAACCTCATCGGTCCCGGCACCACCGTTTTCTCCGCCACCCTGGGCAAGGATCTCCATATCTCCGATCGCCTCAGCCTGCGCTACGAGGCCGCCTTCTCGAACCTGCTTAACATCGAAAACCTCAGCGCGCCTGACACCAAAATCACTGACGCCTCCTTCGGCACCATCTCCTCGGTCCAGGGATCAACCGGCGGCCCCAACCCCGACCAGGCCGGCCCGCGTACCATTCAGATGTCAGTGCGCGTCAAGTTCTAACGGATTTGGACGACCTTACGACGGGCGCCGGCTAAAATGTCGGCGCCTCTTCTTTTACATTTGCATGGATGGAGTTTCAAGTCATGAAGCAGGTAGACGTCGCCATCGTGGGTGCCGGGATCGTCGGCCTCGCGCACGCCTATGCGGCAGCGCGTGCAGGCAAGTCTGTGACAGTGTTTGATCGCTCACCGCGAGCGCGTGGTGCGTCTGTGCGCAACTTCGGCATGATCTGGCCGATCGGGCAACCGCATGGCGAGATGCTGGCGCTTGCGCTCGAGAGCCGCGCGCTCTGGTTGCAGGTGCTCGACGCGGCCAGGCTGCCTTACCGCGACACCGGCTCGCTGCACCTGACTTACGCGGCCGACGAAACGGCGGTCGCGCAAGAATTTGCCGCCGCCGCACCGGCGCTAGGCTATAGCTGCAAGTGGCTCGACGCACCAGCTGTCCTGGCCAGGAGTGACGCCGTGGTCGCCGATCAACTGCAGGGTGGCCTTTGGTCTGACACGGAAATCACGGTCGACCCGCGGCAAATCATCACGGCGCTTCCCGAGTACCTCGCCGAGCAGCTCGGCGTGCGGTTCCACTGGTCGCGTCCGGTCCACGCCATCACGCAAACACCCGGTGCGTTACGGATCGATACAGCGACCGGCACCATTGAGGCAGGCGCTGCGATCGTGTGCAGCGGCGAAGACTTTGAGACGCTCTACCCGGAGCACTATGCTAACAGCGGACTTACCCGCTGCAAGCTGCAGATGATGCGTACCGCATCGCAGCCCGCAGGTTGGAGCCTCGGCCCCTCACTGGCCGCCGGGCTCACCCTTCGCTTCTACAAAGCATTTGAGGTGTGCTCGACCCTGCCTGCGCTCGCACGGCGCATCTCCGAAGAGACGCCGGAGTTTGATCGTTGGGGCATCCACGCGCTCGTCTCGCAGACCGCCGATGGCGCGCTTACTCTTGGCGACTCGCACGAGTACGGACGCGCTGTTGATATTTTCAACAAGCAGGAGATTGATGATCTGATCCTGACCTACACGCGAGGCTTTCTACAGGCGCCCAATTTGTCCATCGCCGAGCGCTGGTACGGCGTCTATGCCAAGCACCCTGACAAGCCGTACGTCGTTATGCAGCCTGAAAACAGGGTGCGGATTGTAGGTAGCCCGGGCGGTTCGGGTATGACCTTGTCCTTCGGCGTGGGCGCACAATCGATACGGGAAATGGGGCTCGCATGAGCAGCAAGCATCTGGAAATGGTGGTCTTCGACTGGGCTGGCACAACGGTCGATCATGGCAGCATCGCACCCATCGTGGCGCTCGAAGAGGTCTTTGCCGCAGCCAAGGTTCCGGTCACACGCGACCTGCTGCGCCAATCCATGGGCATCGCAAAAAAGGACCACATCCGCGAGGTGCTCGCACTGCCGCAGGTGCGCGAAGACTGGGCCACGATGCACCACACCGAACCCGACGAGCGTGATGTAGAAGCGCTCTATGCGAGCTTTACCCCGCGTATGATGGACGCCATCGGGCCATCCTCGGCGCTGATCCCGGGCATTTCCGAAGTTGCGAACCAAATGCGTCAGCGCGGGATCAAGATAGGCGCAACCACCGGCTACACCCGCCCCATGCTCGACCGCCTGCTCGCGCCTGCGGCGAGTCAAGGGTATGCGCCCGATTTGTCTCTCTGTCCCGACGATGCGCCCGGCGGCAGGCCTTGGCCGTGGATGTGCTACCGCCTGGCCATCGAGTTACAGGTGTCTGCTCTGTGGAAGGCAGTCAAAATCGGCGATACAGAAAGTGATGTAACTGAAGGCATCAACGCGGGCATGTGGACGATCGGAGTCACCAGGACCGGCAATGGAGTAGGCCGCTCGCTTGACGAGTGGGAAGGGCTTGACAGCGCCGCTCGCCAGCACGCTCTTGCGGAGGCCGGGGCCACGCTGCGGCAAGCCGGCGCGCACTATATCGTGGAGAGTGCTGCTGAATCTCTGCCAGTACTGGCAGAGATAGAAACCCGGCTTGCTCGCGGAGAGCGTCCGTGAGCAAAACGCTATGACCACAGTCACAAACCGATCGAAAACTACGCGACATCACCTTGCCACTGTTGCGCTGCTTGTCTTTGGCTATGCCGCTTACTACTTCTGCCGCTCCGATTACTCGGTCGCGCTGCCGCTGATCGTAGCCGAACAGGCTCGACACGGAATCGCGGCATCGATCACGCAGGTTCGCCTGGGCTCGATCGCCTCGCTCGGCGTGCTGGCCTATGCAATCGGCAAATTTCCAAGCGGCGGCCTGGCAGACCGCTTCGGCGGCAAACGCAATTTCGTAAGCGGCATGGCCGGCTCGGTCGTCTTCACGTTGCTGTTCATGGTCGCCGGCGGGCTGCCGCTCTTTACCCTGGCCTGGATCGGCAATCGCGCCGTGCAGTCCCTCGGCTGGACAGGGATGGTCAAGATCACCTCGCGCTGGTTTTCATATTCCACTTACGGCACGGTCATGGCCATACTTAGCTTGAGTTATCTCTTCGGCGACGCGATCTCGCGCGGGATTATGTCTTTGCTGCTCGCGCATGGCACAGGCTGGCGCGGCCTCTTCGCAGCCGGGGCAGGTATTCTTTCCGTATTGCTAATCCTCAATGCGCTTTTGTTGCGCGAAACGCCAGAAGAGTTAGGCCTCCCCTCGCCTGAGGAAAACCCGCTCAACCTGTTTGCCGAGGAAGATGTCACACGGCTTAAGTTAAGCACCGTCGCTATCTTCGGCCAGTTGCTGGGCTCTCCGGCCTTCTGGCTGGTCTGCATCATCTCTCTGTGCGCCACACTGCTGCGCGAGACCTTCAATCTTTGGACGCCGATGTATTTCACCCAGGCGGTCGGTCTGAGCAACGCGAGCGCGGCCAGCAACAGCGCCCTGTTCCCATTCTTCGGAGGTGTGTCGGTGATCGTCGCCGGCGTCCTCAGCGATAGGCTCGGGCCTCGCGGCCGTGGCTTCATCCTGTGCGCCGGCCTGCTGTTGACTGCCTGCGCGCTGCTGGCCCTCTCGCGGGTTCCGCTGCACGCCTCGGCGCTACTTCCGGTTGCGCTAGTCGCACTCGTTGCGCTCCTACTCCTCGGCCCGTACTCCTATCTGGCCGGCGCGATCTCGCTCGACTTTGGCGGCAAACAGGGTTGCGCGACAGCGGCTGGCATCATCGATGGCATCGGCTACCTGGCCGGGGTCCTCTCGGGCAACACGATGGCGCGCCTGACAGTATCCTACGGATGGGCTTCGATGTTCCTACTGCTTGCCTCAGTCGCGCTGTTTTCAAGCGGCGTTGCTGGGCTATCGCTTTGGTTACTGCACCCGCGACCGGAAGCGCAACCATCCTGAATCGAATGAAGGGACCAGCCACGGCGATGCGTGACGTACAGCAAGTGCTTGCATTATTGGCAGCCGAGGGAAACATAGCTTACTTCGGCGAAGATGTCTCCGTTCTCGAACATAGCCTGCAGGCGGCCCACTTTGCCGAACGCGACGGCGCCAACTCTGCCACGGTGACCGCGGCTCTGGTTCACGACATAGGGCATCTGCTACACGGGCTCCCTGAAGATATTGCGGCGCAGGGCCACGATGCCCGCCACGAAGAAGTAGCGTGTGGCTACCTTGCGCGCTACTTCGGCGAAGATGTGGTCGCACCTGTGCGCTTGCATGTCGCCGCCAAACGCTACCTCTGTTCAGTTGAGCCGGAGTACTTCCATCAGCTTTCGGCCTCTTCTGTGCAGAGCCTTGCGCTGCAGGGTGGTCCGATGACCGAGGCAGAAGCAGCGCAGTTTGCAAGCCGCCCCTATGCATTCGAAGCTGTCGCCCTACGCCGCTGGGATGATGAAGCTAAACTCACTAACTATGTTGTTCCGGCTCTTGATCATTACCTGCCTCGCCTTGCTGCCGCGCAGGAAAGCTCGCCTGATGAACTTGCGTGAGTGCGGCTCGATACCTACGGGAGAGTCATTGCCTTGCGGCTGATTTTGCCTCAGATCGTGACCCATTAAGGCTTTGCCCTCTGTCGGCCAACAGCAAAGGGGCATGCTCGAGGGTGTCGCGCACGTTGTCTTCACGATGCAGGAGGATCGCGCCTTCGCTGGCTGCCTGGGCCGTCTGGGCGAGGGTACGCGGCTTCAACGGCGCTGCCCAAAGAAAAAGCCCTCTCCCCGACGTACAGGGAGAGGGCTTGTTTACGCGGAGCGTGTTTAGTCCCCGTCGTTGTCGCCGGAAGGCGCCTTCTTCTTGAAGTCGCTGGCGGGACGGACCTTCGCCTCGCCAGGGTAGGGGAGCGTGAAGTTGGTGGATTCATACCAGTCAAGATGGTTGACGGTGGCGGGATCTTCGGAGTCGGGGATGTGCTGTTTGCCGGCGAAGACCTGCGCCTTCTTCTTCATCCAGCCAGCCCTGAGAGCCTTTACCGCGGGGCTTGAGGCGGAGATGGTCTGAGTTGCGGCCGCCGTGCTGCCGCCCGCGAGGAATTGAGAGTTGATGGCAAGCGCTGCAACAGTAGTGCTTGCACCTGGCTTGATCGCAGCGGTGGTTTTGGGAGCTGGTATAGGCTGAGTCGGTGTCTGCGTGACCCCCTTGTTGAGCGCGATTCCATTCGGCACGTGCGTCCACGGCAAAAAGTTATTTGCCGGAGGATTGTCGAGGAAGATCTCACTCATCGGTGAGGCTGTCAGATCGAACTGGTTCATAGGCTTGAGGCCAAGAATCTGTTCAATCGTACGGGTCATGTTGACTTGGGTATAGAAAGTGCTGTCCTCGGTGACTCCGGCTCCGGTGCCATCCAAGTTCACCTGCTGCTGAACGTACGGGCTGATGATGTAGCCTGGGCTGCGGTGACCATCCACGTGATCGACGCCGTCCTGCGCGTCATCTTCCTCGACAAAGATCGCCGAAGAGGACCAGATGGAGCTATGGCTGATGGCGTCGACGTAGCGGCCAAGGGCAAGATCGTTGTCGGCCTGCATCGCTTGCGCGACTGGTGGGCCGCCGGTGTGATCAGAACTGATCCACATGAACTCCAGCTGAGGCACCTCGCCGCTCGCCAAGTCCTTCGCGAATACCTGCTGCCAGATATCAAACCGGAATTGGTCAGGGATGCCAAGATCAAACTGCGGATAGTTCTGGACCGTGTTGTTGATCAGGTTCGGGAGTGGAGAGTGCGAGGCCACCGTGTTGATGTTGTACAGTTGGCTCTCCGCGCCGGACTCGTAGGCCAGGGCGTCGTTGTAGAAGTCAATCCATTTCGGCTCCGTGGTCGACCCGGTGGGGGTCAGGAACGAATTGTACTCGATATACTCCCCAAAGTTTTTGAACGTGACACCCTGCCTTGCGGCCACGTCCCACAGGTGGCCGACTTTCTGATACGCGATCGCATCGCCGCCATTGGAAGGATAGTCGCGCAGCCAATCCGGCGATTGGATATCGTCGGAGTAAGGCGCGATGGCCTGCACAATCCAGTTGTGCCCGTCAGCGGACTGCCGGCTGGGATCGTAGAAGTTGTCGAACAGCGGGAAACGCTGCACGAGCGCGTGTGCGTTGGTCGTGACAGCGCCAAAGGTTGCATTGTCACCAAAGACAGCCAGGGAAGGATCGCCGTTGCCGCCAACGACGTCGCCAAGGATCTGATCGTAGGTGCGGTTTTCACGAATGATGACAAAGACATGCTTGATTTTGGATGGGGCGCCGATCTTCTCTGGGATCGCACGTGGCGTGGCATTCTTGGAGCCACCCGAAGCCGAGGAGATATTCTCTTCCAGGTCCCAGTGGTTGTTCTGATACACCTGCAGCGTTGCAGCTGCCAAGGCTCCGGGATCTGTCAGGGGGACGATGCTTACGGTGCCAAGGTCCTGGTGCGTGTTAAAGCTGGTTACGCCGTGGGTGGTTCCGTAGGAGTTTTCCGCCGTTTTGGTTGGAGGAGGCGCCACCGCAAAGCCTGTGGTTCCAATGCCCTTGTCATTGGCAACCAGCAGCGCATGATCGGCAGCGTCCAGCGCAACCGAGCCGGGTGCATAGCCGACCGGGATCAAGCCCAGCACAGATCCGCCATTGTTGAGACTGACCACAGCCACTGCGTTATCGTGATAAAGCGCGATATAGGCAAGGTTGTTCGTCGAGTCGACTGCGATTGAAACCGGGGAGGCGCCATAGATTGAACCGCGCAGCCCAGGCAGCTTCGTTGGCAGACCGAGGTTGAACGTCTCCACCACTTGGTTGGTGCCTGTGTCGACCACCGAGATAGTGTCACTGTAGGTGTTCGCGATCAACAGATACTTGCCCCAGAAGGCCATGCCGGTCGGGTGCAGACCGGTCGTGATGGTGGCGGTCACGGTGAAGGAAGCTAGATCGACCACGGAAACGGTGCCGGTCGAGGTTGAGCCAGTCGGATACGCGGCAACCACCGGGGTACCATTGGAGTACTGTTGGAAGTCGGCCGGCGTCGCGACTCGCCCAGCCTCGTTGGAGACGTAAGCGGTCTTGCCATCCGGGGAGATCACAACACTATTCGGCACGTTGCCGACCCGGATCTCCGCGCCCTGTACCGGAGTTGCCGCGGTGAGGTCGATCTTGGTCAGCGTGTCGTTGTTGTCGAGCACGGCGTAAGCGGTCTTGCCATCTGGCGAGATCGCAATGCCTAGAGGATAGGCAGTTTGTGCGCCATCTCCGGTGAGCGATACGGTCTGGCCGCACGGGATCTCAGCGCTCCCGGTGGTTCCCGGAGGGCTGTTAGGGAAACAGGTGACGGTGGTTAGAACGCCGGCGGCGTTTACGTCCATCGCTACGCCGACGTGAGCATAGTCCGAGAGCAAGCCCGCGGAGCTCACGCTCGCGATGCCGATGAAGCTGCCAGTGCCGGAGCCGCCGTCCTGGCTGAAGAGCAGATGTTTGCCATCGGGCGTGTAGGTAATACCGGTGTTGCTGCCGTCTTTATCTTTTCCCGCATTTGCTGAGTAAGTCTGCAGGACTGCGCCGGTTTGAGTGTTAAAGATCGTGACGGCCTGTGGAGCACCCATCTGGAGGACGGCGGCGGTGTGATTGCCTGTCGGGTTCAGCGCAACGGCTTTGGCGCGGGTTGTGGTGCCGAGATAGACCTGGGTGCCCGCAGGAGTGATGATCTGGCCGTTACTGGCCACCCATGGGTTGGGCAAGGTCGAGGAATAGTTCGGGCCGTTTGCTGCGTTCTTGTTCTCGCCTACTGTGTAGGTTGGGAACGGTACAGACTGCGCGAGCGCTGTAGCGCTGAGCCCTGCCATGGTTAGCAGGCAGGCAAGCGGAAGCAGTCGGTTGATCGTCCTTGGATTGAGAACCATAACTTGAGACTTCTTGCTGTGCATCGATCATCACCCCGGGGTTGTTGACAACGTAAGTTAGAGAGATGGCCGGCGAGTCTGGCTGCCGGTACCGACTTAACGGCGGCATGGAAGCAGGCATGCTCAGCCCGGTCCCATGTGAGGAGTATGGCAGGCTATTTCTGACAGGCTTGTGACGGCTTCATTACATCTGTGCAATGTTCGATTGAGCCTGCTGCAGCCCTGTGCGCACAGCAGCGGCTAAGGGTTGATCTCGGCAGATTTGTGCCCATTATTCAACATCAAGCCGAAAGGTCCAGCCGCCTCCCCGCCGATCTTTGCACGGGCAGGTGCAGCGTAACGCGCGTTCCAGTTCCTGGCTCACTCGCAATCTCTACATTTCCGCTGTGCAGCAGCATGATCCCCTGCACGATCGCAAGCCCAAGGCCGGTGCCGCCCGAGGCCTTCGATCGAGACGCATCCACGCGATAGAACCGGTCAAAAACCCGCGGCAGCGCCTCGGTCGGAATGCCGACTCCTGTATCAGCCACTTCAATGCAAACGCCCGTAGCCTCGGCACGCGTTGTAAGTGCAACCCTGCCGCCCTCAAGTGTGTGCGCTACTGCATTCGAGACAAGATTTCCGACCGCTCTCTGGATCAGCGTGCGGTCCAGTTCGGCGATTACCGGCCCACTCCTTGCCGCGCTGGTAAGAACGACTCCCGCATCTGCGGCAGAAGCGTCATAATATTCCCGGACTCCTTCCACTAACTCAGAGAGATCAACCTTTTCCAGTCGTAAGTGGGTGAGCGGACTCTCCGTTCGAGCTAGAAAGAGTAGGTTCCCAATGAGATCAGACAGGCGGACAGCTTCTTCAAGTGAGGACTCCAAAGCGTCACGGTACTCCTCGATCGTTCGCGCACGAGCCAGTGCCACCTCTGCTTCGCCGCGAATATTGTTCACGGGCGTACGCAGGTCATGGGCGATGTCTGCCGAGAATTGTGAAATTCTTTGAAAAGAATCCTCCAATCCATCCAGCATCTTGTTGAAGGTCAATGCCAGCGACGCCAATTCGTAGGGGTATCCTTCTGCCGCGATGCGTTCGCCGAGGTGGGTCGAGGTGATGCGACGTGCGGTCGCCGCTATCTCTTCTACCGGCCGAATGCCCTGGAGAGCGGTCTTGTATCCAATCAGAGGGAAGAGGACGAGCATGCCACCCGAGATGCCCCAGAACCATAGCCGGAAACGAGCCAGTAGCTCGTCCTTGCGTGACACGTCAACCGCAATTTGCATCGTGATGACACGATGTGGGGAGTTTCCGACTTGTACTGTCGCGGTCATCACCCGGAATGCCTGCCCACTGCGGCCTTTCATCGGGAAAGCGAGTCCACGCTTGGCCATTGATCGAGCAGCAACCTCAGAGAGATCAAGCTCTTTGGTCATCCCCGGGGTCATCATGATCGGCCTGCCTTGTTGATCCGACAGATAGATATAGAACTGCTCGTATCGCCTGGCGGCGGACTCAAGCTCGACTTCCTCATGCAGCCCGTCCAAGTCGTCAGGGCGTTCCCGCAGCATGGTGCGCAGCACATTCACTTTGTCTCTAAGAAAGAACTCCGTGCTCTTGTTTAGTTCCGAGACCAGCATCAGGTAAAGGCTGGCCGTCGCCATGAAGACCAGGAGAAGTCCAGCCGAAGCATAGGCTGCCGTAAGCCGGAAGGCTAAGGTATGCCATACTCGCGAAAAGCTTGCTGGCATCTTACTCGGTCTCAAAGACATAACCGGAACCGCGAACAGTATGGATCAGCTTCAGAGCGAACGGATCATCAACCTTGCTTCGCAACCTCCTGACGCTGACGTCTACGACATTGGTGTCGCTGTCGAAGTTCATATCCCAGACCGCCTCGGCAATGACAGTGCGAGAGAGAACCTCGCCCGCCCGCCTGACCAGCAGTGAGAGCAGAAGGAACTCTTTTGCTGTCAGGTCAAGCCGTTGGCCGTCGCGAGTGGCGCGATGACGGAGAAGATCAATCTCAAGGTCGGCTATGCGAACAATGCTCAGCGGTCTAGTCGAAGTCCTGCGCAATCTGGATCGCACGCGCGCGAGCAGCTCCGAAAATGCAAATGGCTTTACAAGGTAGTCGTCAGCACCGAGCTCGAAACCTCGAACCCTTTCGTTTACGGCATCTCGAGCGGTCAGGAGAACCACCTGCGTGTTTCTGCCGGCTTGCCGTAGGCCTGTGAGTACCTGCCATCCATCCAGGCCCGGAAGCATGACATCCAGGACAATAAGGTCGAAGTCTAAGCTCTTGGCCAGCTCCAGCCCATCCTGGCCGTCCAAGGCCACGTCAACGACAAACCCCGCTTCGCTGAGCCCTTTCTTGAGAAACTTAGCCGTCTTGGCTTCGTCCTCAATCACCAGGATTTTCATTATGGATCCCCAATCTTGCTTCAACTCATCTGTGGCGGTCATATGAGTTGTCCAGGTCCGGTCCAGACCTTCACTGGGGTTAGCAACTTCATGGATAGCCGGGGTATGTGAATGTCGCAATAGGTGAGCGTGAACAGGAGATGAAAGTCAAGTGGATGCACAGCAAAGCGGATCTAGCCAGAACCATACCCTGCCACAATTGCTCTCGGCTCTGCTTCCTTGTAGTCAGATCAAAACCAGGCCCAATTTTAACAATCCTCTCCTCGCCTTGTAACAAAGGCAGGATGCGGGCCTGCGTAGATTACGTATCTGTAACGTCGCTGACCCGTTCGGAGATCAGTGAGACTGTCGAAATCTCACGGGGGTTCAAGTTGAACCCGCTTTATCGGTCAGCGCCAGCCAATTACTTCGAGGCCAATATGCAAAGGTTCCGCTCCCCCTTCTCCCCGTCTGTGTTCCTCATTTCCACAATCCTATCCTTCCTTTGTGCAATCCCGGGTATCGCGCAAGTGGATCGCAGCAGTGTGACCGGCACGGTGACCGATCCGTCCGGCAGGCTGCTGGGGCAGGCACACATTACCGTTATTGAGAACGCGACCCAGCTCCATCGTGAAGGAGTGTCAGACGCCCAAGGACGCTATGAGATAGCTGACCTGCCGGTGGGCACTTACACCATTAAGGTTGATCATCCGGGCTTTGCGACTCTGACCTTCGGCGATGTGGAGCAGGTGGTTGGCAGGACGCGCACACTCAATGCGAAGCTGCTGATCTCGGGCGGCGAGGAGCACGTAGAAGTCTCTCGCAGCTCAGAGCTCATGGATCGCGACACCAGCGCGATTACTGGCCTGATCGAGAAGAAGCAGGCCGACGAGGTGCCGCTGAATGGCCGCGACTGGTCCTCGCTGACGGCGTACATCCCCGGCGCCGTTGACACCGGCGGCAGCAACCAGCGCTCGGTCCGGTTTGCCGGACGGGGCCTGGACGACAGCAACTTCACCTATGACGGCGTGGACGAGACCAGCATCGTGAATCAGACGCAGCGAGCCTGGGTGCGGCTGTCCATTCCGCTGGACGCAATCGCGGAGTTCCGCGTCGATACCCTGCTGCCAAGCGCAGAGGAAGGCGCATCGGGCGGAGCTCAATTAGCGGTCGCCTCGCTCGCGGGTACAAACCAGTTTCACGGGCGCATTTTTGAGTTTTTGCGGAATAACTATTTTGACGCGCCCCAGCCCACCTGGCAGTCGAACGGCGAAGCACAGCAGCCGCTTCGTTTGAACCAGTTCGGCGGGTCGCTGGGCGGACCCATTGTGCGCGATAAGACCTTCTTCTTCCTTGCTTCTGAAGCCTACCGCCAGGTGTGGGGCTACCCGGTGAGCGGCGACACGCCAAGTGCGGCGTACAGGGCAACGATTTCGCCGTCCAACCCGGTCTATGGGATCGTGAATGCCTACCCGACAGCCGGTCCAAAAGCAATCGTCACGCCAAGCAGCGACCCGAATATCGACATTCTTACCTGCGCCTGCACCCAGGTGACCAACGAGAACTCGGCAATGTTGCGGCTCGACCAGCATTTTTCATCGGCGACCACCGGCTTCATGCGCTTCAACTATGACCGTTCGTTTGGTTCCCAGCCGGTCTCGACGAGCGCGACCAACGTAGAGCAGAGGGTGAGCTCGCCAGTCAATGGTGCGGTCGAGTTACTGCACATCTTCAGTCCCTACCTGACCAACGAGGCCGAGTTTGGATTCAATCGCTCCAGCGACAACACGTACTACTCCAGCGATACCGGCTTGCCCTACCAGGTTGCGATCGCCTCTGCGGATGTAAAGCCGGGATTTGGCAACCTGAACTACGACTATGACACGATCTACGTCGGCAACACATTCGCCGGCATCGATAACCTGACCTGGCTACGTGGCAAGCACACGCTCAAGTTTGGAGGCGAAGTCCGCCACATCCAGCTGAACCAGCACTACGGCGAGCATGGAACAGTGACCTTCGCCTCGCTGGCAACGCTGGCAACTGATACCGTGGCGAAAGCAAGCCTGACCGGTGCCCTGCCGGTCAACGATCTGCGCAAGAACTGGTACATGGAGTACGCGCAGGACGAGTACAAGGCGCTGCCTAATCTCGCCCTGAACCTTGGCATCCGGTACACCATCTTCGGGCTGTTCAATGAGGCGAACGGGAAGGCCAATCCGTTGGATTTCGGCACCTGCGGACCGCAGGGATTTTGCGGCGTGAGCGCCAGCTTCGGCCAGCAAAATTACGGCGACGTTGATCCGCGTCTAGGCATCTCCTGGTCGCCTGGGTCGAACGGCAAGACCGTGGTTCGCGCCGGCTTTGGCATGTACCACGAAGATGGCCAGCTGGACGATCAGAACCTGCCCGCAAAGAACGAGATTCCCTCCTACTCTCTGACCAAGACGACCTATCCGGTCAGCTTCGCCGGAGCCGGCAACCTCTCGCCGAACGCCGAACAGCGGAATCGTAAGGACTCGTATACCGAGCAGTGGGACTTTTCCATACAGCGGGAGCTGCCGGGAAGCTTTGTAGGAACGCTCTCCTATTTGGGGAGCCATGGCGTGCATCTGCTGGACACCAATGCAGTGAACCTGTATCTCCCTCCTACCTTTGCCAAATCGACTCTGCAGTATCCGGCCTTCGCTCCAGCGATCGGCTGGCGCGGCTCGATCGGCGCGAGCTCCTACAACGGCCTCGTGGTATCCATGCGGCGGCCATTTGCAAACGGGCTCCTGGTCGCGGCGAATTACACGTACTCGCATGAGCTTGACAACGGCTCGAACGGCAGCGGGGACGGTGACGAGATCTCGCCGCAGAACCCGCTGTGCCTTTCGTGCGAGTGGGCGAGCGGCGCCTGGGACGCACGCCACGTGGTCAATGGCAACGCGGTCTATGAGCTGCCCTTTGGCCACGGCAAGCAGATGCTCAACCAAGGCCTAGCCAGCGCGATTGCGGGCAACTGGCAGCTGACCACAGCGGCGCTCGCCCGCACCGGCTTCCCGGTCAACGTGCTCTTGCCGGGCAGCGTCATCTCGCCCTACGGGAACTCCGGTACGCTGCGGCCTAACTTGGTTCCGGGCGTTTCGCTTACCCCTCCCGGAGGGCGGACGATTGCACAGTGGATCAATCCTGCTGCGTTTTCTCTGCCCGCCGCTGGAACGCTCGGGAACGCGCCGCGTGACCTCTTCGCCGGGCCGGGCACCTGGCAGGTCGACACCGGCGTCGCCAAGACCTTCTCGCTTGGCGAGCGCGGTCACGTAGAGTTTCGCTCCGAGTTCTACAACATCTTCAACCACCCGCAGCTAGGTCCGCCGAATGCCACCTGTAACCTCTCTAATGCCGCTCCAGTTGGCTGCACCGGTTTCGGCAACATCACGACGACGGTGAACTTGAACACGGCGATCGTTAACCCGATCACTCCTGTAGGCTCGGGAACGCCGCGCGAGATCCAGTTCGCACTACGTCTGGAGTTTTAGAGAGCTTCTCTCCATGCTTTGAACCACGGACATTTTCTCGATGTGGCTTTTCTTGCAGGAAAAGCCACACCAGCAGCTCCAGCTGAGCTCCGCGACTAGCACCTAAACAGAATGAGGAAAACACAACTCCTTGAGCATTTCACAAAGTTGAAAGGCTCTGGGTTTGAAGCCGCACGATGAGAGCGGCTCTGTTTGAGAAGAGAGTCTTAGGCTGCATGAGGCTTAAGGATGACCTTTGTCCAACCCTCATCACGGTTGTCGAAGTGTCTGTAAGCTTCGGGAGCCTGCTCCAACGGCAACTCGTGCGAAATAATCATTGATGGATCAGCCTTGCCCTGATGAATTAGGTCACGGAGCCGCCGGTTGTACGCTTTTACGTTGCACTGCCCAGTGCCCATCTTTTGCCCTTTGAACCAAGACTTTCCATAGTCGTAAGCAATTTGGCCCTTCTTAGCTAAATCATCCTGCACGCCGGGATCCTTGGGGATGAATACTCCCACAACACCGATGGTCCCGGTGGCCTTGACCGCATCGACGAGCGAGTTGAGAACAAGGTTTAGAACCTCCTTGCCCTTCGTGTTGTGGCACTGGTAGCCGATGCACTCTGCACCGCAATCTGCCCCCACCCTCCAGTAAGCTCATGGATCTGATCTCCGACTTCACCGTGCTTTCAAAC
>CAXTMM010000001.1:0-13254 GCA_964245415.1 uncultured Acidobacteriaceae bacterium | reverse complement strand
TAAAGATGTTTTTGCGATTTTCGGAACTTGAGCGTGCGATCCCCCTAGTCTCGCAGAAGATGCTAATTCAGCAGTTGCGCGGTCTGGAGCGAAGCGGAAATCATACAGCGCACCCTCTTCCTCGAAGTACCATCCCGCGTGGAGTACAACCTCACAGAGCTAGGTCGTGCGCTTCGTCCAGCACTAAGTGAACTCGTGAGCTGGGCGGGGCTGAGGAGGAAAATGGTTGCGAAGGTGTAAAAACTTCTAGAAGCCTGGGAGTTCCACATGACGGACCCTTATAGAACCAATTTTGACTCTTGATCGCACAACCGATGCAGCGCAGCGCCGGCAGTCCTCCAGGTAGTCAGCCTCCTGATCGTCGATCGAAGCGACGACACTGGTACTTAACGATTTAGCCGGTTGTACTGACTTTGCCCCTTGCGACATACCTCCTTGATACCAAGGAATGTGAGTGCTGCTTTAATCAAGGTAAATCGTGCCCACTCAGCAATGTACAAAGGCCACTGTGACACAGGCCTTTGTGAGTACAACTCGCGCATGTATTTCTCTCGGAGACTTGTTTTCACGCTCTGCGAACGCGAAAGCGCCAAATGTTTATTCTGCTCAAACATGCATCAGACTGCGTTAGTTGGGATAAGCGGAGCGAACTCGATGAGACCGCTAAGAGCTGGCAGGGAGAAGACTTTGAGGATGTTGTCCTGCACGGTTACCGTTCTCGCTGGGGGCACGCTGAACTCGATCCTCGGTATGCCGGCCTTCAATCGCGTCTCGACTCCACAAAGACTTTGGACACTCCGACACTGCTTCTGCATGGACATGAAGATCACTATGAGCTTGCGACAACAACGGATGGTGCAGAGCAGCATTTCACGGGGCCTTATCATCGCGTCCTGCTTGACGGCGTTGGCCACTTCCCTCAGCGGGAGTCTCCAGACTTGAGTTCGGGCGTTATCCTTGAACACTTACGCACAAATCAGGGTAGTCGTTGCCCGATGCGACGCTCTTAACTGAGCGAGACATCAGCTCCTGCTCTGACCGTCAGGAAATCCATCGGAGCAGGCGAAAGCACGATTTCGCTCGCGTGAACGTTAACCCCTGCATTATGCCGGAGCTCGATGCGCATTGTCTGGTCGCGCTCCGATGAAAATCTGGTTGGAAGCTTGCATACTGGTCAGCGCGCGCAACCGCGTGGGTGATGCCGCGCAGCAGCTTGAGCGTCAAGCGGCCGGCAGCGTCCAAGGGCGGCATCACTGACCCGTTGGTGCTGAGCACAACCCCTGCGAGCGACTTGCCTTGCGCGGAGACAATTTCGTCCTGCAACGTAAAACTTTCCTGCTCTGTGTGCAGGGGCGCAAGCGGCTTCAAGAGCAGGAAATCTCCGATCGTCCATGCTACTGTTCCGACTTCACTCGAAAGCTCCGGATGCGCGTCCACAGATAGCAGCTTCAGCTCATTCCGCGGTTCATACGCATAAACGCAATCGAAATGTCCCTTGGGAAACATGGGTGCGGCCCTTGCTTTTGTAAGCAATCGTCCGCAGAAGTACCATGAGTGTCTCAGCTTAGGACACCCTTTACTTATTGTTTAAATAGGCTGACTCCAGTTTGGCGGGTCGCGCGTACTAGTAATGTACAAGTCCCTGCCGGCAAGGTGGTTCTCCCCCGACTTGCTTCCTTGGGTTTTGTGCCAATCGCACCATTTGTACGGGGAGACCACCATGTTGAAACGTTCGGCCTCGCTTGCTTTGGCGATGAGCTTGATGTGTATGGCGCCCTATGCGTCATTTGCCTCCAGTCATCGCGAAGCACCAATCACAGCTCTCGACCATGCTGCGGACATCACCGACTTTTACGCTTTCGTCAGTTACGACCACCCCGATCGCGTTACCTTTATCATGAACGTCGACCCGTTTCTCGAGCCGAGCAACGGTCCCAACTACTTTCCCTTCGACCCCAACATTCTTTACGAGATCAAGGTCGACAATACGTTTGACGCAGTAGCGGACGTCGTCTTCCAGGTACGCTTCAGTACGCAGTATCGCGCCCCTAACCTCTTTACCTCCGCAGCCGGCGCGGGCGCTGGTCTCAACGCGCCCGGCAATTCGCCCGCCCCAGTCGCCCCCGGTACACCGGTCGTTCCTCCGGCCATCACCTCGGTCGAGGGAGTAGGTGCAGCAGGCCTTGGTTTCCGCGAGACCTACACCGTTACCATGATCAAGAACGGCAAGTCGACCCAGCTCACCAATGCAAATGGCAGCAGCCTTTTTGCAGTGCCGAGCAATATTGGCTCGCGTACGATGCCTGACTATGACGCACTGGCCGCACAGGGGATTTACGGCCTGAGCGGTTCCGGCTCGTCTGACATGCGGGTCTTTGCGGGAACGGTTGCCGACCCGTTCTTCATTGATCTGGGCGCGGCCTTTGACAGCTTCAACTTCCGTGCCAATGCGGGCTCGGGCGTACCGGGTGTCCTGAGTGCTTCGCAGGATGCTGACGACCAGACCAACATCGCGCCCAACTCGGTTTCGGGATTCAACGTCAACACCATTGCGATCGAAGTTCCGATCTCTATGCTCACCAGCGACGGCAAAACGCATGCCGCAACTGATCCGAAGGCGACCATCGGCTCATGGGCGACAACCTCCCGTCCCCAGGTTTCGATCCGTCGTTCCCCGGATGACGCTCTCATGGGCGGACCGTTCTACCAGGTACAACGCCTTGCCAATCCTTTGATCAATGAGTTGGTCATCGGAACGGGTTACAAGGATCGTTGGAGCATGGAGCAACCCAAGAACGATCTCCAATTTGCCAACTTCGCTGCGGATCCAACCATCGCCAGGATCTTCAACGCGATCTACGGGATCAATATCCCCCCACCACCACGGACCGACCTGGAACTGCTTTTCACCTACATGGCGCCGATCGCCGCTCCGGGAACCCCCCCGGGTCCTGGCGCTGATCTGCTCCGCCTCAACACCGGTGTTGCGCCTACTGCGCTCAACAAGCGCAAGCGTCTTGGCGTGATCGCAGGCGACGGTGCAGGTTTCCCGAATGGCCGTCGGCTTACTGACGATGTGACTGACATCGCAGCCCGTGTAGTAGGTGGCGGCGTTCTTGCCGGCGCCAAATACAACCAGTTTCCGAATAGCGCCATCGGCGATGGAGTGAACGCTCCCGACGTGGCTACGCAGGAAACTTTCCCCTACGTGCACTATGCCTACAGCGGCCGCGACAGGCGTCACATTGATCCGTCTGAAGTTGGTTGCGGCGCGCAGCCGACACTGGCCAGCAGTGCCGGTGAAACTCCGCCGGCAGACCAGGGCGGAAACACAACCTGTCCGGTACAGTAGCTTTCACACGCACTTTCAATACAGTACGGAATATCCACTCCGTACCTGCTCCTCGCGGCCAGGCTTACCGGCCTCCGCAAGGAGCAGGCATGGCCTAGCGCGCTCGTCAGGTCTATCAATCATGCTGAAACTTGCAACTCTTGCCCTGTTTGTGGGCGTCGCATCTCCCCTCTCGCTCTCGTGGGCGCAAACGAACAAGCCTGCTGTGCATGGCTCCGCCGTGACGGAACAGCCTGCGCCATTAGCGCCGGATCAAGCAGATGCTAGTCCCGCAGAAAAGCGGATGGCTGCGGCGAAACAACAAATTGCGAAGGATCCGAAGCACACCGAGGCTTGCACCGACCTGGTGCTGGCGTGCATTCGCCGCGCGCGCGAGACCGGCGACCCGGCCTGGTACCAGGAGGCCGAGACAGCCCTGGCGCGCGGGCTAAGCGTAGCCCCCGGTGATTTTCAACTGCGGAAAGCAGGCGTCGCGTTGCTGCTTGGGCGCGAGCAATTTACAGACGCTCTTACGCAAGCTTGTCAGCTTAATCTGAAAAATCTTGATGACGTGACCGTCTACGGCTACATGGCGGAAGCTGACCTGGCGCTCGGCAAGTATGCCGAGGCGGAGACGGCGGCACAGTGGATGCTAAACATGCGTCCCAATAACCTTACTGGGCTGCTGCTTGGCGCGGAGTTGCGCGTGGCCTACGGCGATGCACCTGGTGCACTTGAGTTTCTAAACCAGGCATTCTCTGAAACGCCGCAGGTGGAGACCGAAGAGCTCTCTTCGATCGCCAACCGCATCGCACTGGTGGCGCTCGAGGCAGGGCAAGTAGACCGAGCGGCGCAAGCGCTTGCGCGTGCCGAAGAATTGTTCCCAAATTCGCCGGTAACCAGGGAAAACCTGGCGCGTGTACGCCTGGACCAAAACAAGCCGGAGGAAGCAATCCACCTTCTGCAGCAGCGCGTCGCCGAGGAGAGCGCGGTGCATGCAAGCCAAACACGCACGCTCTTCCTGCTGGCGCTCGCCGAGAAGCAGGCCGGCAAATCCGATCCCGCGTTTGCTCGCTTTCGCGAGAGTGCGCTTGCTAGCGCAGACAAGCCTGTCAACGACAATGTTGATCTGATCCTCTTCGACGCAGGCTTGCCCGGAGAGCCGGCGGCACATGCGGCTGAGGCGTTGCAGATCGCGGAGCGCGAGATCGCAGTGCGCCAGGATGTGTCTATGCTTGACGCCTATGCATGGGCGCTCTACGCAAATGGCAGGTATGCCGAAGCGAATACTCAGATACACAAAGCGCTGGCGGTAGGCGTGCATAGCGCGCGGGTCGACGAGCATGCGGGCGAGATCGCGCAGAAGTTGAACCAGCCTGGCGAGGCTGCCAGGGTCTTCGCCGCCGCGTTGCAGGCTGACCCAGCTTCTCCGTATGCACTCGAAGCTGGCAAGCAGTTGGGTGGGGCCCGTCCGGCCTTGGTAGCGGCAGCCGCGGCGCGTGACCCCGCAAGGATGGCGAGCCCGGTTCTGGAGTCGCCCCGTGCTTTGTTGCCGCAGCCTGCTGTTGCAACGGCGGCACTGGCTCTTACCCATGATGCCGGCGAGTTACCGAGCCGGCTGTTGATCCCTCGTCCTACAGGCACCGAACGCACCATCAAGAAAATGCAGGGTCAGGTTGCGGCGCACCCGCAGGAGGCATCCGGCTACTCCGGGCTGGGCGCCGCCTTCTTTCAGCGAGCACGCGAGACGGGCGAGGTCGAAGATTATGATCTCGCAGAGCAGGCGCTAAACAAGTCGCTCGACCTGGTAAGTACCGACCTCTCCTCGACCGCGCCGCTTGAGACCATGGCGGAGGTTTGCATGGGAGAGCATCGCTTTACAGATGCGCTGAATTATGCGCAGAAGGCGCTTGCGCTTGGTTCCGGTGACTTATCCGCCTTTGCCATCGTGGGCGACGCCTACGCCGATATGGGCGAGTACGAGAAGGCGAGCTTCGCTTATTCTCGACTGCAACCAATCACAGATGCGTCGCCGGATGCACACCAACTCTATGCGCAGGAAACGCGGGTCGCCTACCTTAAGTTCGTCTCAGGCGACACAGCCTCTGCCATCGCCGAGATGAAGACTGCGGTGAGCGAAGGAATCACTGCTCACTTGCCTGGCGAGAATCTTGCGTGGCTCTACTATGAGCTCGGCGAGTTTTCTTACCAGGCGGGAGACATGCAGGCTGCAGGCGACGCCTATTTGACAGCACTCACTGTTTACCCGGGCGACTACCGCGCGCTGGCTGGCCTCGGTAAAGTACGTGCCAGCCAGCAAAAGTACCCGCAGGCAATTACTCTTTACCAGAGCGCCATTGCCGTTATCCCCATGCCTATCTACATCGCAGAGCTAGGTGATGTCTATGCCAGAATCGGTAACCCGGTAGAAGCAGAAAAGCAGTACAAACTGGTCGAGTACATAGGCAGGCTGGGACATATCAACCAGGTGCTGCACAATCGCGATCTCGCCCTGTTCTATGCCGACCATGACAGAAACCTCGAAGAGTCGCTTGCCCTGGCGCATAAGGAGTTTGAGGTGCGCAGCGATATCTACACCTGGGATGCGCTGGCATGGTCGCTCTACAAAAGCAAGAAGTTCAAGGAAGCCGATGAGGCAATGTCGCACGCCCTGCGACTCGGCACCAAGGATCCCATGCTGCTCTTTCATGCCGGCATGATCTCAGCACGAGCGGGGCAGCAGACGCGCGCCGCCAGCCAGCTTTCTGAAGCATTGATGATCAATCCGCACTTTCATCCGCGCTATGCGGAGGTTGCTTCAAAGCAGTTGTTAGCGCTGCAGGATTCGTCAGCTTTACCCTCCTCGACTTTCGCAAGCGCCTCGAGGAGCAGTCATGCCCGATAATCGGTATGGTGTCCGTCTGTTTCTACTAGCGCTCCTGCTGCTCTCCTTCTGTCGGAGTGGCCTCGCGCATCCCATGGGAAACTTCAGCGTGAACCACTACTCGAAGATCGAGTTAGGGCAGCGCAATATTCGTTTGCAGTACTATATCGATTTAGCCGAAATACCTACTTACCAGGAACTGCAGCAATATAACCTCACTCCCGGCGACGCGGCGGCGAGCGCGCTCTATCTCAGCAGTCGCGGCGCAGAACTGGCGCGAGGTCTTGACCTGCGCGTCGATGGTGCCCCGCTGGCATTGCATATAGTCTCCAAGGGCGTTATCTTTCCGCCCGGCGCTGGTGGCCTGCCTACGATGAAGCTCGGCTACCTGTTCGAAGCAGCATACCCTCAAGCCACCAGCAATGTTGGTAAGCTGACTTACTCGGACGGAAACTATCCTGGGCATGCCGGTTGGAAAGAGATTATCGCGACCGGGCCGCCGAGCCTTCTGCTGAGCAGCTCTGCACCAAGGCTCGACCGCAGCGCCGGACTGAGTAACTATCCCACCGACATGCTGAATAGTCCGCCGCAGGATCTCAACGCCTCGGCGCGTTTTACCTTTCCGCTTGTGCCCGTCCTCAGCCACAACGCTGCTCCTCTAAAAGCAGTGGCGCAGCAGGCTGCGCCCTTGCGGGCGACGCAGTCAGTACCGCTCAATGCACAGGCCCTACCAGCTTCCGTTCGCGAAGTTCCGCAGCCCGCCATGGCGCCTACACAGCCCGCACCCATGAAGCTCCAGGCCAATCGCCAGGGAACCTCACACAACGCCTTTACTGAACTCGTCACCACCCAACACCTGAGCTTGTGGTTCCTGTTTACAGCCGCCTCTATTTCCATCGGACTTGGCGCCCTTCACGCCCTTGAACCTGGTCACGGCAAGACCATCGTTGCTGCCTACCTGGTTGGCTCAAGAGGCACTGCCGGGCACGCGGTTCTGCTCGGCGCGGTAGTTACGATGGCACATACGGCCAGCGTTTTTGCGCTTGGCGCCGTTACGCTTTACGCGTCGCGATACATCCTTCCAGAGCAGCTGTATCCCTGGCTAGGTGTACTCTCCGGATTAACAATCGCTGCGCTTGGCGGTTACATGTTGCTGCGCCGGTGGACCGGCGAGGACATGGAGCACGCACACGCCGCGGGCGAGATGCACGGGCATTGGTTTTCTTCAAAGAAAACCAAGACAGCCGAATTACCGCCCCCACCTTCCTCCAAGCCGATCTCGCTTATGCAATTAGTCACGCTCGGCATTACAGGTGGCATCATTCCTTGCCCTGCTGCTCTGGTAGTGCTGCTCAGCGCATTTGCACTGCACCGTATCGGCTTTGGATTTTTCTTGATTGCATCGTTCAGTGTCGGGCTGGCCTCAGTCCTAATCGGTTTCGGCCTGCTGATGGTCTACGCGCGGCGCTTTATGTCTCGGCTGCAGGTGGATGGCCCGCTGACCAAGCGGTGGCTTCCTGTTGCCTCGGCTGCTTGCATGACGATTCTCGGCGTCGCGGTTGCCGTGCGCGCCTTTGTGACTACCGGGCTTACAGCGCATAGCTTCTCACAACAGAATCTCGGGACGGCACTCTTCATCGCGGGCCTTGGCCTCGTGCTTGGCATTCGGCACTCGACTGATCCGGACCACGTGGTAGCAATCTCAACAATTGTTACCAGGCAGCGGAGCTTGCGCGGCGCGGCCTTGATCGGAACACTCTGGGGCCTGGGTCACACACTTACCATTTTCGCTGTGGGGTCCCTGATTATTCTGGGCGGCGTCGTCATTCCTCCGCGCATCGGTTTGTCCATGGAATTCAGCGTAGCCATTATGCTCATTCTGCTGGGCATGCTTAATTTAACCGGAGTGATGAAGAAGATCGTGATCCGCTTTACTCCGAAAACGCAGACCCCGCCGGATATACTGCCCTGCCCAGCGGCTGCGAGCAGTTCTACCCGCCTCAAGAACACGATCGGGCGCTACGGTGTCTACCAATGTTTGCGCCCTCTCGCGATCGGCCTGGTCCATGGGTTGGCCGGCTCGGCCGCTATCGCTCTGCTCGTGCTGTCCACAATCCATACGCCACTGTGGGCCATTCTGTACCTGGTCATATTCGGTGCGGGCACCATGCTGGGCATGATGGGCATGACGGCTGCCATGTCACTGCCGTTGGTATACGCAGGCGACCGCATGCCCCAGGTGAGTCGCTACCTGGGCGTCGCATCAGGACTGGTCAGCGTCTGCTTCGGCACTTTTCTCGTCTACCAGCTTGGCTACCTGGGAGGATTGTTTACGAGCCATCCGCATTGGACCCCCCAGTGAGATACCAAGTCCGTTACGGCTCATCAAAGCCCCGGGGCAAACCGTGCTTTTCAGACGACTCTGTCTAGCCACCAGCTATGTAGACCTCGCATGACGCCTGTTTCATTGCGCGCAGGAAGCCAAAAGATGTGCCGCTCACTCCGTAGTTGAGCGTAATAATGGAGAGTAGAGCGTACGGCTCAAGTGGTGCCCGGAGGGGGACTTGAACCCCCACAGCCTTGCGGCCTGCGGATTTTAAGTCCGCTGCGTCTGCCGATTTCGCCATCCGGGCTTGCGCCTAAGTTATGGTACCAGCGCACGCGGCGCACCCAAGCGCGCGGCCTGGCGGCGGGCTCGCAGAGCGGCGGTCACCACGCGGTGGCAGTGGACACAGAGTGTGCGCAGGTTGTCCAGGTCGCACTCACCGCCGCCTTCGATCACCGGCACAATGTGATCGGCATCCCAAAGACTCTTACGTCCGAGCCTCGATAGGCCCCACAGAGCCAGCAGCCGCTGCCGCCGCATCCCTCGCGCCTTGCGCAGCAGCCGGTGCGCCTGCAGCGTGTCAACCGTACACCGCGCACAGATGCCTTGGTCACGTAAAAGGACTTGCTGGCGCAGGTAGCTCGGGCTGGTCCGCATACGCCAGGCGTGTACGCAGACAGCAGAGCAGAAGGTTCGCCGCCCTTTCGGGACTTGCATCCTGCACCAACGACAAAGCGCCCGACCCTCAGCCCCGCGCGGCAGCGCTGAAAGATCGGCGCGGCCGCCAGCCATGGTTCGGCGGGTGCTGTGCCCTGCCAACTCGCTCATGCATCCAGTCATAAAACAGCGCGGCCGGGACTGTCGAGTAACTGATCAGCTTCATCGCTTGCACGCAAAGTGCGTGTTACTTATGATCAGGCAGCACCGTCCAAATGGCGGGATCCTCTTCACCCAGCACCCACGCGCACGTGCCTTCTAACTCATTCTGCGCGGCGAGCTTGTAGCGATCTTCAAAACCCTGCTTGTCGGTAAAGAAGATCCACTCGCGCGTGTTATCCCGGTAGAAGTAAAACCACGCCGAGTGGTCCACAGGGTCCCACTGCTGCTTGCCATCATAGGAATCGCGCAGGCTCATTGCATTTGCATAGCTGATGTAATCAGCCGTCGGGTTCGGCTTCTGCTCCGCTTTGCCCAGCCCAGGGTCACCCGCATACCAGTGGTAGCCATACAGCGCGATGCCAAGCGAGAGTTTTTCCTTGGGAACAAGTTTAAGCGCATACTCAAGATTCATATTCGTCCAGCCCCAGCCACCAACCGGGCCCGGCATCGTCCAGCGCGTATTCTGGTCGTAAGTCATTAAGCAAAGTAAGTCGACCGACTCGCCAAGCGCCTTCAAGTCATAGGCTCCGCGCCACTCCTCAAACATCCACTTATCGTACGCCGTATGCCCGGGATAGCCTGGCGCGTTCGGTACAGATGCAATCTGTATTTGTAGTTGTTCCTTATGCAATGCATCCGCAGTACGCTTGACTGTCGCAGAGAGCGCATCGCGATCTGTCCACATCACGTCTTCTATGTCAAACTGAAAACCATCGTATCCATTCCGCTTGCACTCGCGGACCAGCGCCGCGTTCATCTCATCCTGCGCATGCGTATCGGTAAGCAGGGTGTGCGCAGCCGTCTTGTCAAACAACGCGACGATAGGAATCACCTGCACATGCGCGGCCTTCGCTTCCCGCAGCACGAGCGCGTTCGGCTCGCCATACACCAGCCCGGCTGCATCGACGCTGTACCAGGTCGGCACCAGCGTATCGATCTTGGACTTATGCGCGAGAAAATCGCGCTCCGATGGTCCTCCTTCTGTCATATAGAAGAGCGTCTTGGGCGGGGTTGCAGCGTGCGAGCAAAGCTGCGCGGTAAACGGCAGAGCACAAATGCCCGCACACAGCATTTTCAGGCGCAACATAGGCATTCACTTCCCCTTTATAAAATTAGATCAGGCCACCGGCACTGATTTGGTCAAGTTGCGCGGTCGATCAACATCGATTCCGTTCTGCACCGCAACATAGTAGGCGAACAATTGCAGCGGGATCACCTCAAGCAGCGGCAGCAGGTGCTCCTGCGCCGCCGGCACATCAATCGTCTGCTCAGCCAATGCGGCAACCCGCAGGTCGCCGGCATTTGCGACAACGAGCACGCGCGCGCCTTGCTTATGCAATATTTCAAGAAGGTTTACCGTGCGCTCGTACCGCGTGACAGACTCATCAAGCTCCGGGTCGTAAGCAGCCAGCACAACCAGTGGCACATCGTCCGCAACAAGCGCATTTGGCCCATGCAGCACCTCGCCCGAAGGATATCCCTCCGCATGTACGTACGAAGATTCCTTCAGCTTCAATGCGCCTTCTCTTGCGATAGGATAGTGCACACCCCGACCGAGAAAAAGAAATGTCTTCGCATCGGCGAAAGCAATTGCACAGGCTTGCGTGCGTTTGACCCACTGTCCCAGGTACGCCCGAATCTCCCTCGGCAGAGCAAGCATGGCAGCTAATTGCGCGCGTAGCTCTCTACCGCTGAGCGCGCCGCGTGCTTCCGCTGCAACGAGCGACAGCAGATTGAGCAGCGCAAGCTGGTTAAGAAAACTCTTGGTCGCCGGAATCGCAAACTCCTCGCCTGCTTCGGTCGAGAGCGCGTAGTCGGCTTCGCGCATCATCGTCGAGCCCGGCACATTTGTAACCGCGAGTGTGGCATGTCCGCGTCGCTTGGCTTCGCGCAGCGCCGCCAGCGTGTCTGCTGTCTCGCCTGACTGCGAAATCACCAGCACCGCCGCGTTCGGTGTCGTGTTGCTGCCGCGGTAGGAGTACTCGCTCGCGTACTCCACGTCGACCGCAAGCCCGGTACGATCCTCAAACATAATCTCCGCCGCCAGCCCCGCGTGACGGCTCGAGCCGCTCGCCACAATAACTACCTGCGAGGCTGCACGAAACCAGGCGCGTATCGGGTCGAAGATAACGGGCTTGAGCGTGTCTCCATCGAGGCAGGCGTCAAGCAAACGCTCAAGCGCCTGAGGCTGTTCATGAATTTCGCGAAGCATCGCGTGGGCGTATCCAGGAGTACTCATGGTTTGATCGACCTTTACCTTCTACTTACTGCGCTGCGGACTGCTCGTCGGTAATCGTAAACGTGGCACCCTCTGCGTCGGCTCCGGGCTGCGCGCCCCCGGCAAACAACCGATAGCTGCCGGGTCGCACAGCGCGCTGTCCAGACGCATCCACAAAGCTCAGCTGCCGCGGCTCAAGCCTGAAAATCACCTGCCTGCTCTCGCCCGCACGCAGATGCACGCGCGCTACTCCGGCAAGCGCAAGGCGCGGCGACCCACTCTGCTGCGGCGGCGCAATGTATAACTCCGCGACCTCATCTCCATCGACTGCGCCTGCGTTCTTGATCGTTACAGCTGCGCCCTGCGCCTCGCCCGCTCTTAGTGTTGCGTGGTCCACTTTCAATACGCTGTAAGTAAACCGCGCATAACTTAGCCCATACCCAAACGGAAACTCAACCGGCCCATCATAGTAACGATACGTCCGGTGCGCCATGGAATAGTCGTTAAAAGCCGGCAGGTCCTCGACCGAACGATAGAACGTCACCGGCAGCCGACCCGAAGGATTGACGCCGCCGGCAAGTATCTCCCCAAGCGCCGTGCCCGCAGCCTCGCCCCCATACCAGCTCGCCAGCACGGCAGCCGCCTTGTGCGGACCAGTAAGCAGCGAAGCATCCAACGCAATCGCACTCCCAGACGCAATCACCACCACAAGCGGCTTCTCGGTCGCCTGCAATCGCTCAAGCAGCGCGCGCTGCGCATCCGGCAGCGCGAGGCTCGTACGATCTCCCCCATCAAAGCCCTTCAGCGCAAGGTCGAGCGCCTCTCCTTCAAGGTTCGGCGAAAGCCCAACCATTGCGACAATGGCATCTGACTTGGCTGCAGCAGCCACAGCCTCGTCCAGCAGCGCATCCGCGGGAGGCTCCCACTCGAGCGAAATGCCATCATCGCCGCGATGCTGCAGCTCGAGACGAAGCAGCTGCGGCGTCGTATCTGCAAATACAAGTTGTCCCAAATCCTCGTGCGCCCTACCCGGCGTTTCGCCTGCCGGCAAGAGTTTGCCGCCCACGTACAGTTTGTAACTGTCGTGGATCGCACACCCATCGCACCCGATGATGTGCACGCGCAGCCTGTAAGTGCCCGCCGCCGGCGGTATCAGCACACCTGTCCAGCGCACGCTCGACTGCGCGCTCGCAAGTCCCGCCACAGGAAACGCGTGATTCATGTCTAAGCTCAGCCGCGCATCCACCCGGGTGAGCGCTGGCGCGCCGG
This sequence comes from uncultured Acidobacteriaceae bacterium, assembly GCA_964245415.1. GTDB lineage: Bacteria > Acidobacteriota > Terriglobia > Terriglobales > Acidobacteriaceae > EB88. Next base: position 347 of record CAXTMM010000001.1, on the reverse strand, counting down.
CAAAGTCAGCATTTGCAAAGTACTCAGCTTTCAGCCCTTCCGCCGCGCCGGCCTCCGCACTCACACGCAGCGCAGTCCGCGGAATCGTAATTGCGGCACCACTCACCAATACCGACCCCTGCGCATACACGACTTGGCTAAAACTTGCCCGCATCCCGTCGAGCGGTGTCACGGGGGTAACCGCCGTGCCGTGATAATTCGCTTCAAGGTTCTCAAGCAGATCCGCCGCCGGCCCAATCACCGCAACATGTTTGGCGGCCGGCAACGGCAGCAGCCCATCATTGGCCAGCAGCACCACCGACTCTTCTGCCGCCCGCTGCGCCAGCGCTCGATGCGCAGCCGAGTCC